>MERZ01000080.1 GCA_001770785.1 Burkholderiales bacterium RIFCSPHIGHO2_12_FULL_61_11
TTGGAATCTTGAGCAACTGGCGCTTCTCGCCGGCCTCGCGATTGCCTCGCGCTGAACTGACATCCACCTCTTGGCTGACGACCTCGGTGATGTCATAAAAAACCAGGGTGTAGCCGGTCGTCACGCCTTGCATATCCCCGATCTTGGACACCTTGATGAGCAGCACCCGGTCGGGAATGTTGATCATCATCGTCATGGGCGGGGCATTGTTGACCGGGCATTCGGCTTGGCCCAGCAGGAATTTGACCTTGGCCTGGGCGGCTTCTGGATGGAAAGACGTCACCAGCTTGCCGAATGGCAGCTTTTCCTGCACCGGCAGACTGCGACGCGCGTAGTCATTCATGCCGATGACGTGCAACTCAAGGTCAAGGTGAACCACGCCAATGTCGAAGCGCTCCAGCAGGTAAAGCCAGGAGTTCGAAGAAGAAGAGGGCGCCGCGCCAAGGAGACAAGTTTTCATCTGGATGTTTTGTTGCAGTTGAACAGCCCCCCGAACAGGGAAGCACTTTCGTGACTCAAAACGGACGCTCATGCATTCCTGGTGCGCTTCGTTCACACGCCGGGCAAAAAACAGTGACAAGGACTAAAGTTTACGCATCGACCCTGTTTTTTATGGGAAAGCTGATTTGGCCATTATTTGTGTACGTAGAAATATTGATGGCGTCACGCCTGTCTCGCCATGGGGTTTACCCGAAATGCGCGCCTTTAATTTTTCATGGCCGCCTGAATAATGAACGTGAACACCCCGCCCTACTGGATGGTTCGTAGCTTCGGATCCGCCACATTCACGCCGGCCGTACTCGTTTCGCTGGTTGGGATTACCCTATGGTCCATTCGCCAGCCTGCCTCCCTCACGGAAGGCAAGGAACTCGCAGTCATCCTGATCACGCTCGCCGCCGTCGCTTTGGGGTGCGCAGCCCTGACTTGGGTGCGACCGCAGCGCGCCGGATTGTCCCCGCCGCACATCATGCTGTCGCTCGGCTTCGGCGGCATGCTGTTGGGACTGCTGTATGACGGCGCTCATGCCGGCCCGGCCCGTCTGAATGACCTGTGCGCGCAGTCTGCCGCGCTCGGGTTTCTTGACAGCCTCAAGCTGCATATGGAGTTTCTGCCGGGCATGCACGCCGGCATGCTGGCGGGCGGTCTGCTGGCCATCCCGAGCTTGCGACTGCTCAGGGCGCACTGCGGACGCTACCTGTGCTCGCTGTGGGCGCAGAACCTGATGTGCTCGGGCTGGATGCTGATCGGCATGACCGCAGGCGCACTGTGGTTTTCGCGCTGGACGCTGACGTCTGGCGAGAACGCGCTGTCGGGCATGCTGGGCGGCATGTTCATGGGCATGACCTGGGGCATGGTGCTCAGCGTTGCACTTTATCGGGGCTTTTTTGCCTTGCGTGGCGGCCCCCCAAGGGTTTCATGAGCCTTTCTGGCGTCAGTCTGTTAACCGGCTTTCCCCTGTCTATCTCAAAGTCGAAGGACAAGGCTTTATGGACAGTACTGATCTCGTCGTTCTGCGAAAAAGTGTTGAGTGGTTGCAGTCAGGCCATCGCCTCGCCCTTGCCACGGTGGTGCAGACCTGGGGCTCTGCCCCGCGGCCCTTGGGTTCCTGGCTGGTGATCCGCGAAGACGGACAGGTCATCGGCTCGATCTCCGGAGGCTGCCTGGAAGACGACCTGATCCACCGTGTGCGCAGCGACATACTCACGCAGACTGGGCCTCGGGTGGTGACCAAGGACGAGGCCCCTGGATTCACCCCGCCAGGCAGCATGATGTTTACGCCGCCTTTGACCGGGCGAAAGTTCAGTGCGCCTCCTGCCCGAAGCTGAATACCCCCGGCGCGCGGATCGGGTCCACATCGACCGGAATGACGCTCTTGGGCGGGAAGTGTCCTTCGAGCAGCAGCTTGGACAGCGGGTTTTCAATGCGCTGCTGAATGGCGCGCTTGAGCGGCCGCGCACCGAACACCGGATCGAAGCCGACCTTGGCCAGCTCGGAAATGGCCGTTTCCGAGACTTCCAGTGTGAGGTCCATCTTGGCCAGACGCTCCATCAGCACCTTGAGCTGGATGCGGGCAATGGCTTCGATGTTTTTTGCGTCGAGTGCATGGAACACCACAGTCTCGTCGATGCGGTTCAAGAACTCGGGGCGGAAGTAGTTCTTGAGCTCGTCCGTCACCGCGTCCTTGATCTCTTCGTAGGGCTGGCCCACCATGGTTTGAATGATCGGCGAACCAATGTTGCTGGTCATCACGATCACGGTGTTTTTGAAATCGACCGTACGGCCCTGGCCGTCGGTCAGGCGTCCGTCATCGAGCACCTGCAGCAGCACGTTGAAGACATCCGGGTGGGCTTTTTCAACCTCGTCGAGCAGCAGCACGCTGTAGGGCTTGCGCCGCACGGCTTCGGTCAAATGCCCGCCTTCCTCGTAACCGACATAGCCCGGCGGCGCGCCAATCAGGCGGGCCACCGAATGCTTTTCCATGAACTCGCTCATATCGACGCGAATCAGGTGGTCTTCACTGTCAAACAGAAAGCCCGCCAGCGCTTTGCACAGTTCGGTTTTACCGACGCCGGTGGGGCCCAGGAACAGGAAGGAGCCGGTCGGGCGGTTCGGATCACTCAGGCCGGAACGTGAGCGGCGAATCGCGTTGGCGACTGCGCCAATGGCTTCGTCCTGCGCCACCACGCGCTGGTGCAATTTGCCCTCCATCTGAAGCAGCTTGTCGCGCTCGCCCTGCATCAGTTTGCTGACCGGAATGCCGGTGGAGCGCGCCACGACTTCGGCGATTTCCTCGGCACCGACCTGGGTGCGCAGCAGCTTGGGGGCATGGCTGGTGTCCTTTTGCGCCTCGCTGTCCTGCGCGGCCTTCAGGCGCTTTTCCAGTTCGGGCAGCTTGCCGTATTGCAGCTCGGCCACCTTGTTGAAGTCGCCCTTACGGGTGAACTCTTCAATCTGGAAGCGGATGCGGTCAATCTCTTCCATGACGTCCTTGGAGCCGAGGGCCATGGCTTTTTCAGCCTGCCAGATCACGTCAAGATCAGAGATTTCCTTTTGCAGCTTGCCAATTTCTTCTTCAATCAGGCTAAAGCGCTTTTGCGAAGCCTCGTCCTTTTCGCGGCGCACGGCTTCGCGCTCGATTTGCAACTGAATCAAGCGGCGATCGAGCTTGTCCATGACCTCGGGCTTGGAGTCCCGCTCGATGCTGACCTTGCTGGCGGCTTCATCGATCAGGTCAATCGCCTTGTCGGGCAAGAAGCGGTCGGTGATGTAGCGGTGCGAGAGCTCGGCCGCGGCCACAATGGCCGGATCGGTGATCTGCACGCCGTGATGCAGCTCATACTTTTCCTTCAGCCCGCGCAAAATGGCGATGGTGGCTTCCACGCTTGGCTCGTCCACCAATATCTTCTGGAAACGGCGCTCCAGCGCGGCGTCTTTTTCAACGTATTTGCGGTATTCGGCCAGCGTGGTGGCACCCACGCAGTGCAGTTCGCCACGCGCCAATGCGGGTTTGAGCATGTTGCCTGCATCCATCGCGCCCTCGGCCTTGCCGGCGCCCACCATGGTGTGCAGCTCGTCAATAAAAACGATGGTCTGGCCTTCATCCTTGGCCAGGTCCTTGAGCACATTTTTCAGGCGCTCTTCAAACTCGCCGCGAAACTTGGCACCGGCCAGCAAGGCGGCCATGTCGAGCGACAGCACGCGCTTGCCTTTGAGGGAATCGGGCACTTCACCGGCCACAATGCGCTGGGCCAGGCCTTCGACAATGGCGGTCTTGCCGACGCCGGGCTCGCCAATCAGCACCGGATTGTTTTTGGTGCGGCGCTGCAGCACCTGGATGGCACGGCGGATTTCGTCGTCGCGGCCAATCACCGGGTCAAGCTTGCCCAGGCGTGCGCGCTCGGTCAGGTCCAGGGTATATTTTTTGAGGGATTCGCGCTGGCCTTCGGCGTCGGCGCTGTCCACGCTCTGGCCGCCGCGCACGGCGTCAATGGCCGCTTCCAGAGCCTTGCGGGTCAGTCCGTTTTCCTTGACCAGCCTGCCGACGTCGCTTTTGCTGTCGGCGAGCGCCAGCAGGAAAAGTTCTCCAGCGATGAACTGGTCATTGCGTTTGATGGCTTCCTTTTCTGTGGCCTGCAGCAGCTTGGCAAGATCCGGGCCGACCTGGATCTGCTCCTGGCCCGAGACTGAGGGCAATTTTTTGATCGCTGCGTCGGTCGCCGCCTGCAGGGCTGCGACGTTGACTCCGGCGCGCTGCAGCAGCGCTTTCGGGCCATCTTCCTGACTCAGCATGGCGGCCAGCAAATGGACCGGTTCGATGTAGGCGTTGTCGTTGCCGAGCGCCAGCGATTGCGCATCGCTGAGCGCTTCCTGGAATTTGGTGGTGAGTTTGTCCTGGCGCATGGCATCTCTTCCGTGTTATTGATTGTTGTAAATCTGAGGCTGAAGCCGGTCCTTTTCAATAGCTCTTGCATTAATGGGGGTTAAGGCTAACAGGCCAACTTGCCGCACGGCCGCCGCAGCGACTGCATGCAATGAACATACATCAGGTCTCGGTCAGCTACGTCCAGGAGCAGGACCGTTTGTTGATCTGGATCAACGGCAAGGAAGGTCGCGAGTTGCGCGCCTGGCTGACCGGACGCTTGGCACTGGCCCTGCTTCGTGTGCTCAACAAGACCACCAGCGACCCTGCAAGTCCCTGGTCCAGGAGGGTCGGGTGCATGCGCATATTTTTTTGTGCAGGTGGTCAGCCATACTTTGCAGGATGGCACGCCTGCCAGGTGATGAGGCCGAAACGCCCGCTCGACCTGGGCCAGGGACTTGTAGGTGCGCACACACGTAAGCGCATCCATGCGCCCAGTCTTGATCGAGGTGCGAATGATGTACAAACCATTTAAGGCCGCTTCCGACAGCGCCCGGTGGCGAGGCCCGGCTCTTTCGGGCTCTTTCGATAAGCGACTAGTCGGTCGAGATGGAATTGCGCTTGATCACGGTGCCCCAGCGCTGATAGTCTTTCTTGACCACAGCGGCAAGCTCATTCGGTGTGGATGACGCAGCGTCGAGCCCGGCGCGGGACAGCACCGAACGTACTTCAGGCAGGTTCATGATGGCAGCGATTTCGGTATTCAAGCGGTTGACAACCGGGGCAGGTGTCTTGCCCGGCGCAAAAAACGCGTACCACATGTCAACGTTGACGCCCTTGACGCCCAGCTCCTGAATCGTGGCAACGCTGGGTGCGATCGGGTGGCGCTTGGTCCCGCCGACTGCCAGCGCCGTCAATTTGCCAGAACTCACAAAACTCTGGGCAATGTGAACCGGCAAAAACCCGACCATCAGTTCGCCCGCCAGCAAGTCTTGCACGTAACCTGCCGTGCCTTTGTAAGGGACATGCAGCATGAAGAGTTGCGTCTCACTCTTGAACAGCTCCATGGCCATGTGATGCGGCGTCCCGATGCCGGGGGAGCCGTAGGTAATGAAACCGGGCCTGGCTTTTGCCTGGGCGATCAGCTCCTGCATCGACTTGATGCCGGTCTTGGGATTGGCCACCAGCATGAGGGTGCCATAAGCCGCCATGGAAACCGACGAAAAATCATCGACCGGATTGAAAGGAACGTTTTTGTAGAGCTGCGACGCCATCAGCATGGTATTGGCGCCCATCAACAGGGTGTAGCCGTCGGCAGGCGCTTTGGCCACATTGTCGGCACCTATGTTTCCGCTCGCGCCCGGAACGTTTTGCACCACGACCGACTGGCCCAGCCGCTCGCTGAGCCGCGGCGAGACCGTCCGGGCAATCGTGTCCATGCCGGTGCCGGGCGTGAAAGGCACGACGATCTTGATGGTCTGGCCAGGCCACACTTGCGCTTGGGCAGCCAGCGCAAAAAGCACCAGAAACCCGGTTAAAACGGCACGCTTGTTCATAAAAAATCCCATGGTTGTCTCCTATTTTCATAATTGCTGGTTGGTCGGCAGATGCCTACGTTGAATTGCAGTGTGATTCCGATGGTTGTCTCCTATTTTCATAATTGCTGGTTGGTCGTCCGCGTCCTGCGCGCACCGTGCTCGGTCGAACGCAAGCGCAGCGCGCTTTTGTATGGCTTCGTGACAGCGACTGTCGTGCTGCGGCCAATTCAGGTGATCTTGAAAACCGTCTCGGCGTTGGTCTGGAAAAACTTCTTCTTGTCTTCGGCCGCCATCACCATGTTATCCATCGCGATCACCTCGTCAACCTGATATTGATAGGGGTAATCCATGGCATACATGACCCGATCCACGCCCAGCACGGACTGGGAAAACTTGATCGCCGGCTCCCAGGCGACCCCACTGTTTGTAATGAAGAAATTCTCGCGCAGGTAGTCGCTGGGCATTTTCTTCAATGGCTTCACGCTTTCATACCTGTTGGAAAGCACCGTCGCCTTATGCATGTAATCCAGGCGATAGGCCCAGAACGGGAGTGCTTCGCCCATGTGTCCGATGATCATCTGCAGTTTCGGAAAACGGTCAAATCCCCCCGCCGTGATGATGCGCAACGCGTGCAGTCCCGTTTCCACGCCGAAACCGTAGATGGCCCCATCCAGGCCACACTCCTGGAAGGGCTGGATCATGTTGGCTGGCAGGGAATTCGGATGGAGGTAGATCGGTACGTTGTGTGATTCGGCCGCGGCGAAGATGTCCCAGAACTTCGGGTCGGACAGATATTCTCCCTGCGTGTGCGAATTGATGATGACCGAGTTCATGCCCAGTTTGCTGACACCACGCTCGATTTCCTTGGCGGCGGCCACCGGGTCCTGCGGTGCAACCGCAATCATTCCGACGAAGCGGGTCGGATGCTTTCGTACCGCTTCGGCGAGCTGATCGTTGGCAACCTGACTGAACGAGACGGCCGTCGCCTTGTCCATGATCTGCACGCCGGGCGCGGTCAATGCGATGACCTGTTTGTCGATACCGCACTCATCCATGTGCTGCAGACGCAGCTGATCAAGATCCTGCAAACATCGCATGATGTGTTGGGCACGCGCACTGGGGCTGCTCATGTAGAAACCCATGAGCCCCTTGAAGCCCGGGTCGACATCCCCCTTTTCCATAATCTTGCGGTAGATGTCCAGCAATTCAGGTGGCGCGAAGGCCTCCTCGGTTGCAATACGCTGATATGCCGCACTCTTGGGATGATGGCCAGTGTTTTTGTCGGATGGGTTCATGTCACGCGATCTCTTTCAGAGTGAGGTGCTTTAGGGGGAGAGTCATGTTAATTAACTTCGAATTGCATGACAATGTGTTATTTTTAAACTATACCTTTTCCAAATCGAGATAAATAATGGACACTCTGTCTAATCTCAAGGCATTTGTTGCTACCGTCGATGCCGGCAGCTTTTCTGGCGCTGCCCGCCAATTGGGTATTGTGCCGTCCGTCATTTCCAAGCGCATTGATCAATTGGAGTGGCGTATTCGGGCCCCGCTTTTCATGCGTTCCACGCGCAGGCTGACTCTGACCGACGTAGGCGACCGCTATCTGCCCACCGTCAGGGAACTGATCCGGCAAGTCGATGACGCATTGGCCGGCATGGCACGGGCCAGTGGAGAGCTGGAGGGCCATGTCCGGGTCAAGGTGCCGACCACCTTGGGCGTTCTGTACCTAAGCGACATCCTCAACGACTTCCAGCGAAGCCAGCCCATGATCAGCATGGATATTGTTTTGGCGGATAGATCCGTTAACCCGATTGAAGAAGGTTTTGATATTGTCATCGGAGCGCTCCCCGAGCTTTATGGACGGGTTCAGGACAGACCCTTGTGCCTGATGAAGCGGCGTTTGTGTGCCGCGCCAAGCTATCTTGAACTCAAGGGCACGCCCCAATATCCGGGGGATTTGGTCGATCATGACTGTCTGGTATTCACGACCTCAGGCGCCAGGTGGGAGTTCCAGAGCCCACAGGGTTTGATTGGCATCGATGTGCGCCCAAAATTACGCACGAACGACGGCGCAGCAATCTGTCACGCGGCTATTGCTGGATGCGGCATTGCGGTACTTGCCGACTATTTGGCCGCTCCAGGCATACAAACCGGTCAGCTGGTAGAGATTCTTCAGCCCTTTAAGGTGCCCGATATCTGGCTCAAGGCACTTGTGCCCACCAACCGTATCGAGTTGCCGCGGATCCGTATGCTGCTGGATTGGCTGGAACAGAACCTCAAGCCAGTGACTCCCTGGGAGAAAATCCAAAAGGCCTTGCACCTTGACATGACAGAAGATAAGTTTTCCGCATAAACCCTGATCCCCGGTTTTTTGTAGCTCCAGGGTTGGCTTGCTAAAAGAGGCGCAGGAACCGGCCGAGCGCACTTTCTTAACAGTTAACGTGAAAGAACCCAACCTGCGGGCGAGCGTGATCCTGACCCCCAGCCCGGCCACGTGCAACAAGGCGACCTTAA
>MERZ01000081.1 GCA_001770785.1 Burkholderiales bacterium RIFCSPHIGHO2_12_FULL_61_11
GCTCCCAAAGAATTTTCTCGGCATCTACCTCAGCACCTCCACCTTTGAGTTTCTTTCATCATCCGGGGCGTCGGCCTGGATTCATGAAAGTTAGGCCGAGTCTTCATCAAAGTAGTCACTGTCAATTTTTGGAATCTTGACCGTGCGTGCTGATACCCCGACTTCATGGTCGATCATGAGTTCTGCAAGGCGTGGTCCGTCCACCAAGACAATCCGCTCGACCGACCTTGCAAATTCGATGGCCTGCGAGGTATAGCCCGAAGTGGTGATGAAAACCCCCTTGTTCGCTCGCTGGCCAGCGAGGGCACCATAGAAGCCTTGTACCTCGGGTCGACCGACCGTAGCTTGCCACCGTTTCGCCTGCACGTAGACCTTTTCTAGTCCCAACCTGTCAAGGGAGATGACTCCGTCGATTCCACCGTCCCCTGAACCACCCACGCGCTGAAGGTCGGCGCGGCTCGCGCCGTATCCCATTCGGTGCAGCACGTCGAGAACAATCGTCTCGAAGAATGATGGCGATACGGCGGCGAGTGCTTCGAGCAGTTCGGCCGCCGCCGACTTCCGCAGTTCCACGATCGCCTCTCCAAGCCTGTCGTCTGGGCTTGCAAGGGCAGATTCGTGTGTTGGCGCTTGAGTTAACGACTGCGATGGCAAGGACTCTCCATTCGGTGCGGATTTCAGCCGTACATCCATAAAGCCAATGGCCAATTGTTCAACTTCTTGCACCGTCAGCGGACTTAGGTGACTTGCGACGAATGCGAGGCCTTGAGTGGTGAGCTGCCAAAACCCTCGCCGGGGACTGCTCGAGAGACCTGCACGCTTCAGCCGGTCGTGAGCCCAGCCTGCGCGATTCTTATAGATGGGCTGGGCGCCACTTGGAAGAAGCTCCTGGCGGTCTACTTCGGAAATTCCGAGTGCCCGCGCTGCTGCGTCATGAGCCTCGCGCGCGGACACACCGTCCGGTTTGGTCGCCAGGAACCGCAAGATCGGCTCAATGAACTTGTCGTAGGTTGGAATGGTCATGTTGCTCGGGTGATCAATCTAAAGAAATTCAGAACGCAGAATCTGCTGATTGGGCCGTGCATGAAATCCTCATGAATTTGGCGACGCTGCAGTTCAGGTGCCGTCTCAGCCGACCTCGGCAATCAGCTCAATCTCAACGCAAGCCCCCAGCGGAATTTGCGCCACGCCAAAGGCGCTGCGTGCATGCTTGCCGGCCTCGCCAAATACTTCGCCCAGCAATTCGCTGCAGCCGTTGGTCACCAGGTGCTGGTCGGTGAAGTCGCCCGTAGAGTTGACCAGGCTCATGAGTTTGACGATGCGCTTGACTTTGTTCAGGTCGCCGACGGCCGCGTGCAGCGTGCCCATCAGGTCGATCGCGATGGCGCGTGTCGCCGCCTGGCCTTCCTCGGTGGTGATGTTTTTACCGAACTGGCCGACGATGACCTGGCCGTCTTTTTTGGCGAGGTGGCCGCTCAGGAAGACCAGGTTTCCGGTTTGCACGAAAGGCACGTAGGCCGCTGCCGGCGCGGCCACCGCGGGCAGGGTAATGCCCAGTGCCTTGAGCTTGTCATAGATGTTTTTGGCGTGGATACTCATCGGATTGTCCTTGGGGGATGAATGATTGAATTCTTGAATATAACTGGGAACAGTTGATGGATTTAGCGGTCTCATCCAGCCTGCGGGCGGGCGCCGTCAGTCCGGGGTTTCTTTTTAGCGGCTTCATTGCAGGAGTGGCAATGCAATTGCAGCAATCCAGCTTGTGGCAGGGGGCGAGTTATGCCGTTCTTGCGGCGCTGGCCGGCGCGCTGCTGGGCGTCTTGTATCGCGTCACGGAGAAAAGAAACTTTCGCGGCGCGGCCTGGGCTGTGTTGCTGTGCGCGGCGTTGCTGGGCTTTGGCGTGACGGGTTGGCGGGCCAGCGCTTTTCAGTCCACCACATTGAATCCGGCTCTGGAAGGACGC
>MERZ01000082.1:0-2579 GCA_001770785.1 Burkholderiales bacterium RIFCSPHIGHO2_12_FULL_61_11
TGATGGACTCGATGTCTGCCACCTCCTTGATCAGCCGCTGGTTGCGCAGGAAGCCCAGCACCAGCAGCTCGGGGTGGGCGCCCAGCGTCATGAGGGTGACCAGCTCGCGCTTGTCAACATACACCGTGAGAGCGCGTTCGGCGGGAATGGAAACCTTGAGCTGCTCGCCGTATTCATTGACGGCATCAATCTCGCAAGTCAAAGGGGCTTGAGCCAGCGTCAGGCGGGGCAAGGGCAAGGTCATTACTGAAGACTACAACAAAAAAGGCCGAACCTGAGCGGGCCGGCCTTTTAACCTAGAAACCGCAGTTGGACGCGCCCGAGGGTGCTGTGATTGGCGTGCTAGAGAAGGCGTGACAACGCAGCGGGCTACTGCCCGCAAGGCGGAGCAACGTACTATGGCGCGGCAAGCGCAGTGCCCTCGGGTGCGTAGCGCTTCTCTCCCAAAAGGTGAACGTGATTGAAGGCGAAAAAGCTCGATTTCATGCGGGTTTATCAGGCAAACCAAGCGATCAACTGCGGTTTCTAGGTTGAATGGGGATGGCGTCTCAGGGTTTTTTGTCAGGTGCAATCGCCGCAGCGGGCGCCTTGCTGCCGGGCGGGCTCGTTGCGGTGGCCGCCGGCGAATGCGCGCCAGACGCTTCAAGCGGCTTGGCCGCTTCAGGCGATGCGTACACAAAAGCGCCCGGATCCGCGCAGGCTGGCAATGCTGCCGCCGGCTTGGTTTCCTTGCCTGCCGCCCTGGCCGACGCAAAATAGCTGGCGGCCACTTTGTCCTGTGACTTGCACAACTTATAAGCGTCCACCTTGCCGGCCCATGCCGCCTTGGCGGCTGCCTCGGCGGCTTTGGCCTTGGCTTCTTCGGTGGGTGGTGGAAGTTTGGCCAGCGCCAGCGCAGACGCGCTGGCCAGCAGACCCACAATCAAAAGTTTTTTCATGGAATCCTCATGGTTCAGGCCTGGACTGTCTGGCTCGGCGGCGCCGGCTCATCGCGCTGGGCGGGAATACGCCCGGCCTTGACATCGTCATACCAGAGTTCGTGGTGCTGCCTGGCCCAGGTTTCGTCGACATAGCCGGTCTTCATGCCTTGATAAGCGCCTTCGGTGCCTATCGTGCCCAGATAAATGTGGCCCATGAACATGGCCATCATCAAGATGTTGGACGCCGAGTGCACCATGTGCGCCACCTGCATGGTGCCGCGCTCGTAAACCAGTCCCGGTAGCAGCTTGTCCAACACCAGCCCGGAGCCCACCACGATCACTCCCAGCAAAAACACGCCAACCCAAAACACGACCTTCTCGCCCGCGTTGAACCGGCCCGATTTGACTTCGTGCCCAGACAACAGGCCGCCGCCCTTGAGCAGCCAGTTCAGGTCGCCCTTGGCCGGCAGGTTGTCGCGCACGAAGGTCACGATGATGACCAGCAGGGAAACCGCAAACACCGGGCCGGCGAAGTTGTGCAGGTTTTTCAGGGCATAGCTGAGCCAGCCATGCAGCGTGAGCCCCATCACCGGCAGTAAAAAGAACTTGCCAAATGCCATGACGATGCCCGAGATCGCCAGAATGGAAAACGCGATGGCATTGGACCAATGCGCCGAACGCTCAAAGTGTGTAAAACGCTCAATCTTGCGCCCGGTCTCGGCGCCAACCAGCTTGATGGGGCCCTTGCCAAGGTAGAACAGGGCAAGCGCACCAGCCACAATCAACAAAAGCGCGCCGCCATAAGGAATCAGCCAGTTGTTGCGTACCTGCCGCCACGCTTCACCGGCATTGGTGAATCGCGAACCCGGATATTGCACAAAGGGCTGTATCAGGTTGCCAGCTTCAGGTGCCTCACTTTTGGGCAGGCTGCTGTAGCCGGTCACGCCTTGACCGACCTGACGCCACATCGGTGCATTGTTGCCTGGCTGAACCTTGGCGCGCTCGCCATTGGTCTGCTTGGCGTAGTTGGGATCAGCGTCGGCGTCAGGCTTGACCTCAAAAATGTTCTGGCCCTGAATGCCAGCGGCCGCTGCCGGCGCCACAGGCGCCGGTGTGACGACCCCGGAAGCCTGCGCGGGCTGCGCGGTCGATGTCTGCGCCAATGCAAACCCAGCCCAACCCATGACCATTAAAAATACAGCTATTCGTGCGCGTTGCATAGGGCCTCCGGTCACTTCACCTTGGCGTATTCGTTCTGGGTATTCTGCGCGCGGGCCTTGAGCGCCTGCTCCCAACTGCTCTTGTCGCCCGGCTTCCAGCCCGGCGCCACAAACGGGTTTTGCGCGCCCTGAAATGCCGGGGCATCGCTTTTTATGCCATAACCCGTTTGCGGTTTTTCGCCGCAGGCAGCAAGTGCCATGACCGTCGCGGCGGCTATTGCAATTCGCATCATGATTTGCCCCCTTGAGGTGGCTGACCTGCCTGTTTTGAACCATAGGCCGTGCCCCAGCCCCAGACCTCGGCGCCCTTGCCGCGCTGCACCACCCGGTTGCGGAAGATGTCGGCGACCACGTCGCCATCGCCCGCCAGCAGCGCCTTGGTGGAGCACATTTCCGCGCAGGCCGGCAATTTGCCCTCGGCAAGGCGGTTGCGCCCGTA
>MERZ01000082.1:2592-8369 GCA_001770785.1 Burkholderiales bacterium RIFCSPHIGHO2_12_FULL_61_11
GCCTGGCTGCCATTGACTTCCGGGCCGCCCGCGCAGAAGGTGCATTTGTCCATCTTGCCCCGCACACCAAAGGTGCCTTGCGAAGGGAACTGCGGCGCGCCGAAAGGACAGGCGTAGGAGCAATAGCCGCAGCCGATGCAACCGTCCTTGTCGTGCAGCACCACGCCCTCGTCGGTGCGGTAGAAAACGTTCACCGGGCAGACCGCCATGCAGGGCGCATCACTGCAATGCATGCAGGCGACCGAAATGGATTTTTCACCGGGGACGCCGTCATTGAGCGTCACCACGCGGCGGCGGTTGACGCCCCACGGAACTTCATTTTCGTTTTTACAGGCGGTGACGCAACCGTTGCATTCAATGCAGCGCTCCGCATCACAAACAAACTTCATTCTTGCCATGATGTCTCCTGACGGGTCGTTTCCAGCAAGGCTCTGACCTGCACTGGGTGCTGTGTATTAACAGCAGGGAAAGACGTGAAAGTTGGCGTGCGCCGCGCTGGGCCGCCCCAAGCAAGCACAGCCCGCGAGGAGCTGGAGCCTGCGGCTCCAAGCCTGCTTGAGCAGGTTTGGACAGGCGACAGAGGCGAAGCGTCTCGCGAGCCGCGGCCTGCAAGGCCTCGCGAAGCACACGAAGTGGCGAGCGTGGGGGCCACCATATTCATGCTTTTTCGACGTTGCAGACCGTCGTCTTGGTTTCCTGCATCATCGTCACGCTGTCGTAGCCGTAAGTGGTTGCGGTGTTGACGGCCTCGCCGCGTACTACCGGGTGCGCACCACTGGGGTAATAGGCCAGCATGTCAGCGCCCTGCCAATGCCCTGAAAAGTGGAAAGGCAGGAACACGGTGTCGGGGCCCACCCGCTCCGTGACCAGGGCTTGCACATTCAGACGCGCGCCAGTGGGTGTGCTGACCCAGGCCCGCTCGCCATTGCGAATGCCTTTTTCGGCCGCCACCTTGGGATTGATTTCGATAAACATTTCCTGCTGCAACTCGGCCAGCCAGGGGTTGGAGCGGGTTTCCTCGCCGCCACCTTCGTATTCAACCAGGCGACCGGAGGTCATGATCAGCGGGAATTTTTCATGAACCTTGTCGGCGATGTTTTTATCCTGAATGGTTTTGTACAGCGTGGGGAGGCGCCAAAACGCTTTCTTGTCGTCGTGCGTCGGATACTTGGCGACCAGATCGGGACGGATGCCATACAGCGGCTCGCGGTGCTGAGGAATCGCATCGGGGAAATTCCAAACCACGGCGCGCGCCTTGGCGTTGCCAAACGGGTGGCAGCCATGGTTTTTCATGACCACGCGAATGATGCCGCCGGACGAGTCGGTCTTCCAGTTCTTGCCTTCGGCGGCAGCTTTCTCGGCGTCGGTCAGTTCGTCCCACCAGCCCAGCTTTTTCACCAGCACGTGATCAAACTCGGGGTAGCCCGTGGTGATGTCGGCGCCCAGTGAGTGCGAGCCGTCCTCGGCCAGCAGGTTCTCGCCTTCGCGCTCGACACCAAAGTTGGCGCGGAAATTGCCGCCGCCGTCCATAACATGCTTGGAGGTGTCATAAAGATTGGACGAGCCCGGGTGCTTGAGTTCGGGCGTGCCATAGCAGGGCCAGGGCAGACCGAAATAGTCGCCGGTCGTGTCGTAGCCGGTTTCCTTGTCTTTGCCGCCCTTGGACTTGAGCGTCTTGACATCAAACAGATGCATGTTGCGCATGTGCGCCTTGAGCCGCTCGGGGCTCTGGCCGGTGTAGCCAATGGTCCACACAGACTTGTTGATCTCGCGCAGGATATCTTCGGGCATGGGCTCGTCCAGACCCTTGACCTTTTGCATCTTGTAGTTTTTGGAGAGCTCCTTGGCAAAGCCCAGTTTTTCAGCGAACTGATGCATGATCATGTGATCACTGCGGCTTTCCCACAAAGGTTCGATCACTTTTTCGCGCCACTGCAGGGAACGGTTCGAGGCGGTGACCGAGCCGCTGGTCTCGAACTGGGTGGCCGCCGGCAGCAGGTAGACCGCCCGGTTGGCATTGAGGTCTTCAGGCTTGCCCGGCATCGCCGCCATGGCGGCGGTCGCCGAAGGATAAGGGTCAATCACGACCAGCAAATCGAGTTTGTCCATGGCGCGCTTCATCTCCAGACCACGGGTCTGGGAGTTGGGCGCATGGCCCCAGAAAAACACAGCGCGCAGGTTGGAATCCTGGTCGATGAATTCGTTTTTCTCCATCACGCCGTCAATCCAGCGAGAAACGGTGATGCCGGGCTTGCCCATCATCGCCGGCGAGGCGTAGCGCCCCTTGATCCAGTCAAAGTCGACACCCCAGGTCTTGGCAAAATGTTTCCACGAGCCTTCGGCCAGGCCGTAGTAGCCGGGCAGCGAATCGGGATTGGGGCCGACGTCGGTGGCGCCCTGCACGTTGTCATGACCACGGAAGATATTGGTGCCACCCCCGGATTTCCCCACATTGCCCAGCGCCAGCTGCAGGATGCAGGATGCACGAACCATGGCATTGCCGATGGTGTGCTGGGTCTGACCCATGCACCAGACGATGGTCGATGGCCGGTTCTTCGCCATCATTTCCGCCGCCATGAACACGCGCGCCTCGGGCACGCCGCAGGCTTCCTCGACCTTGTCGGGTGTCCACTTGGCCAGCACATCTTCCTTGACCTTGTCCATGCCGTAGACGCGGTCGTTGATGTACTGGGTGTCTTCCCAGCCATTCTTGAAGATGTGATACAGCATGCCGAACAGGAAGGGAATGTCGGAGCCGGAACGGATGCGGATGAATTCGTCTGCCTTGGCTGCCGTGCGCGTGAAACGCGGGTCGACCACAATCATCTTGCAGCCGGTTTCCTTGGCATGCAGCATGTGCAGCAGGCTGACCGGATGCGCCTCGGCAGCGTTGGAGCCGATATACAACGCGCACTTGCTGTTTTGCATGTCGTTGTACGAATTGGTCATGGCGCCGTAACCCCAGGTGTTGGCTACGCCAGCCACCGTGGTTGAATGGCAAATGCGCGCCTGGTGATCGCAGTTGTTGCTGCCCCACAGACTCACCCATTTGCGCAGCAGGTAAGACTGCTCGTTGCTGTGCTTCGAAGAGCCGATCACGTAAACCGAATCCGGGCCGCTGGCCTTGCGCAGTTCCAGCATGCGCGCCGTGATTTCGTTCAGGGCGACGTCCCAGCTGATGCGCTCGTACTTGCCGTTGACCAGTTTCATGGGATAGCGCAGGCGGTATTCGCCATGGCCATGCTCGCGCAGTGCGGCACCTTTGGCGCAATGCGCGCCCAGGTTGATGGGCGAATCAAACACCGGCTCCTGACGAATCCAGACGCCGTTTTGAACCACGGCATCGACCGCGCAACCCACCGAGCAGTGGGTGCAGACGGTGCGTTTGACTTCGATTTTTCCGCCACCTTCCGCCGCATTCGCAGTTGCAGCGTTGGCTTTCTTGACCAGCGTTAGCTGGGTAGCAGCCAGGCCGACACCGACACCCAGGCCCGAGCGGCGCAGGAATGCGCGCCGGTCCATCGTGGGCAGGGCATTGGACAGGCCGCGTGCGAGGCTTTGAACAAAGCGTGCAGAACCGCCGCGACGCGCCGGGTCACTATGAATACCATGAGGTTTTTTCGTGAGCAGCATGAAGCTCTCCGTAAGAATGAAAACGGGAAGGAACTAGACGCGCGCGGTTTTGTAGTAGTGCTTGACGTGCTCGCTCAAGCTGTAACCACCGCCTTTTTCAGGCGCTGGTTTGAGCTCCTGGAGCGCGGCCTCGGGTGCGGGCACACCTGGCAAGGCGACCATGGCTGCGGCTGCGGCGCCCGTAGCGGCTGCGCCGAAAAAGAAACCCCGGCGCGAAGGTTTGGATCGGTTGTCCTGCATTCTTGTCTCCAGGGAAGCTTGCTTGCCATGTAACAATTTTCATACTCTATGTCAGAGTGCGGTGCACCACAATGGTTTTTGCAACTGAAAAGAGGCAAATTAGGGTAAACGATAGGTGACCCAATCGTTGCGCTTGCAGGATCCTGGGGTTTCCATTGGAGGCGAATCAATGCCGCGAGGGCCCGGCCAACCGTGGCGTCAGGCGAGCATGTCAAAGCCTTGCGCTTCGACACTGATAAAGGCTTGCGTGAAGGCTGCGAGTGAGCGGTAAAAGCGGGCGGTGGGGTGCTGCATGATGGCCTCGCACATCATGGGCAGCCAGGGCTGGAGATGGCGCGCAAAAAATTCGCGCTGGCGTGTCAGGTTGGCCACGGCCACATCGTCTCCGGCAATGAGGTAGCGCATGACTTCGCACAGGTAGGCCACATGGTCTTCGGTTTCGGGCATGGTTTCATCACGCGCCAAGCCGAGTGCCGCGATGTCGGTGCGCAAGGCGGCCAGCGGTTTTTCGTTAAGAAATCCGCTGAGGTAGTGGGAACCAAAGAGATACAGCTCGGGCTTGCCCACGCCACCGAACAGGGCGTCGTACTCCTGGACGATGCCAGCCAGGCTTTGGTCGCGCGCGGCGGCCACCAGTTCGCCCCAGGAGCCCTCGAGCAAGGCACCCGCGGCAGGTGCCTCGGTCACGGCAACACGAAGGTTTTGATGCAGCTGGGCCGAAGGTGCTGAGTAATAAAGGGCGGCAAGCAGCCCATACACCTCGGCACGCGCGGTTTCTTCATCGAGGGTGGAGGGGATGAGTTGGGCTTGCATCATGGTTGGGTTCAGGTTTGGCGAATATCGGTGATCTTGAGTTCATTGTCCGCGGAGTAAATGTCAATGACCCGACAGTCACCGCACATCTTGAGGCGCTCAAGCGCCGCTCCCTGAAACATCGAATGACTGGCCAGCTTGCCGAGCATGGATTCGATCGTCTTGAGGGTGCCGAAGGGTTTGCCGCAGCGCACGCAGGCATAGGGCTGCATCTCGTTGAGAACGACCGCTTCCTTGCGCTGCGCCGTGAGACTGAGTTGCGGCACCAGCGAGAGCGCTTTCTCGGGACAGGTCTTGACGCACAGGCTGCATTGCACGCAATTTTTCTCAATGAATTTGAGCTGGGGCGCTTGCGGATTGTCTTGCAGGGCGCTGACCGGGCAGGCGTTGACGCAGCTCAGGCACAGCGTACAGGTGTCCTTGTTAATGGCCAGTGCTCCCAGGGGCGAGCCGGTTGCCGGCAGTGCGATCACGTCGGGCTGCACGGCAGCTTGCGCCACCAAATGGTCGAGCGCCAGCTCCAGCGTGGCGCGCTTGTCGGCCTGCACGGCAAAGCCCGCCGCCTGCGCCACGCCCTGGGCCGGAGCGGCCTGCAAATCGGCATCAAGCGCGGCCAGATCGCGCGCATCCTTCGCGTAAAGCAGTCGGAAGTGTTCGCCCTGGTAACCGAGGCCGCTGAGGATGGCCTGTGCCACGTCCATCTGCGCGCGCACGGCAGCTCGATACTCGGGCGCTTCCTCATCCGTCATGAGCACCCATACCTGCGAGGCGCCATGGGCAACGGCAGACAGCCACAGTTCCAGGCCGGTCGAGGCGGTATGCCACAAGGCCATGGGCAGCACGCGTGCCGGCACGCCCTGGGCCGCAGAATCGAGCCGGGCTGCGCGGCCCAGATCACCGAGCAGGCGTGCGCCCGCTTCCTGGCTGTGCAGCAACACGGCGGCCTGCTGGCCACCGGCACTGGCGTAGGTGGCCAGCAAGGTCTTGATTTTCAGACCCTGCTCGCTCGCGCGCGGGTAGGCATAGGTCAATGCGCCGCTGGGGCAAACCGTCGTGCAGGCACCGCAGCCCACGCACAGATGGGGATTGAC
>MERZ01000082.1:8384-8914 GCA_001770785.1 Burkholderiales bacterium RIFCSPHIGHO2_12_FULL_61_11
GAAGCCGAGCAGACATCGATGCAGGCATTGCAGCCGGTTTTCTCGTTGCGGCTGTGGGCACACAGTTTTTGCTTGTAGACAAAGAACTTGGGCTTCTCGAACTCGCCGACGAGCGAGCGCAGCTGCAGCAAGGGTCGGCTGTCCTGGCCATCCCAGCGGAAGTAGCCCTGGGGCAAGGCGTGCTGCGTGAAGGCGGGCGTGGCACGCAGGTCCAGCACCAGATCAAATGTTTCGCTCAGCGCTTGCGGCTCGCGACTGAAGTCAATCGCCCCGGCAACAGCACAAGCCTTGACGCAGGCCCTGTGGGACTTGCATAAGGCACTATTAACTTGATAGTCGAATTCGATTGCACCTTCGGGACATGCGGCCACACAGGCATTGCAGCGGGTACACAGGTCCAGGTCGATCGGATTGTTGCGCTGCCACTTCAGCTCGAACGCGCCTAGCCATCCCGTCAGGTTCTGAATTTTCCCGGCCAGCACCGGATAGCGCCGCTCCTGCAAGCCACCGTCACGGCCGGCACCCAGGCT
>MERZ01000082.1:8965-15215 GCA_001770785.1 Burkholderiales bacterium RIFCSPHIGHO2_12_FULL_61_11
GCGTCCTTGCTCCAGCCGCCGGTCTCGCGGATATTGACGAACCTGATGACCGAGGTCGCGCCTTCGGTCTGCTGTGCCAGTTCTGCAAACAGACGCTTTTCCTGCGTGCAAGCCACCACGACGTCATCGCCCGATTGAATCGCCTTCTGGAACGTACCCGCTTCACGCCGGCACAGCGCCGAATGCAGTGTCAGATTTTCATGGAGTGCCGCGCCCAGCTTCTGGGGCTGGAGCGGCATGGTCTGGTTGCAGTCGCAAATGAGTGTGGGCATGATCTTGTGGGCTGGCAGCGGCGTCAGGCAATGGCGCGGGTTCGCTGGAAATTTCGGGGTTAACTGGGTCCGGCTGGGCCAGGTCGGGATTCTCAAGAGACTGTGCCACTATTTCACCGTTCGGGTTATTCGCATTTTCCCGGGGTGAAGCGCTCGGAATGTTCTGCCTTTCGTCTTTTTCTTCGGCATCAAACAAGTTGAGAAACTTCGCTCCCACCATCTGCCGGAGCATGGACTCGGGAATCGGATCGGCTTTGGAGTAGTCGTCAATGTAGATGTCCAGGCCATCCATCACATTGAAGTGCGGGTCGGCAAACAATTTTTTCATCGCGGCATTGCGTACCTCGGGCCCGACATTGCGCGCCATGAAGGGGGCGAAGTCGGAATCCGGGGTCAGCCGCTTCACGTCGCCAAGAGACAATGTTTTTTGTTCTGGCAGCTCTGCTGCAGTGGCGTCCGCAGAGGGCAGAACCGCGGCAGGCACGGGCTCGGCCGAGCCCGGCGACAAGTCCTTGACGGCGGCCTGATCCAGGGTTGCCGGTTTGGCAGCGGCAAGTGGCTCCTCCAGCGGTTTGCCCTGTAAAGCGTCGGTCTTGCGGCGCGCCCAGCGCCCCAAAAATCCCCTGGCTTCATCAACCATTGCCAGCCCCGCCAAATTTCTTCTCAGTGCTCACCCGCGCCGGGTTGCCAAAACGATCGAGCAAGGGCTTGAAGCTTTGCGGGCGCTGGCGCCGCTTGGCTTCCAGTACATGGTGCTGGTCCACAAAATGCTGCAGCCACTGAACCACGTCCGGCGTTGCGGGCACCTGCTCAACGGTTTCCTGGGCATCGAGCCAGCGCCCGGCGTCGTGATAGCTCAGCGTAACGATCTGCGGCACCGCCACCGGCTCGTCGGCAAGCACGGCTTCTTCCTCCATGCGCCAGACCACCCAGAAACAGGGCTGCGGCGTGGTGACATTGAGGTAGTAGCCTTCCGCATCGTCGGTAAACAGCTCCACCTTGAAGCCGGGATGCAGCCAGCGCTCTTCATGCTCGTCCTTGAGCAGCAAGCGCGGCTGCTCGCCAAAGGCCAGCTCATTCGGCACGATGTCGGCCAGCATCCAGCGCCAAGCCTGCCAGGCGTTGTCGATGTGCTCGCGCTGCATGACCACCGCCACCTCTACGAAGGGGCGACGAATGGCCCCATCTGGTTCGGCAGACCGCATTAGAAAATCAGACATAGCCGCAGTGTACGGTGGTCATCAATCCCACTGAGGGAAGGGCTTTTTGGGCATTGTTTCTTGACAGTCCCATGCGCGGGACCCGCTTGACTTCATAAGGTATCTCAATCAGATGAAGGAGCTGGCCACGCTTTGCGCGGTGCGTCAGTTGTGTTATACCGTACCGACAAGCTTCGGCGTTCGCACCCAAGCTGGTTCCCATGAAGTTTCATCACCTTGATACCCAATATTGAAACAGGAGGACAGAAAATGCGTTACTTGCTTATTGTGCTGTCGATGCTGCTGGGATCGGTCACCTCAGCCCACGCCCAGGTCAGCGTCGGCATCGGCGTCTCAGTTCCCGGAGTCAACATCGGTATCAACCTACCCGCGTACCCGCGGCTCGTCCGGGTGCCGGGCTATCCCGTCTACTATGACCCGCGATTGAATGCAAATTACTTCTTTTACGATGGCCTGTACTGGGTCTATCAGGAAGACAACTGGTATGCGAGCAGCTGGTACAACGGGCCGTGGCAGTTGACGGCACCTGAGTATGTGCCGGTGTTTATTCTGCGCGTTCCGGTGCGCTACTACCGCCAGCCGCCGGTGTATTTTCGCGGCTGGCGGGCCGACGCGCCGCCGCGCTGGGGCGATCACTGGGGCCGCGACTGGGAGCAGCGCCGAAGCGGTTGGGACCGCTGGGACCGCCGCGCCGCGCCGCGTCCCGCACCGCTGCCGCTTTACCAGCGGCGGTATTCGGGGGAGCGCTATCCTCGCGCGCCAGAACAGCAAAATTCAATTCGATCCGGGAATTACCGCTATCAGCCGCGTGAGCCCGTGACGCAGCAGCATTTTGAACAGCGGGGAAGGCCGCGCGCCGAGCCGCAACAGCAGGCACCGATCCAGTTGAATCAGCAACGGCAACAGCGGTCTCAAATGCAGCGCCCCCAAATTGAACGCCAAGACAGGATTCGGGAGAACAAGGGAGAGCCGCAAAACAGGGGCCGCAAGAACAGGAACGAAGAGCGCGATCAGGGTCGCCCGTAATTCAATGGAACGGCCGATCTGACCGGCAAGGACATTTGCAAGCCGTCGCGGTGCGGCTTCGCAGCACGGCAGGAGGTACTCCGTGCCTGACGCCGCCCCTCAGGTGTTCTTGCTGATGGTGATGGTCGGGAATTTGGCGGAAAAATCTTTCGCTTTCGCCGCCACCGTGATCGCCATCTTGCGCGCAATCGCCTTGTAGATGGCCGCCACAGCGCCGTCGGGGTCTGCCACCACCGTGGGCTTGCCGCTGTCAGCCTGCAGGCGGATCTGCATGTCCAGCGGCAGCGAACCCAGGTAATCCATGCCGTACTCGGCGGCCATCTTCTTGCCACCGTCAGCGCCAAAAATGTGCTCGGTGTGGCCGCACTTGGAGCACACATGCACCGCCATGTTTTCAACAATGCCCAGAATCGGCACGCCGACCTTTTCAAACATCTTGATGCCCTTTTTGGCATCCAGCAAGGCAATGTCTTGCGGCGTGGTGACGATCACCGCGCCCGTCATGGGAACCCGCTGGGACAGCGTGAGCTGGATGTCGCCGGTGCCGGGCGGCATGTCAACAATCAGGTAGTCGAGGTCTTTCCAGTTGGTCTGGCGCAGCAGCTGCTCCAGCGCCTGCGTGGCCATCGGGCCGCGCCAGATCATGGCTTCGTCCTGCGCCACCAGAAAACCTATCGACATGACCTGCAGGCCGTAGTTTTCCATCGGCTCCATGTTCTTGCCGTCGGTACTTTCGGGTCGGCCTTCAATACCCATCATCATGGGCAGGCTGGGGCCGTAAATGTCGGCGTCTAGCAGGCCAACGCTGGCGCCTTCAGCCGCCAGCGCCAAGGCCAGGTTGACGGCGGTGGTGCTTTTACCCACGCCGCCCTTGCCGGAGGCCACGGCAATGATGTTTTTCACCTGCGGCAGCAACTGAACGCCGCGCTGCACGCTGTGGCTGGCAATCCTGACCGTGACATTGACCGACACATTGTCAACACCGGCAATGCTTTTGGCGGCGGCAATCAAGCTTTTTCGCAGCGCCGGAATCTGGCTCTTGGCGGGGTAACCCAACTCCACATCGAAGGAGACATCTCCGTCATGGATTTGCAGGTTTTTCAACGCCTTGGTGCTGACAAAATCTTTGCCAGTATTGGGGTCGAGCACGCTTTGCATTGCGTTCAGAATTACCTGTTGTTCTACAGCCATCTGGGGAATCTCCGAATTGAATCTGTGGTGGGAATGTCGGCAGTGCTGAGTCAGCGCCGCCAGGCGGCCAGTAGCTCAGGGGTTTGCGAACGCCTGCAGTAAAGGGGCCTGAGCGGGCCATCCTTTACCATTTGCTGTCGCAATCTTAAGCTATCGCACAGCAAGCCCGGCGCAAAAAGCCCTTACCGGATTGTGCCGCGCCAGTCATTCCGAGCCAGGAGCGCTCCTGAATTTCAGACGAAGTCCAAGGCAAGGCTGACAAACATGCATGGGCACCAGAAAGAGCCCGCCAACGGCTGCCCCAAAAAAACCCCAAAACCGCATGAAACCAAGCGACGCCCGGATGATGAAAAGAGTCTCGTCGTCGCGAGCTTCCTGTTTCGGGCGACCGAAACTGCACACGGACCTTGAACCTCCGGTCGTCATCGCGAGCGAAGCGCGGCGATCCATCGTCGAAAAAAACGGGTTCATGGATTGCCACACTACGTTCGCAATGACAGACGGTTCATGGAGAGCGCAGCGTGGCAATCCAGGGTTTGTGGATTGCCACGCTGCGCTCGCAATGACGAAAATATTCAGATTGATATAACCCGATCTGAAACTTCCCATCTTTAAGCTCTTTCACGTTAGCAGGCAGGGAATCAATTCGCAACATTCCAGCGGCCGTCGGGTTGCCGGCTGGCAGTTCCCACCACTGTTCCCTCGAGCCGCCAATCGTTGCATTGATGGTGTAGTCGCGACAGGGCGCTCCTGCCGCTTCCGCGTCAGCACGACGACGTAAGCGTTGCCGGTATCCGGGATTGATCCAGGGCGAACTCACGCCCGCATCAACCAAAGCGGTGCTTGCCCAGGCTTACCCGCTTCGCCTGCGGCCCTTGCGATCCGGCCTGCGTGATGAACCGGACCAGGCTACCAATGGGCAACTGCTCAAAGCGAGTGTTGACCAGGTTGTCGCGATGGAAGTAATACTCCTCCCCGTCGGATGTGCGAATGAAGCCGAAGCCACCATCGTCGTCCAGGCGCACCACCTCGCCATGCAACTCTGGCGGGTGCTCCTTCTCCATCCCTCGCTGGCGCCGTGCTGCGTCTTGGAGCTGGCGCGTCATGTCATCAAAGGCGTCGCGCAGAGCGATGTAAACGTCTTCGCTTTCAACGCGATTCACGACAAGCTCCTGACCCGGCAAGGTCACATCAATTCGCACGCCAAACGGTTGTCCCTGGTGTTGGTGCTTTTGCAGCAACTCGACCGCGACACGGCAAGACATGATGCCCCCGAAAAACTGCTCCAGGTGCTGCACCTTGCGACGCACAACGGCCTCTACCGCTGCAGAAGCATCCATGCCATGAAAAGTTAGTTGAAGAGGTAATTTCATTGATGAACTCCTGATAGCTGCATCTTGTTTTTTAGAAGTATCACTGCGCAAGAACGCAGCCGGCATGAGATAGGTCAAGCTGCTGCAGATTTTTCAACGACTCTGCACCAAGGCACCCATCACATCCGTTTCGCAGACAGGCCAGGGTTGTCAAGCGGCCCTCCAGCCAAGACATTCCCAATTCGATATCGACGCCGGGACTTGTCAGGCTGCAGCCCCCATCGAAGGCATGCGCAGCAGCAGAGGCACCGACGGCACCGTCAGGGTATCGACAACTTCATTTTCGATCCCGCCACGAATCGCCTTGGCCAGCCCGTCCAGCTGGCTTGCGCAAGCCTCCACCAGGTCATCCAGCGAGATGATGCCAACCAGCCGTTGCTCGGCATTGACAACCAGCAGGCGGCGCACACGGTTGTCCTGCATCACTGCGATGGCGCCGGGCACGTCGTCGTCTTCGGACACACTGGCAACCTGGCGGCTTGTCAGCGCGCCGATTTCGCGGCTGATGCCGTCAACACCTTCAGCCAGTGCGTCGATGACCAGGTCGCGGTCAGTCACAATGCCGCTCACACGCAGACCTTCCGGCGTCTGGGTGGTGACGACCAGTGCTCCGACGTGATGCTCGCGCATCAGGGCCGCGGCTTGAATCGGCGTGCTGGCGCTATCAATCGTGGCAACGCGGCGCTTGCAAATGGAACCTATTTTCATGCTTTTCTCCTTGAATAAGAAAGGACAGAACAAGCCCGAAACCTGCTTAGGCGGTATAGCCAGACTGCTGCCGAGCCAGTCTCCCAAACAGTAGCGGGTCAATAGCATTTGAACTCGCCCGAACTGACAGTTGATTGAGCCACGTCAACGCCATGAAAAATAAGGACAGGCGGGCCTGTTCAGGCAAGGCTACCCGGGCAGTGCGGCCAAATGTGGCGCCCTGCTCAAACCAGCACGAACCCGGCACCCGACGTGGCCGCATCGCCCAGCGCCGCGCGAATGGCGTCATCAACATGGTCGAGCCAGACAAACGTCAGAGCCTGACGCGTTGCATCGGGCACGTCACGCAGGTCCTTTTCGTTGCGCCGCGGCAGTAGCACGGTACGGACACCAGCACGCTGCGCGGCCAGCACCTTTTCCTTGATCCCCCCCACCGGCAACACCAGGCCACGCAGGCTGA
>MERZ01000083.1 GCA_001770785.1 Burkholderiales bacterium RIFCSPHIGHO2_12_FULL_61_11
GAGAATTTCGACCGTTTCCTGCACCGTGGGCTCCACAATGTCGATCTTCTGGAAGCGCCGTGACAGCGCAGCGTCTTTCTCAAAGATGCCGCGGTACTCGGTAAAGGTGGTCGCGCCGATGCACTTGAGCTGACCCGAGCCGAGCGCCGGTTTGAGCAGGTTGGACGCATCCAGCGTGCCGCCAGAAGCCGCACCGGCGCCGATCAGGGTATGGATCTCGTCAATGAACAGGATGCCATTGGGCTTGTCTTTCATGGACTTGAGCACGCCTTTGAGACGCTGCTCGAAATCGCCGCGGTATTTGGTACCCGCCAGCAGGGCGCCCATGTCGAGCGAATAGACCTGGGCCTCGGCCAGAATCTCGGGCACGTCCTTTTGCGTGATGCGCCAGGCCAGGCCCTCGGCAATGGCCGTTTTGCCCACGCCCGCTTCACCCACCAGCAGCGGATTGTTTTTGCGGCGGCGGCAGAGAATCTGGATCACCCGCTCGACTTCGTAGTGGCGACCGATCAGCGGATCGATCTTGCCATCCTTGGCGAGCTGGTTGAGGTTGACCGTGAATTGCTCAAGCGGTGACGCTTTTTCGTTCCTTTCGGCGCCTTCTTCATTTTCTGCGGCACTTTCACCAGCCTTGGTAGGCTCGGGAGAATCGCTTTTCTTGATGCCGTGGGCGATGAAATTCACCACGTCCAGGCGCGTGACGCCCTGCTGGTGCAGGTAATACACCGCGTGCGAGTCTTTCTCGCCAAAAATGGCAACCAGCACATTGGCACCGGTCACTTCTTTTTTGCCGTTACCGGTGGACTGCACATGCATGATGGCGCGCTGAATCACCCGCTGGAACCCCAGCGTGGGTTGCGTGTCCACATCATCAGAGCCGGCCACCTGCGGCGTGTTGTCCTTGATGAAATTGGCCAGCGCCTTGCGCAAATCATCGACGTTGGCGGAGCAGGCGCGCAACACTTCGGCGGCACTGGGGTTGTCCAGCAAGGCCAGCAGCAGGTGCTCAACGGTGATGAATTCATGACGCTGCTGACGCGCCTCGACAAAGGCCATGTGCAAGCTGACTTCTAGTTCCTGGGCGATCATTGCTTTTCCTTTCGGCTTGCTTGGGTTAAATATTCACGGATAGTTCAAAGGAATATTGGCGGAATATCTCATAATTCAATGGGCTCACTGATACATTGCAGTGGATGGCCATTTTTTCGGGCCGCTTCGGTGACCTGGTCGACCTTGGTGGCGGCCACGTCCTTGGAAAATACACCACAAATCCCTTTGCCATCCAGATGGATCTTCAGCATGATCTGCGTGGCGGTTTCACGGTCCTTGTTGAAAAACTCCTGAATGACGACCACGACGAATTCCATCGGCGTGTAGTCATCATTGAGCAGAACCACCTGATACATTTGCGGCGGCTTGGTTTTCTCCGGGTGGCGCTCCAGCACGACCGAATCCGCGCCGTCGCCGTCGTCTGGCCTGACAGCGGGGGCCGGGCGGTAAACCGGAGACTTGGGAGATTTGGTTGCCATAAAATGCATTTTAGCGACCCCTACCGTTCAGTGCGCCCTGCAAGGGAATTGGTGGCGGCAACGCGACATTCAAGGCTTACTGGTCCATCTCCCCAGCTCTCCCTTCGTGCGGGCCGGCCCGCCCGGCCGGCTGCCCGGTGCGCGAGAAGGCCACGATGGCGTCAATCAGCGCCACCATCTTTTGGCTGTTGCCCTGTACCTCCTTGAGCAGCCGTTGGCCTTGCGCATCGAGCTTGTCACGGTAATCGTCCAGCAGGACGCGCGAAAAGCCTTCGATGGCCTGCACCGGCGCGCGCAGGTCATCGCTGAGCCTGTGGAGGGCCTGCTCGGCCTGCTTGCGTCTGGTGATGTCGCGCACGGTGGCCTGCAATACCCTTTCCCCCTGATAGTCAAAGGCGGACAAGTGCACCTCTGCGGGAAAATCTTCCCCATTCTTGCGTCGATGCACCCATTCAAAATGGTGGCTTCCCTGTTTGAATGCCGTCGCTATTTTTTCATTCTCGCTGCTAAAAGAATCCCTGCCGTCCGGCTGAATGGGTGGAGACACCTGGAACGGATGCAGGAAAAGAAGCTCGTCCTTGCCTGTCACCCCGAACATTTCCAGCGCGCGCGTATTGCAATCAAAGAAGCCATTTTCCGTCATCAGCATGATGGCGTCGTTCGAGCCTTCGTAGATGGAACGGAACTTTTCTTCATTTTCCTTGAGTGTCTGCGCCGTCTGCCTGAGTTCAGTGATGTCCAGCATTGCCACGCGACAGTTTTGTCCCGTTTCGTCGGCACTGGCTTCGAGCCGCAGGAAACGCGGCGATTTGCCCTTATGCGTCAGCGCCAGTTCGCAGGTTTCCTTGGCACCGCCGGCAAGAACCCGCGCCAGGAAGGCCCGATAAACCGGGACGTCCCCGCTCTCGATAAAAAATTCAAAGTTTCGACGGCTCAGCTTGCCGCGCTCCATCCCAAGCAGGCCGGCAGCGGCCAAATTGGCCTGGCGGATGACGCTGCCGCGGTCAAGGGTCAGGTAGCCCAAGGGGGCATAGTCGTAAAGCTCGGTGAAGCGTTCCAGGGCTGATTCAGCCACTTCCCGCGCTTCGCGCAACGCCTCGTTCTGCATCTCCAGCTCGATCTGGTGCACCTGCAACTCATGCAGCAGCCGTTGCGCTGATTCGGCGCTGGGGCCAGGCGCTTGCTGATTCACCAGTTGCCGTTCGGCCTGGCGGCGCAATTCGGCGGCATCGGCTAATGGATCAGGATTATTTTGCATGTTTTTACTCCCTATCGTTCAGCCGACCGTGGCAACCCGTCAGCTTGATGAAAAATCGCTATTGAATTATGGCGTGGACTTCCCGTACTTACGAAATATGGCTCTAATGAATTTCAAGTGGGTTGCCCAGCATGAGGGTTGATGGCCTGAGAATTAACCCGATACCCTGCCTTCGTTACAGCTCAGTGGGGCAAGCCTTCAGGCGCGTCAGACGGACTTACTTCGACGCCTCGTGACCCGCCATCTTTTCTTGCATCTGCTGCAATTTGGCCTCCAGCGTCTTGAACTCGGTAATATTGATAAAGGTGATGACGACGCCGTCGATCACGTTGTCCTGGGTGCGGTAAGGCATGATGCGCACCCTGAACCAGCACCCATCGCGAGCGGCGATCTGCTTTTCCATAAATGCCAAAGTGCGCAGGACTTCCTGCGCATCATTCTGTAGTCCCGGATAATTCAGTTCGGTCGTGATATCGGAAAGCGGCCGACCCACGTCGCTCTGGATCAGTTTGAACAGATGGGTGGCATGGGGTGTGAAACGCCGCACCCGCATCTTGTCATCGAGGAACACGGTGGCGATTTCGGTGCTATCGAGCAGGTTCTTCATGTCGTTGTTGACGATCGACAGGTCGTCCACCTTGGATTGCAGTTCGGCATTCACGGTCTGCAATTCTTCGTTCAGCGACTGCATCTCTTCCTTGGAGGTCGTCAGTTCCTCATTGGTGGATTGCAACTCCTCGTTGGTGGACTGCAATTCTTCGTTGGCTGATTTGAGTTCCTCCTGCGAAGTCTGCATTTCCTCGCGGGTCGTCTGCAATTGCTCGCGGAGCTCTTGCAGCTCCTCGTTCATTTTCTTGCGCGCGCCAGAGGTCGCCGTTCTGCGTGAGATATTCTGTTCGGCAGGCACTGTTGCCACGTCGGCAAAGGCAACCATCACCCGGCCCCGCAGCGCCTCCGGCTTGTCAATCGCCTGCACGGTGAGGTCGACGGTCTGGGTCGCGCCATTGAGGTCCACCTGCAAGCCTTTCACCTTCACCGGTCCGGCCTGCCG
The DNA here is from genome assembly GCA_001770785.1 of Burkholderiales bacterium RIFCSPHIGHO2_12_FULL_61_11. Lineage (GTDB taxonomy): Bacteria > Pseudomonadota > Gammaproteobacteria > Burkholderiales > Burkholderiaceae_C > Polaromonas. Next base: position 3,839 of record MERZ01000083.1, read on the forward strand.
CAGGGCTTTTTTCAGGGCGCAGGCCAGTTCAAAGCGCAATCCCTCGCGCGCCATGGCGTGAATGTTCCAGTTGGCCTTGCCGGCTGCCGGCTCCAGATACTTGCCGGTGCGCCCGCTGATGTACACAATATCGCCCTCGGCGTTGACCAGCACTGCCGCCGGGGAAAAATGCTGCAGCAGCACCTGATCGGCCAGCGCCTGCAAGTTGATCGGTGCAATGAGCGCCTTGTCCTCAGCCGCTGCGACCGACTTGGCAGGGACATATCGGGTCGGAAAATCCACCGCCACCTCAGCCAGCGGCAAGGGACGGTCGCCGCGCCGATAAACCCGCAGCTTTTTTTCCATCGGCGTAAACAACTCGGTAAAGCTGCCGATGGTTTCCGATGTGCCAAGCAGCAGCAGGCCGTTGCTGCTCAAGGAGTAGTGGAACAGCGGATTGAGCTTTTGCTGCAACTCCGGCCCAAGGTAGATCAGCAGGTTGCGACAGGAGACTATGTCCAGCTTGGTAAAGGGCGGATCCATGAGGATGTTCTGCGGCGCAAAAATCACCATCTCGCGGACGTCCTTGTTGATCCGGTAGCCTTTGTCAACCTTGACAAAAAAGCGGGCCAACCGCTGCTCCGAGACGTCCGCCGCAATATTGGGGGGATAGACCGCCAGGCGCGCCTGATCGATGGCATCCTGATCCAGGTCGGTGGCGAATATCCGAAGCGAGATGCGGCCCCGCGGTTTGACATTTTCCAGCGCTTCCCTGAAGACGATGGCCAGCGTGTAGGCTTCCTCGCCGGTGGAGCAGGCGGGCACCCATGCGCGCAACTCCCTGCCCGCCGGATACTTCTCCAGCAGCTCCGGGATGGCCTTGTCCCGCATATAGTCCCACACCGCCGGATCGCGAAAAAAACTGGTCACGCCGATCAGTAGTTCTCTGAATAAAAGGTCAAGTTCCTGCGGGTTTTCGCGCAAATAGCGCACGTAGTTGGCGATGGTGTCGATCTGGTGCAGGCCCATGCGCCGTTCAATGCGGCGGTATACGGTGTTCCTCTTGTACAGCGAGAAGTCGTTGCCGGTGCGTTCGCGCAGCAGGATGACGATCTTTTCCAGCGCGCTCTGCGCTTTGAGTTCGAGAACCGGCCCGGATGAAGCGGCTGATGGAATACGCTTGATGTAATCAACAATTTTGCCCGGCAGATCTTCCGCCGGCGCGATGATGTCGGCCAGCCCGGCGTCGATGGCACTGCGCGGCATGCTGTCGAATTTCGCGGTAGCGGGCGTCTGCACCAGCGCCAGCCCGGCGTTTTCCTTGATGGCACGCAGCCCCAGCGTGCCATCGGATCCCATTCCCGAAAGGATGACGCCAATGGCGCCCTGGTTGCGGTCTTGCGCCAGCGCGCGAAAGAAAAAATCAATCGGCAGGCGCAAGCCGCGCGGCGCCACGGGGTCAAGCAGATGCAACACGCCATGCAGGATTGACAAATCCCTGTTGGGCGGGATCACGTACACATGATCGGGCTTGACCCTCATGCGGTTGCCCGCCTGCACCACCGTCATGTGCGTGGCGCGTTGCAGCAGCTCGGGCATGATGCCCTTATGCGTCGGGTCCAGATGCTGAATGACGACAAAGGCCAAGCCGCTTGCGGCAGGAACATGCGAAAGAAAACTATCCAGCGCCTCCAGCCCGCCCGCCGACGCGCCGATGCCGACGATGGGCGGGACGCTGTCAGTGCGCTTAAAAAGCGTTTTAGCTGCCGCTTTTGGCGTTTTCCCGGGAGCGGCCTTATTCCCCGCTTGGCCTGCTAACGTGCGTGTTGTTCGCTTTGGAGCGACCGCCACGGCGGCAGTGGCTGTCTTTTTGCGCATGGTGGCCTTTTAGGTTTCGTCAAACGAGATTGTCCATTACGAATGGATAGTGATGGTTAGCGGATTTGCGAGGCAGTTTGTCCGATCGTCATAAACGCATGGCCGCGCCATGGGTCTCGAAGGGAGCAGGCGCCAAGACAGTGGGTTCTGCTCTTCGCGCCAGGTAGGAAATAAAGTCATTCCATGAACGATTCGCAATCACCCGACGCACAAGCAAAAAAAACCCCCCAGTGAAATCAATCGACTGGGGGGTTTTTTTAGCCGTCTTGGTGCGGCTTCGTACGCTATTACGTATTTTCAATCATGACCTTGCCGAAACCGGAACAGCTGACCTGGGTCGCGCCTTCCATGAGCCGGGCGAAGCAGAACTTGCTGCAGGAAACCTGATAAATTCAGACAACTTTCGCCGTGATCGACCCAATCCCCTCGCAGTAACCCTCCATCACATCCCCACGCTTGACAGCGCCTACCCCGCCAGGCGTCCCCGTCATAATCAAATCGCCAGCTTTCAACTCGAAGATGGTCGACAGATGGGCAATGATCTCGGGCACATTCCAGATCAACTCGTCAAGGTCGCCTTGCTGCTTGACTTCGCCGTTGACCTTCAGCCAGATGGTGCCCTTGGCCAAGTGGCCCGCCTTGTCGACCGTGACGATGTCGGTCATCGGCGCGGAATGCTCAAAGGCCTTGCCGAGCTCCCATGGGCGGCCCGTTTTCTTGGCTTCATTTTGTAGATCGCGTCGCGTCATGTCCAGACCCAGGGCGTAGCCGTAGACGTGGTCGAGCGCCTTTTCGACCGGGATGTCGCTGCCGCCCTTGCCGATGGCAACGACCATTTCCACTTCATGGTGAACATTGTTTGTCATCGGCGGGTACGGGAAATCGCCGTTGTCCAGAACCAGATTGTCCGGATTCTTTTGGAAAAAGAATGGTAATTCACGGTCAGGGTCATGGCCCATCTCGCGAGCGTGTTCCGTATAGTTTCTGCCGACACAGTAAACCCTGTGCACCGGGTAGCGGGCTACAGAGCCGCGAACGGCCACTGAAACAACAGGCGCAGGTGCGACTACGAATTCGGTTTGCGAAATACTCATTTTAGGTTTTTCCTTTTTCAAATAAAAACTAGCGGGAAGCGGCGTAATAACGGACGGATTTCTCTGCCCATGCAAGAACTCCGTTGATGGCGAATGCGAAGGCAAAAATTACCAGCACAACCGCCCAGAAATGCTCCATCAGGAAATGAGACAGATAGATGTCAAACAGGGTTCCGAAACCCACGACCGACACGAGTAACTGGCCGATGATCACGCCCTTTACCGCCCGGATCAGTCCCAGGCGAATGCCCGCAATGATTTCTGGCAGGGCTGACCAGATGTAGATGTGAACAAATCTTTGGTACAGGGATGCGCCAAAACTCTTGCTCATCTCAACCAATGACGGGGTGATGTCCTTCACGCCAGCCCGGGCATTCAACATCACGATCCAAACGGCAAATAGCACGACCGTCAGGATGATCGTGGTTTCGCCGATACCCGCAAGAACCATGATGACCGGAACCAGTGCAGACAGCGGGGCAGACAAAAACACATTGACCCACGGCAGCAACAAGCCATCTGCCAGCTTTGATCGGCCCATCAGCACACCCAGCGGTATGCCGACGCATAGCGAAATCATGCTACCAATGAAAAAGGCCTTGCCCGTAATGGCCAAGGCATCGATGAACGACTTGGTCGGCACGATTTCAATAATTCGGTAGGCGATGGCGCTAAGCGGCGGCAGTATGAGTTTTGCATCCGTGTGCCCCATGATTTCCCACAGAATGGCCCAAAGAATGAGCGAAAAAAACAAGGGGATTCGGTGACCGGCGATATTCATTTGCTTCCCTCTCAATCAAGGTACTGCTTCAAGCTTTGCCAAATGCTTTCGACGGTGTCGAGGTACTCAGGCTGACGCCGGATTTTCTCCGGGTCGACATCGCGTTTGATGTTCGGCTCGATGATGGCGTGCACGCGGCTGGGCCGGCGATGCAGCAACACAATCCGGTCGGACAAATAGACCGCCTCTTCGATGCTGTGGGTCACGAAAATGAAGGTCTTGCGCTCGTTGGCAACCAGTTCCAGCATTTCCTCCTGAAATTGGCGTCGTGTTTGCTCGTCTACCGCCGAGAACGGCTCGTCCATCAGCAGGACCTTGGCATTGACCGCCAGCGCTCGGGCCAGCCCCACGCGCTGACGCATGCCGCCAGACAACTCGTGAGGATATTTTTTCTCGAAGCCTTTCAGGCCCACGCGTTCAATGTAGCGCTCGGCAACCGACTCGCGGTCGGACCGTGACACACCGCGAAGCTCCAGTCCGAACGCCACATTGCGCAGGGTGTTGGCCCAGGGCATCAGAGCGAAGTCCTGAAAGACAAAAGCGCGTTCCGGGCCGGGCCCGGTGACCGGCTTGCCTTCCACCAGGACGTCGCCGCTGCTGGCGGGCAGCAAGCCAGCGATGATCTTCAGCAAGGTTGTTTTCCCGCAGCCGGAGGGCCCGAGCAAGGTTGTCAATTTTCCTTCGGGGAAATCGAGAGAGATGTTGTTCAGTGCCTCCACGCCTCCTGGGTATGTCTTGTGAACGTTGCGTACGCTGACA
>MERZ01000084.1:0-3112 GCA_001770785.1 Burkholderiales bacterium RIFCSPHIGHO2_12_FULL_61_11
GCCGACTGGGTCTGCATCATTGCACAGGCCAAAACAATTCATAAAATTGGCTTCTAGCCCAATGGGTACCGGCGTTATTAAGCTTCTATTTTAATAGCAAGTCAGGGGCCAACATTCCGCCATTTCAACGTTGAACCCGGGGCCGCTGGCGCGTGCCGGGCGTCACCGCAATCTCGCTCTGGCTGTCCTTGCGCAGCACGGTCAGCGGCGCGGGCGTGCCGGGCTTGAGGGCTGCCACGGCGGTCAACAGCTGGCTCACATTGCTGACGGCCTTGCCATTGACCGCTATGATCACGTCGCCGGGCCGGATCCCGGCCTGCGCGGCCGGGCCGTTTTGCAGCACGCCGATGATGATCACGCCGCCGGTTTTCGCGACACCGGGCTGCAGGCCGAAGGTTGCGGCCAGTTCGGGGTTCAGGTCTTGCGGCTCCACACCAATCCAGCCACGCGTGACCTGGCCGTCTCTCACGATGCCTTCCAGCACCTGTTTGGCAGTCGACACGGGAATGGCAAAACCGATACCCATGGAGCCGCCTGAGCGCGAATAGATCGCGGTGTTGATGCCCATCAGGTTACCGTTGACATCGACCAGCGCGCCACCCGAATTGCCGGGGTTGATGGCGGCATCGGTCTGGATGAAATTTTCGAAGGTGTTGATGCCAAGCTGGTTGCGCCCCAGTGCGCTGACGATGCCGCTGGTCACGGTCTGGCCGACGCCAAACGGGTTGCCAATGGCCAACACCGGATCGCCGACCTGCAGCGCATCGGAATCCCCCAGCACGATCACGGGCAACTTGTCCAGATTGATCTTGAGAATGGCCAGATCGGTTTCTGGGTCGGTGCCAATGACCTGGGCCCTGGCCCTTCGGGTGTCGTTGAGGATCACTTCAATTTCGTCGGCACCTTCCACTACATGATTGTTGGTCAGGATGTAGCCGCTGGCGCTGATGATGACGCCGCTGCCCAGGCCGGCCTGCGGCTCGCCGAGCCCCTGGTCACCGAAAAAAAACTTGAACCACGGATCGCCAGCGTTCGGGTTTCGGGCGGCGGCCTTGCTGGTGTTGATACTGACCACCGCGCCGGAAGCGATTTTGGCAGTCGAGGCGAAACTGCCGATCGGGCTGGCGCGGCCCGGTAGGAGGCTGGCTGGGGCTTCGATCACGGAAACGCCGCTCAGCGACACGTCTTTGTTCAGCCACTGCGGCTTGAGCGTAGCCACCACAAAATAGGCTGCCAGCAGCACGGTGACGGTCTGGGAAAAGAGGAGCCAGGTGCGCTTCATGGTCATAAATTCCTAAGATTCAAAAAAGCTGAAAACCAGCGCAAAAACGCGTGCAGCAATTGTCCCTCAAGCTGAGACAATCGACACATGAGAATTGTCCCATCGGCTCACCGACAACATTTGCTGCAAGCCTTTGATGCCTTGTTGCAACCCGCTTGCTTCAAAGACCATGGCCCCAACGGCCTGCAGGTGGAAGGGCGCGCGCGAATTGAAAAAATCGTTTCCGGCGTCACCGCCAGTCGCGCGCTGATCGAAGCGGCTATTGGCGCGCAAGCCGACGCGATTTTTGTCCATCATGGTCTGTTCTGGCGCGGCCAGGACGGCTGTGTCACTGGCTGGATGAAGCAGCGCCTGGCGCTGCTGCTGGCCCACGACATCAACCTGTTTGCCTACCATTTGCCGCTCGATGCGCAGCCGGAATGGGGCAACAATGCGCAACTGGGCCTGAAGTTGGGGCTGAAGGCCAGCGCGCGCTTCGGCGAGCAGGATCTGGGCTTTTTGGGCGGGCGGGCCGATGGTGGCAGCTTTGCCAATGCCGCGGCCCTCGCCGAGCACCTTGAAAGGGTATTAAATCGACCTATAGTCCACGTAGGACAGTCGCAAACAGCTATCAAAACAATAGCGTGGTGCAGCGGCGGGGCGCAAGCCTACTTTGAATCGGCGATTGCCGCGGGTGCCGATGCCTTCATTACCGGCGAGATTTCCGAGCCGCAAGCGCACTATGCGCGCGAGCTGGGCGTGGCCTTCATCGCCTGCGGCCACCATGCCTCGGAGCGTTACGGCGCACCGGCCGTGGCAGCCAAGGTGGCGGCAGAGTTCGGCCTGGGCCACCAGTTCATCGATATCGACAACCCGGCATGAAAAATCGGTATGAATAAGCCCCTGCTCATCACCATGGGCGATGCCGCCGGCATCGGCCCGGAAATCATTGCCAAGGCGTTTCGCGATGCACCGGCCGAAATGGCGGGCTGCGTCGTGGTCGGTGACGTTGCCACATTGCGTCGCGCCGCAGCGCTGACGGCGGCGCCCCTGGCATTGCCGGTGGCGCAACTCGACAGCCTGGCCGAAGCCGCGAGCGTGCCGCCGCATTGCATCGCGGTGCTCCAGAAATGTGAGCTGCCTACGCCCGTTCCGTATGGGCGAGTGAGTGCATTGGCGGGTCAAGCCGCGGCCGAGTGCATTGTCTGGGCGGCGCGCGCCGTGCTGGCGGGGGAGGCCGTCGCCATGGTCACTGCGCCGATTCACAAGAAGGCGCTGGCGGCAGCGGGCGGTTGGGCGGCGGGCTTTCCGGGCCATACCGAGATGCTGCAGGCCGAGGCTGCGGCGTTTCTGGGCCGACCTGTGAGCGAGTTGCCGGTGCGAATGATGCTGGCCAATGACGAGCTGAAAACCGTGTTGGTGAGCATTCACATGTCGCTGCGCAACGCGATTGAGGCCGTGACTTTTGACAACGTACTGCAGACCTTGCGCATCACCCACAAGGCCGTCGGTGCCAGCCTGGGGTGCGCACCCCGCATCGCGGTGGCGGGCCTGAATCCACACGCCGGCGAGGGCGGGCTCTTCGGCAGCGAGGAACAGACCTTCATTGCGCCTGCCATGGCCGCGGCCCGGGCCGAAGGGCTGAACGTCAGCGGCCCGTTTGCCCCGGACACCGTCTTCATGCGGGCGCGCCATGCCCCGGGCAAGCCGGTCGAGTTTGATGTGGTGGTCGCGATGTATCACGACCAGGGGCTGATTCCGGTCAAGTATCTTGGCGTGGAGCAGGGCGTCAATGTCACGCTGGGGCTGCCGCTGGTGCGCACCAGCCCCGACCATGGGACGGCGTTTGAT
>MERZ01000084.1:3129-3313 GCA_001770785.1 Burkholderiales bacterium RIFCSPHIGHO2_12_FULL_61_11
GGCCGACGCGTCCAGCCTGATCGCAGCCATTCGCATGGCGCGCCAGTTGGCGGGTCAACCGAAAATTTAAAGAAAAAAATGGCTTTTGCCCGATAAGGGCGAGCGCCCACAAGCTGTTTAATTGATGGCGTAGCAGGAGATTAGCGTTTCAGGCTGTCGCGAATTTCGCGCAACAGCACGATAT
>MERZ01000084.1:3327-5915 GCA_001770785.1 Burkholderiales bacterium RIFCSPHIGHO2_12_FULL_61_11
GAGCCGGTTAATCTGCTTGATCATCAGGAAAATGATGAACGCGAGGATGACAAAGTTGACCGCGACGGTGATGAAGTTGCCATAGGCAAATACTGGAACACCGGCTTTTTTCAGTGCATCCAGTGTGGTGGCGGTGCCGACCGGCACACTGCCCAGCACCACAAACAGGTTGGAAAAATCCAGCTTGCCCACCGCCGCGCCTATCACCGGCATGACCAGATCACTAACCATCGAATCGACAATCTTGCCGAACGAAGCGCCAATGATCACGCCTACCGCCAGATCAATCACATTGCCCTTGACGGCAAATTCCTTGAACTCCTGCATCATTCCCATGGCGTTCTCCTGTTGTTCTTGGTTAATGGTTAACAGTGAATTTTGATTTTTGCCACGCGATTATCAGGGCGATGGCTGTTCCTGGAAGCTGCGCGCAGGCTCCGCTGATGCCTGTATATGCGCTAGCGCAAAGGCAAGCTAATTGGCGGACTGACGCGATCCGACTCAGGCTTTGTGTCGGCCTTGCAACCTAAAAACCGATTTCCCGCTCCGCTACAATGGCGGGTTGATCCCCTTAAGCCTTTTTCAAGCCAGTTCTTGAAGGACTCTCCTCTCATGACCCAAGCAAGCGTAATCGGTGTGCCTCATGGCGCGCCTTTGGATAAAAATAAAAGAAACTGGATTGTGGCCACTTGTGCCGTCGGCGGCATCGGCGTTGCCGCTGTTGCCGTGCCTCTTGTCAGCAGCATGCAGCCGTCTGAAAAAGCCAAGGCAGCCGGTGCCGCTGTCGAAGTTGATATTTCGCGCGTTCTGCCCGGTGAAAAGCTGACAGTGGAGTGGCGCGGCATGCCAGTTTGGATTGTCAAGCGTACACCGGAACAACTGGCCACATTGCCCAATAATGACGATTTGCTGGCGGACCCGAAGTCCAAGCGCAAGCTTCCCGACTGGACACCCGAATACGCCCGCAACGAGCATCGTTCCATCAAGCCCGAAGTGCTGGTGGTGCTGGGCATCTGTCCGCACCTGGGCTGCTCGCCTTCTGACAAGTTCAACCCCGGCGCGCAGCCTTCGCTGCCGGATGATTGGGATGGCGGCTGGCTTTGCCCCTGCCACGGCTCGACCTTTGACCTTGCCGGCCGCGTTTACAAGAACAAACCGTCGCCCGACAATCTGCAAGTGCCGCCGCACCAGTACCTGTCGGACACAAGACTGCTGATTGGCGATGACAAAAAGGCCTGAAGCCGCTTGAATACGATCGAGCGTCTTCACCAGACCTTGCCGTCAGCGCCTGACACTTTTTTCCGGTTAACACCGCCTCGTTTCAAGCGCTTGCCAAAAAAACCCCACCGAACCCAGGATCAGTTATGGCTGAATTCAATGAAATTTCCCCCGATGCCCCGTTCGCTGCCAAAGCGATGAACTGGGTCGATAACCGCTTTCCCGCCAGCAAGCTCTTCAAGGAGCACATGAGCGAGTATTACGCGCCCAAGAACTTCAACTTCTGGTACATCTTTGGTTCGCTCGCCATGCTGGTTCTGGTAATCCAGATCGTCACCGGCATTTTCCTGACGATGCACTACAAACCGGACGCCGCACTCGCGTTTGGTTCGGTCGAATACATCATGCGCGACGTGCCCTGGGGCTGGCTGATCCGCTACATGCACTCAACGGGGGCTTCAGCCTTCTTTCTCGTGGTTTATCTGCACATGTTCCGTGGCCTGATCTACGGCAGCTACCGCAAGCCGCGCGAGCTGATCTGGATTTTCGGCTGCGCGATCTTTCTGGCGCTGATGGCCGAGGGCTTCATGGGCTACCTGTTGCCATGGGGCCAGATGAGCTACTGGGGCGCCCAGGTGATCGTGAACCTGTTTGCCGCCATTCCCTTTATCGGTCCTGATCTGGCACTGCTGATCCGCGGCGATTATGTGGTGGGTGACGCGACGCTGAACCGCTTTTTTGCATTTCACGTGATTGCCGTGCCGCTGGTGCTGCTGGGCTTGGTGGTGGCGCACATCATTGCGCTGCACGAAGTCGGCTCCAACAATCCTGACGGCGTGGAGATCAAGGGCCCGAACGCGCCGCGCGATGCCAATGGCCATCCGCTGGACGGCATTCCGTTTCACCCGTACTACACGGTACACGACATTTTCGGCGTGAGCGTGTTCCTGATGATCTTCTCGGCCATCATCTTCTTCGCGCCCGAGTTCGGCGGCTACTTCCTGGAGTACAACAACTTCATTCCGGCCGATCCGCTGCAAACCCCGTTGCACATTGCTCCGGTCTGGTACTTCACACCTTACTACTCGATGCTGCGTGCCATCACTGGTGAAATGATGTATGCGCTGATTGCCTGCGTGCTTGCCGGCGCGGTGCTTGGCGTGGTCAAGGCCAAAATAGCCAGCCTTTTCAAGGCCGTCATCGTCGCTGCCGCCCTGGTGGTGATCGCTGCCATGCTGCTGATCGATGCCAAGTTCTGGGGCGTGGTGGTGATGGGTGGTGCCGTCGTCATCCTGTTCTTCCTGCCCTGGCTGGATCACAGCGAAGCCAAATCCATCCGCTATCGTCCAAGCTGGAACAAGGTTCTGTAC
>MERZ01000084.1:5960-14138 GCA_001770785.1 Burkholderiales bacterium RIFCSPHIGHO2_12_FULL_61_11
TACCCTGTTCTACTTTGGCTTCTTCCTGTTGATGCCCTGGTGGAGTCGACTTGGCGCCTTCAAGCCCGTCCCCGATCGCGTGACATTTACCGCCCACTGAGCCAAAAGGGACCGCAACCATGAAAAAATTGATTCTTGCCCTGATGATGGCGATCGGCCTGGTGGCTGGTGCGCAGGCCTCAACCGCTGGCATTGCCTGGGACAAAGCGCCCAGCAAGACGAATGATCTGGCCGCCCTGCAAAACGGCGCCAAGCTGTTTGTCAACTATTGCCTGAACTGCCACTCGGCAGCCTTCATGCGTTTTAACCGCCTCATAGACATCGGTCTGAACGACCAGCAGATCAAGGACAACCTGCTTTTCACCACTGAAAAAGTGGGTGAAACCATGCAGGCCGCGATCAATCCGAGACAGGCCAAAGCGTGGTTTGGCGCCAACCCGCCCGATCTGACCGTGATTGCACGTTCGCGTTCCGGTGCTGGCGGATCAGGCGCGGATTACCTGTACACCTACCTGCGCACCTATTACCGCGACGAGACCAAGGCCTCGGGCTGGAATAACCTGGCTTTCCCCAATGTAGCCATGCCGCATGTGTTGTGGGAACTGCAGGGCGAGCGCAAGCCGGTGTATGCCGAGCACGAGGAAGGCGGCCACAAAGTTGAAGTCTTCAAGGGCTGGCAACAGGTCACGCCCGGCACCATGACGCCACTGCAATACGACCAGTCCATCGGCGATCTCGTGGGTTATCTGCAGTGGATGGGCGAACCGTCCCAAAATACCCGCGTTCGCATCGGCGTCTGGGTGCTGATTTTTCTTCTCTTCTTGACTTTTATCACCTGGCGCCTAAATGCAGCGTACTGGAAAGACGTCAAGTAATTTTTTCGCCGATTGATGTGCCGAGGCTGCGCCCTGGTGCGCATCGGCATCTTCGGAGTGGCAGGTTCCAGGTGTTGATTCCTGGCCTCCACTCTTTTGTCTTCAGGAGTTCCGAATCATGATGGTCCTATATTCAGGTACAACCTGCCCCTTCTCGCACCGCTGCCGCTTTGTCCTGTTTGAAAAAGGCATGGATTTTGAAATCCGTGACGTCGATCTGTACAACAAGCCGGAAGACATCAATGTGATGAACCCCTACGGCCAAGTGCCGATTCTGGTCGAGCGCGACCTGATCCTGTACGAGTCGAACATCATCAACGAATACATCGACGAACGCTTCCCGCACCCGCAGCTCATGCCCGGTGACCCGGTTGACCGTGCGCGCGTCCGCCTGTTTCTACTCAACTTTGAAAAAGAGCTGTTTGTTCACGTCGGCCTGCTGGAATCACGGGCCTCCAAGGGCAATGAAAAAGCCCTTGAAAAAGCCCGCGCTCACATTCGTGATCGTCTGACGCAACTGGCGCCGATTTTCCTGAAAAACAAGTTCATGCTGGGCGACAGTTTTTCCATGCTCGACGTGGCGATTGCACCGCTGCTATGGCGCCTGGACTACTACGATATTGACCTTTCGAAAAATGCCGCGCCACTGCTCAAGTACGCTGAGCGAATTTTTTCTCGCCCCGCTTACATCGAAGCGCTGACGCCCTCCGAAAAAGTCATGCGCAAGTAATATGGCCCCCACGCTTTTCACTGCGTGTAATGCGCTGCCCCACGAGGGGGCTGTTCCGCCTAAGGGCGGCCTGTCGGCGGAACTTATGGCCCCCACGCTCGTCACTGCGTGCACTTCGCTGCCCCCCGAGGGGGCTGGCCTTGCTTGGGGCGGCCCTGCGCGGCGGCCTATGGCGCAATGACTGCAAGCGGTGGCTGAATTCATGAACGCACTGGACCCCACGTCAACGCGCCCGTACCTGATACGGGCGCTTTATGAGTGGTGCACCGACAACGGCTTCACGCCTTATGTGGCGGTCTCGGTGGATGACACCGTGCGCGTGCCGCGTGAGTACGTGAAGGACAACGAAATCGTCCTCAATATCAGTTTTGACGCAGCCAGCTCGCTGCAGCTTGGTAACGAGTTCATCGAGTTCAAGGCGCGTTTTGCCGGCAGTGCCCGAGAAATCATGGTGCCCATCAGTCATGTGATAGCCATTTATGCCCGCGAAAATGGTCAGGGCATGGCCTTTCCCATGATGCCGTCGATGGCCGCTCCTGCCGCGGATTTGGCGCCTGGCGTCCAAGCGGCTCCAGCCACGCCGACGGCCTCTGACGCGGTCGCGCCGCCGTCTGTGCAGGGCCCCACCGAGGCACCAGAGAGCAAGCTGATGCAACTGGTTCCCGAAAGCACACCGCCCAGTTCAGCCAAGGAAGGCTCCGATTCGCCAGAACCTCCCAAACCGCCGCCACGCACCCGGCCTTCGCTCAAACGGGTCAAGTAAAATAAGTTTTGTGCCGCTTTAGCTCAGTTGGTAGAGCAACCGCCTTGTAAGCGGTAGGTCGTCAGTTCGATTCCGACAAGCGGCACCATTTTTTAAGAATTTCAATCATCCGTCTCCGGCCCATATCAGGCTGGGCGACGATTTGCTGTCAACTAAATAGCAAAGCATGATAGAAAAAAATTGTATGCCAGGCCCTGGCGTTGCGCCTCATGCGCTACTTTTTGGCGATGAGTATCTTCAGGCGAATTGAGGTAACCTTCCAGCCTTTGCCGAGCAGGCGGGCCTGGATCAGGGGAACCAGCTGCCGGACTTTCGCGGCGGCGGCGTTGCCGCTCACCAGCAGGCACCAGCTTTCACCATCAATCGGTCCGGCCTTGACGGCAGGGCGCAAGGCCACTGGCAACAGTGACTCAATTGCCTTGAGTCTGTCGTTGGACTGCTGGACGAGCTCCGTCAGCCGTGCCAAGGCTGGCGAGTTCCCGACAGCCTGATGCACGGTAAGCGTCTGAGGAAGGCGTCGGGTTGTATTCACGCTGAGTGGCGCTTGGCCGGGCCGGCGGAAGCTTTTAAATAGATAGACAAGTGCAGTTGATTATCACGGATGCGTGGCTGTCGAAAAGCCGGGCCAAACCGCCCAAATCAATTGTCGCTGCCGCGGCCCTGCCGCAGCTGGCTGCGCCAGGCCGGGCGCAAGCGTCCCCCATTGGAGCCGCCCGCTACGCATGCCGTTTTGGATTGAACCGGCCCTGGGCCTTCAGGCCGGGTTAAAATGTGGGGTTTGGGCACAGGTGAACCAACTGGTAGCGCCCACGCTTGAGTTCCGCATTCAATAAGGGATTTCGGCCGCACTGCCAGCTCACCCGAGCGGGCAAGCAGCCTCGCATTTATGCCTTTCAACATTCTGACCAAAATTTTCGGTAGCCGCAATGACCGGCTGCTCAAGACTTACCAAAAAACCATAGACCGCATCAATGCGCTGGAAACCCAATACGAGAAGCTCGACGACGAGCAGTTGCGCGCCAAAACCCAGGAGTTCAAGGACCGGGTGAGCGCGGGCGAGGAACTCGACGCCGTTCTTCCTGAAGCCTTTGCCGTGGTGCGGGAATGCAGCAAGCGTGTCATGAAGATGCGGCACTTTGATGTGCAGATGCTGGGCGGCATGGCGCTGCACAACGGGAAAATTTCGGAAATGGGAACGGGTGAAGGCAAAACCCTCACCGCGACATTGCCGGTTTACCTCAATGCCTTGGCCGGCAACGGTGTGCATGTGGTCACGGTCAATGATTACCTGGCCAATCGCGATGCCCGCTGGATGGGCAAGCTCTACAACTTCCTGGGCTTGAGCGTTGGCATTAACTTGCCCAACATGTCGCGCGAGGAAAAGCAGGCGGCCTATCAGTCCGACATCACTTACGGCACCAACAACGAGTACGGCTTTGACTACCTGCGCGACAACATGGTGTATGAGGTGGCGGACCGGGTCCAGCGCGGCCTGAACTACGCCATCGTCGATGAAGTGGACTCGATCCTGATCGACGAGGCACGCACGCCGCTCATCATCAGTGGCCAGGCTGAAGACCACACCGAAACGTATATTGCGATGAACAAGGTCGTGCCCTTGTTGACGCTTCAGGAGGGAGAAGCCGACCCGCGAACCGGTGAGGGCGTGACCAAGCCCGGTGACTACACCATCGACGAGAAAACACACCAGGTATTTTTAACCGAGCAAGGCCACGAGAGTGCCGAACGCCTGCTGTTTAGTCAGGGCCTGATTGCGGAAGGAGCGTCGCTGTACGACCCTGCCAATATTTCGCTGATGCATCACTTGTACGCGGCGTTGCGCGCCAATCTGCTGTACCACCGCGACCAGCATTACGTCGTGCAAAATGGTGAGATCGTTATTGTTGACGAGTTCACCGGCCGCCTGATGTCGGGTCGGCGCTGGAGCGAGGGCCTGCATCAGGCCGTCGAAGCCAAGGAGGGCGTGGAGATCCAGGCGGAAAACCAGACCCTGGCGTCGATTACGTTCCAGAACTATTTCCGCCTCTACAAAAAACTGGCCGGCATGACCGGCACGGCCGACACCGAGGCCTACGAGTTCCAGGAAATCTACGGGCTGGAAACCACCGTCATTCCGCCCAACCGGGTGAGCCGGCGCGACGACCAGCAGGACCGCGTGTACAAAACCACGCGCGAAAAGTACGAAGCCGCCATCAAGGACATTCGCGAGTGCTATGAGCGCGGCCAGCCGGTGCTGGTCGGAACGAGCTCCATCGAGAACTCCGAAATCATTGCCCAGCTGCTGGAAAAGGAAAAACTGCCGCACCAGGTGCTCAATGCCAAACAGCACGCCAGGGAGGCGGATATTGTGGCGCAGGCGGGGCGCCTGAAAATGATCACCATTGCCACCAACATGGCAGGGCGTGGTACCGACATTGTGCTGGGTGGCAACGTTGAAAAGCTGATCGAAGCCATTGAAGCCGACGAGTCGCTGGATGCCGCTGCGAAAGAAGCTGAAATAGTCCGCTTGCGTGCCCAGTGGGCGCAGGAGCATGAGCAGGTCAAGGCGCTGGGCGGCTTGCGCATCATCGCCACTGAACGCCATGAGTCACGCCGTATCGACAACCAGTTGCGCGGCCGTTCGGGCCTCCAGGGCGATCCTGGCTCATCGCGCTTTTATCTGAGCCTGGACGATCCCTTGATGCGCATTTTTGCGGGAGACCGTGTCAAGGCCATCATGGAGCGGCTCAAGATGCCCGAGGGCGAAGCGATTGAAGCCGGCATCGTGTCGCGCAGCATCGAATCGGCGCAGCGCAAGGTGGAAGCACGCAACTTCGACATCCGCAAACAGTTGCTTGAATACGATGATGTGTCCAACGACCAGCGAAAAGTGGTTTACCAGCAGCGCAACGACATTATGGACGCCAGCAGCCTGCAGGCGCAAATCGCTTCGCTGCGGGAGGGATGTTTCACGGATCTGACACGGCAATACGTGCCAGTGGAAAGTGTCGAAGAGCAATGGGACGTGGCGGGGCTTGAAAAAGTGCTGCGTGACGAGTGGCAGATCGAGCTTCCCCTGCGCCAGGAACTGGAGACGGCCACGGCCCTCACCGACGAAGACGTGCTCGAGAAAGTTCTCGCCGCGGCCAACGCTGCCTTTGCTGACAAGGTCGAACAAATCGGCCAGGAAAATTTCACCCAGTTCGAGCGCGTCGTGCTGCTGCAAAGCATAGACAGCCACTGGCGCGAACACCTGAGCGCGCTCGATTACCTGCGCCAGGGCATTCATTTGCGCGGCTATGCGCAAAAGCA
Organism: Burkholderiales bacterium RIFCSPHIGHO2_12_FULL_61_11; assembly: GCA_001770785.1. Lineage (GTDB taxonomy): Bacteria > Pseudomonadota > Gammaproteobacteria > Burkholderiales > Burkholderiaceae_C > Polaromonas. Next base: position 11,641 of record MERZ01000084.1, read on the forward strand.
GCCCAAGCAGGAATACAAACGTGAAGCCTTTGAGCTGTTTGGCCAGTTGCTCGACAGTGTCAAAAACGATGTCACCAAAATATTGATGACGGTCAAGATCCAGTCGCGTGATGAGCTGGATCAGACCGCTGAGGAAATGGAAGACCGGGCCGAAAGAATCGCCAACATCACCTATACCGCCCCGACCGAAACGGGGGAAGTCCAAATGACGGCGGATCAAGCGTCGCAAAGGCGCGCCCAGTCCCTGCCGGGCGGCGTGGTGCCGCGCGTCGGCCGCAATGAGCCTTGCCCCTGCGGTTCGGGCAAGAAATACAAGAACTGCCACGGCAGGCTGAACTGAGCCCGCCGGGCCTGAGCCTGCATTGGCGTCACACCGCTGGTTTCCTGGAGTCAAGAACATGCCTGTCAATCTGCTCGCCACGCCCGCTGCGGAACTCTACCCCGTGCCCGGCGTGCGCTGGGGTATCACGCAAGCAGGCATCCGCAAGGCCCAGCGCAAAGACCTGGCCGTGCTGCTGCTGGACGAAGGCGCGTCTGTAGGCGCCGTTTTCACGCAAAACAGATTCTGTGCCGCACCGGTGCAAATCTGCCGCGAGCATCTGGCCAAGAATCTGGACCAAAAAAATCCAGGCAGCCCGGGCATTCGTGCCATGCTGATCAACACCGGCAATGCCAACGCCGGCACCGGCGATGAGGGCTTGAGGCGTGCACTGGCTTGCTGCGTGGCGCTGGCCGGCGAACTCCATCTGGCGCCCGAGCAAGTCCTGCCGTTTTCGACCGGGGTGATCATGGAGCCTTTGCCGCATGAGCGCATCGTGGCCGGGCTTGCGGCTGCCTTGGCGAATGCCAGGGCCGACAACTGGGCCAACGCCGCCGAGGCCATCATGACCACGGACACGGTGGCCAAGGCGTTTTCAAGCCGCATCACGCTGGCTGGCCGGGCCGTCACCATCACCGGCATCGCCAAGGGCGCCGGCATGATTCGGCCCAACATGGCGACCATGCTGGGCTTCATGGCGACCGATGCCTGCGTGTCTCCCCCGCTCATGGCGCAGCTGGCCAGGGAACTGGCTGAGGGCTCATTTAACCGTATCACCGTTGACGGCGACACCTCCACCAACGACTCCTTTGTCGTCGTGGCCACCCATCAGGCCCAGCACGCGCCGGTGACTTCGCTGGACAGCCCGGATGGCCAGGCATTGCGCGCCGCCATGCTCGCTATTGCGCAAAAACTGGCCCAGGCCATCGTGCGCGATGGGGAAGGCGCGACCAAGTTCATCACGGTGCAGGTTGAGGGCGGCAAGACCGGCGAGGAATGCCGCATGGTGGCCTATGCGATCGCCCATTCGCCGCTGGTCAAGACGGCATTTTTTGCCAGCGACCCCAATCTGGGCCGCATTCTGGCCGCTGTGGGCTATTCGGGCATTGCCGACCTGGACCAGACGAAAATAGATTTGTACCTTGACGATGTGCTGGTGGCCAAGAATGGCGGCCGGCATGTGGATTACGTCGAAGCCGATGGCCAGCGCGTGATGAAGCAAAGCGAGATCACCGTGCGGGTGGTGTTGGGCCGTGGTCAAGCTGCCGACACGGTCTGGACCTGTGACCTGTCCTACGAATACGTCAAGATCAACGCGGATTACCGCAGTTAAACAGTTGAGCCGCTGAACATGAACGAGCAGTTTGAACGCCTGATGGCGCGGGTTGAATCCCTGATGACGCGGATTGAATCGGTCTTGCCGCAGCCCTTGTCGGCACCGGACTGGCAGGCGTCCGTCGCCTACCGTTTCCGCAAGCGCAGCTCCGGCCGCAGCTCGCTGGAGCCCGTGAGGCATCTGGGCGTCATGCGTTTCACCGATCTCAAGGAGATTGACGGGCAAAAAGAAAAAATACAGCGCAACACCGAGCAGTTTGTCAGCGGCAAGCCCGCCAACAATGTCTTGTTGACGGGATCACGCGGCACTGGCAAATCGTCCTTGATCAAGGCCTGCCTGAACGAATATGCCGCCCGGGGATTGCGGCTGATTGAAGTGGACAAGGCCGACCTGACGGATCTGCCGGACATCGTCGATGTGGTCTCGGGGCAATCCGAAAAGTTCATCGTCTTTTGCGACGATCTCAGCTTCGAGGAGGGCGAGCCCGGCTACAAGGCGCTCAAATCCATTCTCGATGGCTCGATCGCCGCTGCCACCCCGAATGTGCTGATTTACGCCACCAGCAACCGGCGTCACCTGCTGCCCGAGTACATGACGGAGAATCTCACCTACACCCACACCGAAGAAGGTGAAGTTCATCCTGGTGAAGTGGTGGAGGAAAAAATTTCGCTGTCCGAGCGCTTTGGCTTGTGGGTGAGTTTTTACCCCTTCAGCCAGGACGAATACCTGAACATCGTGGCCCAGTGGCTGTCGTCGTTCGGCGTCGGTCCGCAGGCCATAGCGGCGGCTCGCCCCGCATCGCTGGTGTGGGCGCTGGAACGTGGCTCGCGCAGCGGTCGTGTG
>MERZ01000084.1:14163-19216 GCA_001770785.1 Burkholderiales bacterium RIFCSPHIGHO2_12_FULL_61_11
GCAAAGGTTCTGATGGCCGACGCCGGCCGGCCTCGCCAAGGCGGCGCGAACCGCAAGGTGGTGGAGGTGGCAGTCGGGGTACTGCTTCAGGCCGACGGCCGCTTTTTGCTGACCTCCAGGCCTCCCGGCAAGGTCTATGAGGGGTACTGGGAGTTTCCCGGTGGCAAGCTGGAGCCCGGCGAAAACGTCGAACAGGCGTTGCGCCGTGAACTTCAGGAAGAAATTGGCGTCACCATCGGTGCCGTGCATCCCTGGACGGTCGAGATGGTGGATTACCCGCACGCGCTGGTCCGGCTCAATTTCTGCAAGGTGTTTAACTGGACCGGCGAGTTGCAGATGCACGAAGGCCAGTCATTTTCCTGGCAGTCCTTGCCGGTTCAGGTGCAGCCGGTGTTGCCGGGCACGGTCCCGGTTCTGGAGTGGTTGGCGCAGGAGCGTGCGACTTGCCATTCCGCCACCTGAGCGGGCTGCCGTGCCAAGAGCCTGTCGGGTTTGAAAACCTGGCTGTGTCCGGCACAATTCACGGTTAATTCTTCTTCATCTGCAAGGCGAGCCGCAATGACCCACTCCACTACTTCCTCAACCGATCCTGACCTCTCCCACATCGGCCCGCGCGACAAGGCTGAAATCCTGGCGCAGGCACTGCCCTATATCCGCAAGTTTCACGGCAAGACCATCGTCATCAAGTACGGTGGCAACGCCATGACGGATCCGGCGCTGCAGGCCGACTTTGCCGAAGATGTGGTGCTGCTGAAATTGGTGGGCATGAACCCGGTGGTGGTGCATGGCGGTGGCCCGCAGATTGAAGCGGCGCTGAATCGTCTCGGCAAAAAAGGCCACTTCATTCAGGGCATGCGGGTGACCGACGATGAAACCATGGAAGTGGTGGAATGGGTGCTGGCGGGCCAGGTGCAGCAGGACATTGTGGGCCTGATCAACCAGGCCGGCGGCAAGGCGGTGGGCCTGACAGGTCGCGACGGCGGCCTGATCCGGGCGCAAAAGCTCAAGATGCTGGACAAGGACGATTCAGATAAAGAGCACGACATCGGCTTTGTCGGCGACATTGTCAGCATCGACCCCGGCGTGGTCAAGGCGCTGCAGGACGACGCGTTTATTCCCGTCATCAGTCCGATTGGTTTTGGCGAAGAAAATGAAAGCTACAACATCAACGCCGATGTGGTGGCGGGCAAGCTGGCCATCGTGCTCAAGGCCGAAAAGCTGGTGCTGCTGACCAATACCCCCGGTGTACTGAACAAGGCGGGCGAGCTGCTGACCGACCTGACGGCGCGGGAGATTGATGAGCTGTTTGCCGACGGCACGATTTCGGGCGGCATGCTGCCAAAAATTGAAGGCGCGCTGGACGCGGCCAAGAGCGGCGTCAACACGGTGCATATCATCGATGGTCGGGTGCCGCATGCCATGCTGCTGGAAATCCTGACCGATCAGGCCTACGGGACCATGATCCGGTCGCATTAGGAGAGGGTCGGACTCGGGAATTTTGTTTGGGGAGATGGGCAAAAACCCGTACAACGCGCCGCCGAATCGCCGGTTCCGCTGTGCGAGAATGATTTGCAACGAATTCCGGTTTTTTGAAACATTCTTCTTCACCTTGGTAACGCGCCCATGTCCGACTTCGCGTCCGCACCCGAACTGATCCTGCCGGCCGCGCCAGCTGCCGCTGAGCCGGCAGCGCGCAAGCGGCCCAGGCCGGGTGAACGTCGGGTTCAGATTCTGCAGGCGCTGGCTGCCATGCTGGAGCAGCCGGGCGCCGAGCGCATCACCACCTCGGCGCTGGCGGCCAAACTTGGCGTGAGCGAAGCGGCGCTGTACCGTCATTTCGCCAGCAAGGCGCAGATGTTTGAAGGACTGATCGAGTTCATCGAGCAAAGCGTTTTCACGCTGGTCAACCAGATTGCCGAGCGCGAGCCCGAGCCTGCGGCGCGCACCCGCAAGCTGGTCGTCATGGTGCTGCAATTCGGCGAAAAAAACCCGGGCATGGCGCGCGTGATGGTGGGTGATGCGCTGGTGTTTGAAAACGAGCGGCTGCAAGAGCGCATGAACCTGTTCTTTGACAAGCTGGAGTCCAGCCTGAAGCAAGGCCTGCGTGATGGCGCGGCTGCTGCAGCTTCCTCCAGCCCCACGGTTGACGCGCAGGTGCGCGCTTCAGTGATCGTGGCTTTCATGGTGGGCCGTTTGCAGCGCTTTGCCCGCTCGGGCTTCAAGCGTCTGCCGTCCGAGTATCTGGAAGCCAGTCTGGCGACGATTCTGGCTTGAACCTTGACGCGACGCAGCCGTCGATAATCGGGGCATGACCTCTTCTTCCTCCGATTTCGCCTCCTTGTCCCTACCGGCCCATGTGCTGGCCAATTTGCAGCAGTTGGGCTACCTGCAGATGACCCCGATTCAGGCCGCCAGCCTGCCCGTGGCCTTGCTGGGCAAAGACCTGATTGCCCAGGCCAAGACCGGCAGCGGCAAGACCGCGGCCTTTGCGCTGGCGCTGCTGGCCAACCTGAATGCACGCCGTTTTGCCGTGCAGGCCATGGTGCTGTGCCCGACGCGCGAGCTGGCCGATCAGGTCACCACCGAAATCCGCCGCCTGGCGCGCGCCGAGGAAAACATCAAGGTCGTCACACTGTGCGGTGGCGTGGCCCTGCGCGGGCAGATTGCCAGCCTGGAGCACGGCGCGCACATTGTGGTGGGAACGCCGGGCCGCATCATGGACCATCTGGCGCGCGGCAACCTGAATCTGGAGGCCATGAACACGCTGGTGCTCGACGAGGCCGACCGCATGCTCGACATGGGCTTTTTTGACGACATTGCCACCGTCGCCAAACAGTGCCCGAAAGAACGGCAAACCCTGCTGTTCTCGGCGACCTACCCTGAAGGCATTGCCAAAATTAGCCAGCAGTTCATGAAGAGCCCGCAAACCATCACGGTGCAGGCACAACACGAGAAAAGCAAGATCCGCCAGCGCTGGTATGAGGTGCCTGACAGCGACCATGACGAAGCGCGCCTCAAAGCGGTGGGGCAGGTGCTCAAACATTACCGCCCGGTCAGCACGCTGGCCTTTTGCAACACCAAGTCGCAGTGCCGCGCGCTGGTGCAACTGCTGAAAAGCCAGGGCTTCAGCGCGCTGGCGCTGTATGGCGAGCTGGAGCAGCGCGAGCGCGACCAGGTGCTGGTGCAGTTTTCCAACCGCAGCTGCTCGGTGCTGGTGGCGACCGATGTGGCGGCGCGCGGGCTGGATATTTCGCAACTCGAAATGGTCATCAACGTGGATGTGACGCCCGACCCCGAGGTGCACATTCACCGCATTGGCCGAACCGGCCGCGTCGACGAGGAAGGCTGGGCCATCAGCCTGGCCAGCATGGACGAGATGGGATCGGTCGGCAAGATCGAACAGCTGCAAAAAGCCGAGTCCGAGTGGCACAAGGTGACAGAGTTGACGCCCGCCAGCCAGGAGCCGCTGTTGCCGCCCATGGCGACGCTGCAAATAGTCGGTGGCCGCAAGGAAAAAATCCGCGCTGGCGACGTGCTGGGCGCGCTCACCGGCGAGGCTGGCTTTACGCGCGAGCAGGTCGGCAAGATCAACGTGAACGAGTTCTCCACCTACGTGGCGGTGGATCGCAAGATCGCGGCCGAGGCCCTGCGCAAGCTGACGCAGGGCAAGGTCAAGGGCAAAAGCGTCAAGGTGCGCCTGCTCGACGACGAATCCTGAGGCCCGGTCAATCCTCTATTTCTTGAGGGGGAGGGCGGGCGCAAGAAGCTATTAAATAAATAGCATATGCGCCGTGTGGCTGACTGCGGAGCTGTCAGCCGACTTGGCTGCAGCGCGGCGCTCACGGACGGCCTGCAACCGCCCACTACCCCTTGTGGAAGGCCATACCGTGATGCGGGGGCTAGCGTTTGTGCTGGACTGACAGCGCCGCGGGTTACGGCTCCCGGTTGCGGATGGGCTCGCCCTCTGGCCGGGGAGGTCGTGTTTTTGCGGCGTCTGTCTGGCGCGCTTTCTTGCGTTCTTCGGCTTGTTCTTTGGGCTGCTCCAACTGCTGTTGCTGCTGCAACTCACGGGCCTGGCGTTGCTGGTCTTGCTGGGCGCGTTGTTGCTGCTGTGCCTGTTTCTGAGCCTGCGCCGCCTGCTCCTGTCTTTGCTGATCTTGCTGGGCCCGCTGCTGCTGTTGCTGTTCGCGCGCCTGCCGTTGCTGGGCTTGCTCCTTGCGCTGCTCCAACTGCTGTTGTTGCTGCAACTCGCGGGCCTGGCGTTGCTGTGCTTGCTGCTGCTGGCGGGCCAGCTCCTGCTGCTTTTGCGCCTGCTCACGCAGTGCGCGCTGGCCCAGCGCCTCTTCGCTTTGGCGGCGTTGCTCTTCCTGCTGGCGCACCCGCTCGGCTTGCTGACGCTGCTGGTCACGCTGGAGCTGCTGTTGCGCCCGCTCGGCCTGGGCATCCGGCATCACCGGGCGGGCGTTGCCGTTGTTCTCGACCGGCGCGCGCAATGCCCGCTGCCCAGGTGAGGCTTCGCCTTGCTGGCGTGGCTGATCGCGTGGTGGCTGCTGCCGGTTCAGCTCGCGTTGCTGGCGCTCCTGGTCGCGCTGCAAGGGCTGCTGCTCGCGCCGCGTCCGTTGTTCGGCGTCGATGGCGCTGCGGTCTTGTGCGGGAGCCGGCACTGATCGCAGGACAGGCGGTTGCGCCGCCGTTACCCCGGGCATCACAGGCGCTGCCGGCAGGGGCGGCTGAGTTCGGGCAGTGCGGTCCTTGTTGTCGGGTCGTCCAGCGCGCGGCTCATCCCGACTGCCGTTGCGGCTGCGCACCACCGGTCGCGTGATCACGGTGGCGGGCGGCAGCGCGGCTGGCGCAACCGGCCTTGGCCGTTCGCGCACTTCGGGGCGCTGCGGCAGCGCGCTGCGCTCGGCCACCACCTGGGCGCGTCTCAGATCCGTGGCGCTCAGGACATGCTGGTTGCCGCGAACCGGACGGCCGCGGGTAAAGTCGTCCCTGCTGACGGCCGTCACGGCAGCGGGCTGACGCTGATAGCGATAAACGTTGGTCAGGTTCA
>MERZ01000085.1:0-1248 GCA_001770785.1 Burkholderiales bacterium RIFCSPHIGHO2_12_FULL_61_11
GGCCGAGATCACCGTGGCCAGCCAGGAGCAAACCTCAGGCATCGAGCAGATCAACCAGGCCATCACCCAGATGGACCAGGTCACCCAGCAAAACGCCGCACTGGTCGAGCAAGCTGCCGCAGCCGCGGCATCCCTTCAAGAGCAGGCCAGCGGCCTGTCCGAGGTGGTCAGTGTGTTTAGGCTCGATCAGAACCAGGTCAGCTACGCAGCTGCGCCCCAGCGCCCGGCAAGCCTTGCTCAGGGCTCAGCGCCCAGGCAGCCGCCTGCTGCCAAGCAGGCCATTGCCGCACCGCAACGCAAGCGAGCCGCCGAGGCTTCGCCACCCCGGCGGCTTGTTGCCGTCGCTGCCTCAGGGGCGGGGGATTGGGAAGAGTTTTAAAGCGTGGCGTGGCAACTTTCCACTGGCCACGGAGGTTTGCAAATAATTGGCGCAGACACCCTCCAGTTTTGCCCGGGCTTGTCGTTATCTAACAAGAGGCCGCGAGAAAGCTGTCGGTTGCCGGTGGTTGGTTGAGAGGTTTGGAGGTTCAGGTTTATGTCAAACAGCATGTTTATTACCGGGCTAAGCGGCCTGAACGCCGCGCAGACCGCCTTGGTGACTACGGGGCACAACACGGCCAACGTCAATACAGCGGGCTACAGTCGCCAGTCCGCGCAGATTGCATCAAGCACGGGTGTGTACAGTCCGGGTATCGGGTTTTTCGGCAGTGGTGCCAGGGTCACTGACGTCACCCGCAGTTACGACCAATACCTGATGTCGCAGCTCAATCAGGCACAGTCGGCAAACCAATCGCTGAGCACTTATTACACGCAGATCAGCCAGATCGACAACCTGCTGGCAGATCAAACGGCAGGCCTGGCACCCAAGCTACAAACGCTGTTTACCCATGTGCAGGCCGTCGCGAATACCCCCGCTGACTCGTCGGCCCGCCAGCAATTGATCAGTTCCAGCCAGGCTCTGGCCAATCAGTTCAGAGCGATGGATCAATACCTGGGCAGCCTCAACGCCAGCGTCAACGATCAGGTTTCTGGCAACGTCGATCAAATCAACACCTATGCAGAGCAGATTGCCAGTCTCAACAAACAGGTTGCCATGCTCAGCAACGCCGTGGGTGGCCAGGCCCCCAATGACCTGCTCGACCAGCGTGACCAACTGGTCAATGAGCTGGGCAAGCTTGTAGGGACCAAGCTTGTCGTGCAGGATGGCGGTCAATACAACGTGTTTATTGGCAACGGGCAGACTCTGGT
>MERZ01000085.1:1264-9477 GCA_001770785.1 Burkholderiales bacterium RIFCSPHIGHO2_12_FULL_61_11
TCAATGCGGCTGGCAAGGCTGTGGAATTGCAGGAGAGCGTGATCTCCGGGGGATCACTCGGTGGTCTGCTGCAGTTTCGTAGCGAGACGCTGGCAACAGCCCAAAATTCGCTGGGCCGCATCGCCATTTCGCTGGCGGATACTTTTAATGCCCAGCAGAAGCTGGGGATCGATCTCAATGGCGTGCTGGGGCAGGACTTCTTCTCGCAGGCCAGCCCTGGCGTAATTTCCAACAGCAGAAATGCTATCCCTTCTGGCACTGTATTGGCGTCGTTTTCCGACACCAGTAGATTGACCACCAGCGACTACCGTCTGGACGTCACCGCTGGCCCGACGTTCACAGTGACACGTCTATCAGACAACCAAATTGTTACTCCTGAATCTGGGAACATCTACGACGGGGTAGAACTCAAGTTCGGCGGCATCGTCCCAACTGAAGGCGACTCCTTCCTGATCCAGCCGACCCGCACCGGCGCGCGCGATCTGACGGTTCTGATCACCGATCCAGCCAAGGTGGCGGCAGCCTCGCCCATCATTACGGACAATACGTTTGGCAATGCGGGCAGTGGCGCGATCAGTGCCGGCTCGGTAGATGCGGGCTTCCTGGCGGTGGCGGCCCCCCTTGGCGGTACGGGCACTGTGACCCTGACGTACGACAGCGCGACCAATGAACTGTCAGGCTTCCCGGGCGGCCCGGTTATCTACAAGTCTGGTGACCCCATCACCTTCAACGGCATTACGGTCAATATCAGCGGCGTGCCCGCCGATGGCGACACCTTCACCATTGGGGAAAATACCGGCGGCGTGTCCGATGGCAGCAATGCCCTGCTGCTGGGTGCGCTGCAAAACAAAAAAACCATCGGCAACCGCACGGCCAGCTTTAACGATGCCTACGCACAATTGGTCAGCACGGTCGGCAACAAAGCCCGGCAGGTCCAGATCGCCAACACCGCCCAAACCAGCCTGACAGCGCAGATCCGATCGGCCCAGCAGTCGGTGTCTGGCGTCAATCAGGACGAAGAAACCGCCAACTTGCTGATGTTCCAGCAGATGTACCAGGCCAACGCCAAGGTGATCCAGACCGCATCAACGATGTTTGATGCGGTACTGGGCATCCGCTAAGCCCTACCCAGGAGTTCACCATGCGTATCAGCACCCAATCTTTTTATGAGCAAAGCCGCACTGCCATGGGCGCGCAGCAAAGCAACCTGTTGCGGGTACAGCAGCAGCTCGGCGCCGGCACCAAACTTCTGGCGCCATCGGACGATCCGCTGGCCGCGACCCGCGCGCTGGCCGTATCCCAGTCGATTGCACTGAATGCGCAGTATTCGGCCAGCCGCGCTCAAGCCACGCAGACACTGACGCTGGAAGACAATGCCCTGCAGAGCGTCACCACTGTGTTGCAAAACATCAAAAGCAGCTTGATTGAGGCCGGCAACGGCACCCTGTCCGATGCGGATCGTGCAACCATTGCCACCGCCCTGCAAAGCAGTTTTGACCAGCTGCAAGGTCTGGCCAATACCGATGACGGCAATGGGCAGTTTCTGTTTGCCGGTTTCAAGAGCGGGAGTCCGCCGTTCGTCAGGCAGGCAGACGGCAGCGTTCTGTATGCTGGCGACCAGGGGCAGCGCCTGATGCAGGTCGATGTCTCGCGGCAGATGGCCGCGACTGACGACGGCCGCAGTATTTTCCAGCACGCGGGTACGGATGTTTTCAAGACGATCAGTGAGGTGATCGCGGCACTGAAAACGCCCGTGGACAACGCCAATCCGACACTCCAGACTGATGCGTTAGGCAAAGCCAACCGGGAGATCACCAACGCACACGACAATGTCTTGACGGTGCGTTCATCGGTCGGATCGCGCTTGCAAGAGCTCGACGCGCTGGGCGTCACCGGAGACAGTCGTAGGCTTTCCGACAAGAGTTATTTGTCCGATTTGCAGGACCTGGATTACGCCAGCGCGATCGCCGAGTTTTACCAGCGCCAGACGGCGCTGCAGGCGAGCCAGCAAACCTTCGTCAAAATTCAGCAGATCGCGCTGTTCAACTATCTGTAGGCCCGGAGCCTGATCTGATTCGTAGGTCGGCTTAGCGTAGCGTAAGCCGACATCGGACGATTGCGTCCCCAAGATGTCGGGTTACGCCCGCAAAGGCTAACCCGACCTACGCGAGCTCAGCGCAGGCCCTGCAGAAATTCAGGAATAAACGCGAACGCGCCCATCAACCGGGGCTCCAGGAAGGGCGCCAGGTACTGCATCAATACCTGCAGCATGGCCATGCCTGCGAGGAGGGTGACGGGAAATCCGACAGAAAAAATACTGAATTGTGGCGAGACGCGGTTCAATATGCCCATGGCCAGGTTCAGGGTCAGCAAGGTTGCAATGATCGGCAACGCCAGCATGAGTCCGCCTGAAACAATCTGGCTGCCGGCCGATACCAGGAGGAACCAGCCGCCCGCTGCCAGGGGGGCGTCGGCAATCGGCAGCGTGTGAAAGCTTTCGGCGAGCGTCATGATCAGCATCAGGTGGCCGTTTGTCGCCAGAAAAATCAGCATGGCGATGGCGTTCAGCAGGCGCGCAAGGACCATCGTGGTGCCGCCGCTGGTGGGGTCGAAGAAAGAGGCGAATGACAGGCCCATTTGCAGGCCGACATATTCGCCGGCAGCCTGCACCAGGGCAAAGACCAGCCGCATTGAGAAACCCATCGCCGCCCCGATGAGAACTTGCTGAATCAGGATCCACAAGCCACTGGCGGAAACCAGCGGGACCGCTGGCAGCTCGCCCAGGGTCGGCGCAATGACCATGGCCAGCAGGGCGGCCAGGCCTATCTTGGCGGTGCGCGGCACGGTGGCTTCACCGAAAATTGGCGCCGTGCTGATGAGCGCCAGCATGCGCACGAACGGCCAAAGAAAGGCCACCATCCAGACGCTCAGCTGCTCTGAAGTGACTGAAATAATGGCCGGCATCAGCCTGTCAGTTGCGGAATGGAGGAGAACAGATCGCGCATGTAATCGAGCACCGTGGCCAGCATCCACGGCCCGGCAATCACCAGAGTGGCAAACACGGCCAGCAGTTTTGGAATGAAGGACAGCGTCATTTCATTGATCTGGGTGGCGGCCTGAAAAAGGCTGATGAGCAAGCCGGTGACGAGCGCCACCAGCAGCAGCGGTCCACCCAGCAGCAACGCCAGCTTCATGGCCTCGTAGCCCAGCGCCATGACTGATTCGGGAGTCATTTCAGTGCATCCTTTTGAGCGGTCAAGCGGGTCCGCTCAGGTGTAAAAACTCTGTGCCAGCGCCCCGATCAGCAGCTGCCAGCCGTCCACCAGCACGAACAGCATCAATTTGAACGGCAATGAGATCGTGGCTGGCGGCACCATCATCATGCCCATTGACATCAGGACGCTGGCGACGACCAGGTCGACCACCAGGAAAGGAATAAAGATGGTAAAGCCGATCTGGAAAGCGGTTTTAAGTTCGCTAATCACATAGGCGGGCAGCAAAATTCGCAAGGTCACTTGTTCCGGCCCATCCATGGGCGCAACGTTGGCCAGTTTTGCAAACAGGGCCAGATCGGCTTCCCGGGTTTGCTTGAGCATGAATTGCTTGAAGGGCTGAACACCGCGCTCCAGCGCCTGCTCTGCACTGATCTTGTTTGCGGTGAACGGCGTGTAGGCGTCGCTGTAAACCTTGTCGAAGACGGGCGACATGACAAAAAAGGTGAGAAACAGCGAGAGCCCCACCAGCACCTGATTGGGCGGCGAAGACTGGGTGCCAATGGCCGTGCGCAGCAGTCCCAGTACGATGAGAATGCGGGTGAAGCTGGTCATGGACAGCAACAGCGCAGGAAGGAAAGACAGCGAAGTCAGCAGCACCAGCGTCTGCACGCTGAGCGACCAGGTCTGGCTACTCCCGGGCCCGGGCTTGTTGATGATGCCTGGCAGACCTTGCGCCGACGCCCATGTTGGCCATGCCATCAGCAACACCAGAAACACCAGAAGCAGGAGTGCAAGGAATGCAGGACCACGAAAACGCCCTGCAAAGCGTCCTGAAAAATGGACCCAAATACGGCCCATCACTCGCGCTTTCTCAGTTGATTGAGGTGGTTAAGGGAGTCCCGCAGCTTGTGTGAAAAAGCACTTGAACCCGGCAGCCCATGCAGGGCCGGTGCAGCTTGTGCTTGAGGCAGGCTTTTGGCCGGCAGGGTGTGCAGTGCGCGAACCTGGCCCGCGCCGACGCCAAGCACCAGCCACGCGTCGCCGATTTCCACCACCACCACACGCTCGCGCTGGCCGACCATGACGCTGGAAACCACCTTGAGCAGGCGGCCGCGGCCTGACGCTTGCAGACCAAAGCGCCGCACTGCCCAGCCACACAGAAAAATCAGCGCCACCACCAAGGCCAGGCCAAGAGCGGCCTGCAGCAGGCCACTGGCGCCGAATGAGCGGACCGGTTCCGCCGCTGCGGCCGGTACGGTGGGCAGCACGGCGCTGGCCGAAAAACTCAGGCTGGCCAGCAGCGCCGCCGCGACCCTGGAAATTCGCGGACGCCTCATCGGTTGAGTTTCTGGATACGTTCGGATGGCGTGATGATGTCGGTCAGGCGAATGCCGAATTTGTCGTTGACCACCACCACTTCGCCCTGCGCAATCAGGTAACCGTTGATGAAGACGTCCATCGGCTCGCCGGCCAAGCCGTCCAGCTCGACGACCGAGCCGGGCGACAGCTGCAGCAGATTCTTGATGGTGATGCGCGTGCGACCCAGCTCGGCGGTCAGCTGCACGGGAACATCCAGAACCCTGGCGATGTCGCCTTCGGCAATGTCCGGCCCCAAGCTGTTCTGCAGCGGCGGGAAGACCCTTTCGCCTGCCGGTGTGGACGAAGCTGACGGTGCGGGCGAAGGCGCGGACGGGCCGGCCATCGCTTGCTCGGCCATGGCGCTGCCCCAGTCGTCAGCCGCGTCCGCCGCTGCGGGCTGGCTGGCCAGTGCTTGCTCGGCCATCGCGCTGGCCCAGTCGTCAGGCACCGCTGCCAACGCATCCTGCTTGTTGCCTTTACTCATAGTCGCTACCCTTGCTTGAAGCACTGTCTTGGTGGTTGATCATTTTCTGGACTCGCAGCGCATAGTGGCTATTGGAGGTACCGTAGCCGCATTCCATGACAGGAATGCCGTTGACCTTGGCGACAATCGTTTTCGGAATTTCGACGGGCAGTACATCGCCGACTTGCAGTTTGAGCAACTGGGCAATGCTTGACTGGAAAGTCAGAAAATGCGCGCTGAGTTCCACGTCGGCGCTCCGGACTTGTTGCTGCAGCTGCTTGACCCAGCGCTTGTCAACAACAAGCTCGTCTTGCAGGGGGTTGGACAGCAGATCCCGGATCGGCTCGATCATCGAGTAGGGAATGCAGACCGTCAGCACCCCCCCGACCGGGCCAAATTCGATCTGGAAGCTGGTCACGATGACCGTGTCGTTGGGCGCCACAATATTGGCCAGCCTGGCGTGCATTTCGGAACGCACATACTCGAATTCGATCGGATAGACCGGCTGCCAGGCCTTGCCATAACTGTCCAGCGTCACATTGAGCAGACGTTTGATGATGCGTTGCTCAGTCTGCGTGAAATCGCGGCCTTCCACCCGAACGTGGTACCTGCCATCGCTGCCAAACAAATTGTCAACCACCAGAAACACCAGTTTCGGGTCAAATACAAACAATGCCGTGCCGCGCAGGGGCTTCATTTGCATCAGGTTGATATTGGCGGGTACCGGCAGATGGCGAACGAACTCACTGTACTTCTGAATTTTTGTTGCACCGACTGAAATATCCGCGTTGCGGCGCATGAAGATCAGCAACGAACTGCGCAGCTTGCGCGAGAAACGTTCGTTGATGACCTCCAGCGCATGCAGGCGGCCATGCACGATGCGCTCATCCGTGCCGAGCTTGTAACTGATCGGCCCTTGCGCAAGGGTCGGCGGCGCGAGCGGCGCAGCGGTGTCACCGGTGACGCCCTGCAGCAGCGCATCTACCTCGTCCTGGGAAAGCTCATGTTCATAGGCCATTGGCGAATTTCATTGAGCGTGCTCACTGCAGGATGAACGTGGTGAACATCACACTGGACATTTTTGCGGGTGCCAGGTTGGGTGCGAAAGGCTGCTTCAATGCCGCCAGCAGTTCGCTGATCAACTGCGCTTTTTGCTCCGGTATCAGCAGCGAATCAGCCTCGCGATTGGACAACACCGTCAGAATCCGGCTGCGCACTTCCGGCAAATACTGCGTGACCTGGCCCTGCGACGCGGCGTCAGCCACTTTCAGCGTCAGGCCAACGTGCAAAAATCGGCTCCGCCCATTGGGTTGCAGGTTCACCGTAAAGGGCTCCAGCGCAACAAAAATGGGATTCACCGGCAGCGCGGGCGCTTCGGCCTGGCCGGGGCGGTCGCCCAGATAGGAATAGGCCGCGGCCGCAGTGGCCACGAGTCCAAGCGCGACCACGACGATCAGCATGATGAGCTTGCGCGGCTTGGGGGTCTTCACGTCGGTGCTGCTTGTTGCCATGACTTTCTTGCTTGAGTTTGAGCTTGGATTGTTGGCCAAAATGCCGTGGCAGCATCGCTTGATCAACAGGAGGAAACCACTTCAACTCCGGCATTTGCCGTGGCCGCCAGGCCCGGCTGCAACTCAGGCGTAGGTGTCGACGCTCATTGCGTGGCTTCGACGCAGCGGCTCGGTGACGGGCCGGGCGCTGAGGGCCTGCGGGTTCGCCATGGCGTTGCTTCGGTAGCTCCGCTGCCCGGCATGTCCGCTTTGCTCCTGGGAAAACGCTGTCTGCTGCTGACTGTCGGCGCTGACCGAGGTGTTGCCAAGATTGATCCCGCTGTCGGCCAGGCTGCTACGCAATTGCGGCAAGGCCGCCTCTACCGCGGCGCGAACCGACGAATGGGCCGAAACAAACAGCAGCTGAATCTGCTGATCGTCCAGGCTCAGTGTGACTTTCAAGGGGCCCAGCCCTGGCGGGTTGAGCTGAAGTTCCGCGACCTGGTGCCCGGCGTGACCCATCTGGATCACCTGCTGGCCAAGTGCCTTGCCCCACTCGCTGCTCCCCACTTCAGGGCTCAGCGATGCGGTGATTGTGGGGAGTGGGGCGTTCGAAGCCGCAACGCCGACCGGCCCCGACGCGGCGGCAGTCAGCGCAGCGCCCGGCAACACGGCGCTGGTGCTCAATGGCGCCGCGCCAGCGTCTGGCGCCTGGCTGGCGGTATTGCCGGGGGCTGCGGTCTCCAGGGCGGGTGCTGCGCTGCTTGCCACTTTGCCCTTGGCGGGTGCGGCGGCTGGTGTCGGGTCGACGCTGACGTCGGCCAGCGGGTTCAACCTGGCGGTGGCCTTGTCAGCGTGCGTCGACGGCGCAGCCTCGGAAGCAGTGATCGGTGCGCTGGTTGGCGCTGCGATTTTTCGGTGATCAAGTGCCATGGTCGAGCTGTCGCTCGCAAGCAAGGTCACCGGATTGAGCTGCGCTTTTGGTGTCGCTTGGCCCGCGTCTTGTGGGTTAACGCCAGCCAACGCCGGTGCCAGTGCGGACAGTGCCAGTGCAGACGGCGGGTCTGCGTCGAGGCTCACTTTCAACCCGGCGGTCGACGCGCCCGCTGAGGCGACGGGGCCCGCCATCAGGCCGGCCAGCGGCGCTGCGGCGGCCCCCGAGGCGGCGCTGTTGGCGGCGCTGCCGACAGCGCCGGTGGGCGTCGCTTTGGCGATTCTGCTTTCCATCGGAGCGAGGGACAGGGCCAGGGTATTGACCAGGTCTTGCGGATCGGTCTCCTGCGCGCTGGTCTGACGTCGTAGCGGCGCGGGCGTTGCCGCCTTGTCGCTCGTTTCTCCGGCGTTTTCAGCGGGTTCGAGTGAGCGAGACAAGGCATCAGCAAAACTGCCTGGCGCGTTTTGTTCTGGCTCGTCGCTGCGCGCTGTCGTCTTGGGGGACGCGTTGACGGGCTGACTCGGCGCGGCGCTGGACGGAAGAATTAAAGACATCGGATTTCCTGGTAATGCTAGTCAGCCAAAATGCTTGCGCGCAAATAGAACTGCCGGGCGCTGCGCTCGTCACTGTCGCGCTGCTCCCGCTTGTTACTGGCCAGCATCTGCTGCTGGCGAACCCGGTCAGCCAGCGTGTCAAAGGAGGTGAGGCGGCGCTTGGTGTGTTGCCAGTCGCTCCGGCCATGCGCCAGTCGG
>MERZ01000085.1:9500-10616 GCA_001770785.1 Burkholderiales bacterium RIFCSPHIGHO2_12_FULL_61_11
TTGCGCATGATGTTTTCTCCGGAAGGTGCACGGGGCTGGCGACTAGCCGGCAGGGGACAAACTGTTCAACTGGCCAACCGATGAGGCGTAGTCGGCGCTTTCATGCATGGTTTGCTGCAGGAAGGCTTCGATTTTTGGATAGAGCGCAATCGCCTTGTCCAGTTGTGCGTCATGGCCAGGCGCATAGGCACCGACGCTGATCAGGTCGCGGTTGCGCTGGTAGCGCGACAGCATCTGCTTGACGCCGCGCACCGCTTCAAACTGCGGCGGGTCAATCAGTGCCGTCATGGCGCGGCTGATGGACGCTTCAATGTCAATGGCCGGGTAGTGGCCCGATTCGGCCAGGCTGCGCGAGAGCACCACATGGCCGTCCAGAATGGCGCGGGCGGCGTCGGCAATCGGGTCTTGCTGGTCGTCGCCTTCGGTCAATACCGTATAGAACCCGGTAATTGAGCCGCCCTGGCCACTGGCATCGCGCGCGCCATTGCCCGCGCGTTCCACCAGCGCAGGCAGTTTTGCAAAGACCGATGGCGGGTAACCCTTGGTGGCGGGCGGCTCCCCCACGGCCAGGGCAATCTCGCGCTGGGCCATGGCATAGCGGGTCAGTGAGTCCATGATCAGCAAAACATTTTTTCCGAGGTCACGGAAATGCTCGGCCAGGCAGGTGGCATAGGCCGCGCCCTGCAGTCGCAACAGCGGCGAGGTATCGGCCGGCGCGGCGACCAGCACCGCGCGCGCCATGCCCTCTTCGCCGAGCGTGTTCTCGATGAAATCCTTGACCTCGCGGCCGCGTTCGCCAATCAGTCCGACCACAATCACATCGGCGCTGGTGTAGCGCGCCATCATCCCGAGCAAGACGCTTTTGCCCACGCCGGAACCGGCAAACAGCCCCATGCGTTGACCGCGCCCCACGGTCAGCAGCGCATTGATGGCACGCACGCCGACATCGAGCACCTGATCGATGGGCGCGCGAGTCAGCGGGTTGATGGGCGCTGCGGTCAGCGGCACTTCACAGGTGAAATTGAGCGGTCCCAGGCCGTCGAGCGGTCGGCCCGCTGCATCGACGACCCGGCCCAACATGCCTTCGCCGACTGGCAGGCGCTTGGTTCTTGGCCC
>MERZ01000086.1:0-9485 GCA_001770785.1 Burkholderiales bacterium RIFCSPHIGHO2_12_FULL_61_11
TCGACAGCACCTTTGTCAAGCTGGTCGCCTGGTACGACAACGAATGGGGCTACTCCAACAAGTGCCTGGAGATGGTGCGGGTTGCAGGAGGTTCGCGATGAAAGTGCTGCGCTTTGCCGATGTGGTCGAACGTGGCTTTGCCCTGAACAAGCGCGTTTTCATCCGCGCTGACCTGAATGTGCCGCAGAATGCCGGCGGTGCCATCACCGAGGACACCCGCATCCGCGCCAGCGTGCCCTGCATTCAAATGGCGCTGGACGCGGGTGCTGCGGTGATGGTGACCAGCCACCTGGGCCGACCCACCGAAGGCGCGTTCAAGCCCGAAGATTCACTGGCCCCGGTTGCCAAACGACTGAGTCAACTGCTCGGCCGAGAGGTGCCGCTGGTTTCGAATTGGGTTGAAGGCGTAACGGTGCAGCCCGGCCAGCTCGTGCTGCTGGAAAACTGCCGCCTCAACGTGGGTGAAAAAAAGAACAGCGAAGCGCTGGCTCGGAAACTCGCCGCGTTGTGCAACATCTTTGTTCATGATGCCTTTGGTACCGCGCACCGCGCCGAAGGCACCACTTACGGCATCGCCCAGTATGCCCCCATCGCCTGCGCCGGACCGCTGCTGGCCGCCGAAATCGACGCCATCGGCAAGGCCCTGGCCAACCCGAAGCGGCCGCTGGTGGCCATCGTTGGCGGCTCAAAGGTCAGCAGCAAACTCACCATTTTGCAAACGCTTGCCAAAAACGTTGATCAGTTGATTGTGGGCGGCGGCATTGCCAACACCTTTATGCTCGCCGCGGGTCTGAAGATAGGCAAAAGTCTGGCCGAGCCGGATCTGCTCGATCAAGCCAGGGCGGTCATTGCAGCCATGAAGGCACGCGGGGCTGAAGTGCCCATCCCCACCGATGTGGTGACGGCCAAAACCTTTAGCGCCGACGCCAAGGCCGAAATCAAAGCCGCCACCGACGTTCAGGACGACGACCTGATTCTGGATATTGGGCCGGAGACCGCGAACAAGCTCGCCGCGCAGCTCAAGCACGCGGACACCATTGTCTGGAATGGCCCGGTCGGTGTGTTCGAATTCTCCGCCTTTGAAAACGGCACCAAAACCATTGCCCAAGCCATTGCCCAAAGCAGCGCCTTCAGCATTGCCGGCGGTGGTGACACGCTGGCGGCGATTGCCAAGTACGGCATTGAAAAAGACATGGGCTACATCTCCACCGGTGGCGGCGCCTTTTTGGAGGTGCTGGAGGGAAAAACCCTGCCCGCGTTCGAGATTCTGCAACAGCGCGCTGCGCGGAACGATCTTTGATTTTCTATTGGAAACATAGCTTCTTGCGCCCGCATTTACTGCGCTATAGCCACTTTTTATTCATCACCCAAGGAGATTTTCATGGCCTTTGTTTCCCTTCGTCAAGTACTCGATCACGCTGCTGAGCATGGCTATGGCGTGCCCGCCTTCAACGTCAACAACCTGGAGCAGATCCAGGCCATCATGGAAGCCGCGCAGGCCACTGACAGCCCGGTCATCCTGCAGGCTTCGGCGGGTGCACGCAAGTACGCAGGCGAGGCTTACCTGCGCCACATGATGCTGGCAGCGGTGGAAAGCCACCCCGACATTCCCGTGGTGCTGCACCAGGACCACGGCACCACGGCGGCGGTGTGCAT
The DNA here is from genome assembly GCA_001770785.1 of Burkholderiales bacterium RIFCSPHIGHO2_12_FULL_61_11. Classification (GTDB taxonomy): domain Bacteria; phylum Pseudomonadota; class Gammaproteobacteria; order Burkholderiales; family Burkholderiaceae_C; genus Polaromonas. The sequence continues at coordinate 1,657 of MERZ01000086.1, forward strand.
TCAATCCATCCGCTCTGGCTTTACCAGCGTGATGATGGACGGCTCGCTGATGGGCGATGGCAAGACGCCCGCCAGCTACGACTACAACGTCGATGTGACGCGCCGCGTCGGCGAAATGGCGCATGCCGTTGGCGTGTCGGTCGAGGGTGAACTCGGTTGCCTGGGCAGTCTGGAAACCGGCGAGGCAGGTGAAGAAGATGGGGTGGGTGCTGCGGGCAAGCTCACGCACGACATGATGCTGACCGACCCGGTGCAGGCCAAAGACTTTGTGGCAAAAACCGGCGTTGATGCGCTGGCCATCGCCATTGGCACCAGCCACGGCGCCTACAAATTCACGCGCAAGCCCACCGGCGACATTTTGGCGATGGATCGCATCGTGGCCATTCATGCGCAGATTCCAGATACCCATCTGGTGATGCACGGGTCTAGCAGCGTGCCGCAGGAGTGGCTGGCCATCATTCGCCAGTACGGTGGCGACATCAAGGAAACCTACGGCGTGCCGGTGGAGGAAATCCAGCGCGGCATCAAAAGCGGCGTGCGCAAGGTCAATATCGACACCGACATTCGCCTTGCCATGACCGGTGCCATGCGCCAGTTGTTGGCCCAACAGCCCAGTGAGTTTGATCCACGCAAGGCACTGGTGGCTGCCAAGAATGCAGCGGCAGGCATCTGCAAGGCGCGATTTGAAGCATTTGGTTGCGCGGGCCAAGGCAGCCGCATCAAGCCGGTCAACCTGGATGCCATGGCGGCGCGCTACGCTTGACGTGGATGCGGCGGTTGGGGCGCTTGATGTGCTTCAGACCGCCACGGTGTCAATGTCACGCCGTTTTCGGTTGGCGCGTCGCAGCGCCAGCACTGAACAAGCGGGAATCGCCGATTTGCCATTGGTCTAATAGCTGTTGACGCCCGTCCTGATTTGGCTACACGCCTGGATGGCTGAAAAAAAAGGCAAGAAAAGCCGTTGCCTTCTTGCCTGTTTTAGATCGCCCGATGGTCAGTCACCGGGCGCTGGCTTGCGCGGCTTATCGGTCCGTAAACGAACCAGGACCGCCGGAGCTACGCGGGCCGTTGCTGCTGCCGCGGCCCCCTGCGCCGCCACCGCCGCCGGAGCGGTTGCCGCGGAAGTTGTTGCGGTTGCCCCCCGTGGGTTGGCCCGAAGAAGGGAAGCCGGAAGACGCGTGGCTGGCCGGCTGCTGGTTGTCGAAGTCATTGCGTGGCTCGCTGCCCTGGTGACGCGGCGCTTGTGCATAGGCGTTGCGTGGCTGGCCTGAAGGCTGGCCAGAACCCTGTGAATAGCCGGTGTTTTGCCGTGGCTGGGCCGGGCTACGGCGGCCGGCATTGCCGCCGCCGTTACCACCACGGCTATCGCTACGGCCTTCGCCACCATTGCCACCACCGGCCGGGGCACGACCGCGGCCGCCGCCATTGCCCGCACCATTGGCGCTGCGTGCACCGCCACCGCCGCTGCGCCCTGGCTGGGTGCCTTTGGTGTCACGGATGCGCGTCATCATTTCGCTGCGCGCGGCCTTGGCGGCTGCCTGCATCACGTCGCGGCTGGGCGGCTTGCCCAAGCCGCCCCAGATGGTCTGGCGGCCCATGGCCAGAGGCTCGGCTTTTTCGCCGGGTTCGGCTTCAAAACCGGGTACAACGATTTTCTCGATATTTTGTTTGGTGAAGCGCTCAATGTCCTGCATGAAGCCTTCTTCGTCCAGGCACACCAGGCTCACGGCCTGGCCGCTGTTGCCCGCGCGGCCGGTACGGCCGATGCGGTGCACATAGTCTTCACTGACGTTGGGGATTTCGTAGTTCACGACGTGTGGCAACTCGTCGATGTCGATGCCGCGTGCGGCGATGTCGGTGGCCACCAGGGCGCGAACGTCGCCGCTCTTGAAGCCCTGCAGGGCCTGCGTGCGAGCGGTCTGGCTCTTGTTGCCGTGCAGCGCCATGGCTTGAATGCCATTTTTGCTCAGGTGCTCGGCCACATTATTGGCGCCGAACTTGGTGCGCGTGAAAACCAGCACCTGGCTCCAGTTTTGCTCGTTGATGATGTGGGTGAGCAGCGCCTTCTTTTTGCTGCGGCCTACCGGGTGAATGGTCTGCGTGATGCTCTGCACCGTGGTGTTGCGCGGCGTCACCTGGATGGACACCGGATTGCGCAGCAGGCCGTTAGTCAGTTCGCGTATTTCATCGCTGAAGGTGGCGCTGAACAGCAGCGTTTGTTTCTGCTTGGGTACCAGGGCCAGCACTTTCTTGATGTCGTGGATGAAGCCCATGTCCAGCATGCGGTCGGCTTCGTCGAGCACCAGGATCTGCACCTGGCTCAGGTCCAGCGTGCCTTGGCCCGCATGGTCGAGCAGGCGGCCGGGGGTGGCCACCAGAATGTCCACGCCGCGGCGCAGTTTTTCGATTTGCGCGCCCATGCCGACACCGCCAAACATCACCATCGAGGTGAGGTCCAGGTATTTGCCGTAAGTGCGGACGCTTTCTTCAACCTGGGCAGCCAGCTCGCGGGTGGGCGTCATGATGAGTGCGCGCACGGCATTGACGCCGCGCCGGTTGGTCAGCCGGGGCTCGGTGCTTAGGCGCTGCAGCATGGGCAGCGTAAACGCTGCCGTCTTGCCGGTGCCCGTCTGGGCGCCGCCCAGCAGGTCGCTTCCTGCGAGCACGGCGGGAATGGCCTGTGCCTGGATCGGCGTAGGTGTGGTGTAGCCTTGCTCAAGCACGGCTTTAAGAATGGCCGGGGCCAAATTCAATTCTTCAAATGTCATGGTGTTGCGCTTAGGGCGCGCTTTAGATCGGCCTGTTGGGTGCTTTGTTTGAAGCAACCCGCCAGTCAAAGGCAGATGGGGTCAGAAAGTCGGGCCAAATATTTTTTATTTACACCAAAAGCAATTACTGAAAGTAATCCCCGAGATGTGCCCAAATGTTGAAGGCAACTGGAGCCAGCAACTCGGGTATTGTCGCACGGAACGATAATCAGCGTATTCACGCCAAAAACGCGCCTTGATTTGAGGCGGCGGCCCCCAAGGTATGGCGTGTGGTTTTCGTCTGCAAAGAAACCTGCAAAAAGCCTGTAAGAATCATGTGTACAGGCGGCCTGCCGTCCGTTTCTGTGGCGTTGTTTTCCCTTTTTACCAAAGTAATTAATCCTGATGGCTCAGTACGTATTCACCATGAACAAGGTCGGCAAAATCGTGCCGCCCAAACGACAGATTCTCAAAGACGTTTCCTTAAGTTTTTTCCCGGGCGCCAAGATTGGCGTGCTGGGCGTGAACGGCTCGGGCAAGTCCACCCTGCTGAAGATCATGGCCGGGCTGGACACCGAGATCGAGGGCGAAGCCACGCCCATGCCAGGTCTGAACATTGGCTACCTGCCGCAGGAACCCAAGCTCAACCCCGACCACACCGTGCGCGAAAGCATTGAAGAAGGCATGGGGGCGGTATTTGCCGCCAAGGCCCAGCTGGAAGCGGTGTACACCGCCTACGGCGAGCCCGATGCCGACTTCGATGCGCTGGCCACCGAGCAGGCCCGCCTGGAAGCCATCATTGCCACCGCCGGTACCGACTCCGAGCACCAGCTCGAGATTGCCGCCGATGCGCTGCGCCTGCCGCCCTGGGATGCCAGGATTGGGGTGCTCTCAGGCGGTGAAAAACGCCGCGTCGCGCTCTGCCGTCTGCTGCTGGCCAAGCCCGACATGCTGCTGCTCGACGAGCCCACCAACCACCTGGACGCCGAATCGGTCGACTGGCTGGAGCAGTTCCTGCAGCGTTACCCGGGCACCGTGGTCGCCATCACCCATGACCGTTACTTTCTCGACAACGCGGCCGAGTGGATTCTGGAGCTCGACCGTGGCTCCGGCATTCCGTACAAAGGCAACTACAGCGACTGGCTGCAACAAAAGCAAGAGCGCCTGACGCTTGAGCATAAGGGTGAAGAAGCCCGTGCCAAGGCCCTGAAGAAAGAGCTGGAGTGGGTCCGCCAGAACCCCAAGGCACGCCAGGCCAAGAGCAAGTCGCGCATTGCACGGTTCGAGGAACTGTCCGATTTTGAATACCAGAAGCGTGTTGAGACCAACGAGATTTTCATCCCCGTGGCCGAGCGCCTGGGCAACCAGGTGATTGACTTCAAGAACGTGAGCAAATCGTTTGGCGACCGCCTGCTGATTGACAACCTGAGCTTCAGCATTCCAGCCGGCGCCATCGTCGGCATCATCGGTCCCAACGGTGCCGGTAAGTCGACGCTGTTCAAGATGATTGCTGGCAAGGAGAAGCCCGACAGTGGTGAAGTGGTGATTGGCGCCACCGTCAAGATGGCGTTTGTGGACCAGAACCGCGACGAACTGGCGAATGAAAAAACCGTCTGGGAAGACATCTCGGGCGGTCTTGATATTCTCAACGTCGGCAAGTTCCAGATGCCCAGCCGGGCCTATGCCGGCCGTTTCAATTTCAACGGCGGCGACCAGCAAAAACGTGTCGGCACGTTGTCGGGCGGTGAGCGCGGACGCCTGCACCTGGCCAAGACCTTGATTGCTGGCGGCAATGTGTTGATGCTTGACGAGCCAACCAACGACCTCGATGTGGAAACCCTGCGCGCACTGGAAGATGCGCTGCTCGAATTCGCCGGCTCGGTGCTGGTGATCAGCCATGACCGCTGGTTCCTTGACCGGATTGCCACGCACATTCTTGCTGCCGAAGGCGACAGCCAGTGGACCTTTTTTGACGGCAACTATCAGGAATATGAAGCCGACAAGAAGCGGCGCCTGGGTGAAGAAGGCGCCAAGCCCAAGCGCATGCGCTTCAAGGCACTACATTAAGTGAGCAAGAAACTACCAAGGACCGGCGCGGCAATCCATGACTCGTCATTGCGAGCGTAGCGTGGCAATCCATGCCCCCGCCTTATCCGCGATGGATCGCCACGGCCTGCGGCCTCTCGATGACGGAAATCGGTATTTTTGCAATTTCTGCCTCCCTAAGTCGTCCAGCCATGACTGACCAGGAAGTTCTGGAAAAAACCCGTCACTGGTTAGAGACAGCCGTGATCGGGCTGAACCTGTGCCCGTTTGCCAAAGCGGCATATGTGAAAAATCAGGCGCGCCTGGTGGTGAGCCACGCCCGCCATGCCGACGACCTGCTGGAAGAGCTGGATCGCGAGCTCGACCTGCTCGTGGCCACGCCTGCCGAAGAGACAGACACCACGCTGTTGATTCACCCCACGCTGTTTGATGATTTCCTGGACTTCAACGATTTCCTGGAAATTGCCGAAGGCGTCGTCAGCGAGCATGGGCTCGAAGGCGTGCTGCAGCTGGCAAGCTTTCACCCGCAGTTCCAGTTTGATGGCACCGAGCCTGACGACATCGGCAATTACACCAACCGCGCGCCGTTTGCCATTTTGCATTTGCTGCGCGAGGAAAGCGTGGCGCGCGCGGTGGCGGTCTTTCCCGAGGCTGAAACCATTTTTGAGCAGAACATTGAGACTTTGCAAAAGTTGGGGCACAAAGGCTGGAAGGCGCTCGGGCTGTAGCGCGGCATGCAGGCGGTCAAGCTGCCGTCTCCAGCCACTGCGCATCAAAAAAGTCCTGCTTGAGAGTGGTTAAAATTGAGCGTTTGGACTTTTGTGTGGGTCATGGACGCTGGGCGCTCGACTTACAAGAAGTGGTGGTAAACATTTTCTTGTGTCAAATTATTGGAGATTTCTTATGGAAACCAGCTCGTCCACGTCGATCACATCGGGAAAGTTTGAACAGCGGGAAGAGAAGCGGCGTTCGCTTTTTTCGAGAACCTGGAGAGAATTTATTCCCAAGGTTTTTGAAGATGTTCCCCAATACTATCGTTCGGGGAATATTGTGGCGAGTCTGGGCTTGTGGGAATTGTGGGTATGGCAATTCGTCAGGACGATAGACCTGCGCCCGGGCTACCAGGCGCTCGACGTTTGTGCTGGCACCAATGACGTCGGCATCAGGTTGCTGCAAAAACAAGCCGACATCAGTGTTACCGCGATTGACCGGAGCAAGGAAATGCAGGAGGAGGGGCAGCATCGCGCGGCAAAATACCACGTCAAGATCAAGAGCGTCATTCAGGACGTCCATACGCTTCCCTTCCCGGATAATTCCTTCGACGTGATTACGCTGCAGGCCGCCTCCCGTCATCTCCAATTGGACAGGGTGCTGCCAGAAATTCTCCGTGTCCTCAAACCCGGCGGCCATTTCTATCACTGCGACATGCTCAAGCCGAGCACGCGCATTGTCGAATGGTTTTATCTTCGGTTTTTGCGCGTGTCAGTGGCCTTGACGGCACTTGTTTTCGGATCTACCGAGGCCTCCCGTAGCTGCGGTGAATACTTTAAAGATGCGATTGAGAATTTTTATACGCCGGAAGAGCTGTCCGAGGTATTTCGGCTCATCGGTTTTGCCAATGTGAGGTGCAGGAAGAGCATCTGGGGCGGGATGGTCGGGTTTCACAATTCACAGAAATCCGGGTGAATGCAGCGGCGGGCTGCGAACATTTTTCGTAGAAATATTTCACGGGTCATCGAAGGCGAGTGCTGCAGCCAGCTGTTCATTGGCTGCAAAGGTTTCGGACTTGATTGACGATGGAGCCAAACAGTGGGCCTATAAGGGCAAGCCGGTGTACCTCTATTCGTCCGACACCAAGCCCGGCGAAAAGAAGGGCGACAACTTCAAGGACGTGTGGCACGTCGTCAAGCCCTGAATCGGCACGGCCCCCGCACGCTCGACTGGTCTGTGTCAGACTCATGCTCGCTCAGGACGAAGCCGATATCGTGGCCTGCATTCCCAGCCTGCGCCGTTACGCGCGCGGGCTGACTGCCGACCGCGATCGTGCCGATGATCTCGTGCAGGACACGCTTGAGCGCGCATGGAGCCGATTCTCGATGTGGCAAAAGCGCGGCGAGATCCGGGCCTGGATGTTTGGCATCATGCACAACGCATTTGTCGACCGCCTGCGGTCCCGGCGTTCGCGCCCCGAAGACAGCGCAGGCGACGCGGTGCCGGAGTTTCCCGAGCGCGCTACGCAGGCCGACCGGCTTGAAGTGCGCGACCTGGACCGGCTGCTGCAGCGGCTGCCGCGCGAGCAGCGCGAGGTGTTGCTGATGGTGGGCGTGGAAGAGCTGAGCTACCAGGAAGTGGCCGGTGCCCTCGGTGTGCCCGTGGGCACGGTGATGTCCCGGCTTTCGCGGGCGCGCGAGCGTTTGCACGCCGAAATGGAAGGACGCGAAGTGCCTGGCAGGATGCAGCGCGTCAAGTAGATCATGGACGACATCAAACCCATCACCTCAAGCAAAACGGCACCCATCACCGAAGCCGATCTGCATGCGTACGTTGATCGGCAATTGACGGCGGCACGTCGTATCGACGTTGAGCAATTTCTGGCGAGCCGACCCGACGAGCGCAAGCGGGTACTGGAGTGGCAGCGCCAAAACCACGAACTGAAGGCGTGGCTTGATCCCGTGATGCGCGAGCCGCTGCCCCTTCGCTTGCCCTTGAAACCAGAGGCGACGGCTTGGCCTTGGCGCGGTCTGGCGGCGGGTATTGTGATTGCCGTGCTCAGTGCCAGCTCGGCCTGGTTTCTTCGTGGCGCGGTGGATGGCGGCGCCGCACGTCTTGCCTCCGTCAATTCCAGTCAATTGACGGGCTTTGCCCAGCGTGCCGCGGTGGCGCATGTGGTTTTCAGCCCGGATGCCCGCCGACCGGTGGAACTGGGCGCCGACCAGGAGCAGGCACTGGTGACCTGGCTGAGCAAGCGGCTCGGCAAGCCGGTGCACGCGCCTGCCTTGAGTGCCATTGGCTACGAATTGGTGGGCGGCCGCCTGC
>MERZ01000086.1:9491-16256 GCA_001770785.1 Burkholderiales bacterium RIFCSPHIGHO2_12_FULL_61_11
GCGACAAGGGACCGGTGGCGCAGTTCATGTACACCACGGCCAGCGGCCAGCGGCTGACCTTGTATGTCACGCGCGAAGCGGCTGGGCAAGAGACCGCCTTCAAGTTTGGACAGCATGGCTCGGTCAACGTTTTTTACTGGGTCGACAGGAACTTTGGCTATGCCCTGTCGGGCGGCGTTGACCGCAAGGAGTTGGCGCGCGTCTCGCAGGAGGTCTACCGGCAGCTTGAGCCCGCGTCGTAGCCACATGCGTTCGGGCAAGCAGGTCAGCCAAGACGGGGGATAGCGTTGCAGCAGCGCGGGGTGCGTGCTGCATGTATTCCATCACGTCACTTTTGCGCGCAGATAGTCCAGCAGGTCGTTCAGCGTGCGCAATCTGGCGTAGTCGGATTCCGGAATATCGACCTTGAGTTTGTCATGCAATCCGATGAGGAAGTTGAGCCAGTCCATCGAGTCGAGGTCGACCTGGTTGCGCAGCGGCTGATCGGCGACAAGATCATTCTCTTCCACCTCCGGTGCGATGGATTTGAGTGTGGAGACCACAGCGGCCAGGAGTTCTTGCTGGTTCATCGTTGGCTCAACCGTTCGTTCCTCAAAGTTGTTCAGGACACTGCAGTCGCTCACGGACTTCAGCAAGAAACAGCGCGCCATAATGGCCGTCGGAGACGCGGTGGTCGGCAGCAAGACTCGCCGTCATCGCTGGCATGACGCAAAGGGCGCCGTCTGTCACCCACGGCATCTCACGAATTCTGCCGAAACCGACCAAGGCGACCTGCGGCGGGTAGATCACGCCGTAGACGGCGTCCACGCCCTGGTCGCCCAGATTGGTGACGGTCAGGGTCGGGTCCGACATCTCGGAGCTGCGCAGCGATCCGGCGCGGGCCCGCCTGACCAGGTCAGTGAGTTCGCGCATGAGTTGATCCAGTGATTTTTCTGCGACCTCATGAATTGCCGGCGCGATGAGTCCACCCTGCCGCAATGAAATCGCCACGCCGATATGAATGGCCTGGGAAGGCTGATGCATACCGTTCAGATAGAAACCATTCATATCCGGGTACTTTTTCAGGGCCAGGGCCACCGCCTTGAGTTGAAGCGTAGCCATCAACAAGCGCTCGGTGATGCTGCGTTTCTCGTTGCTTGCCGCCAGCCACTCCTGCGCTTTGCGCATCGGCACGGTCTCGCTCAAATAGTAGTGCGGAATCTCCCGCTTCGAGCGGCTCATGGCGGCCGCGATGGCCTTGCGCATCTCGGCCTGCTTGCCAGTCGCCGCAGTCGCCTGCGCTTGTGCTGCCAATTCGACGGCTTTTTGCACATCCTGCAAAGTCACAGCACCGTCAGGGCCTGTGCCGGCCAGGGACTCGATGTTGATGTCATGCTCCTGGGCATGCTTGCGTGCCGCCGGCGATACCTTGCGCCGCACCGATGTTGCGATGACCGCCATGGGAGGCGCAGGCATGGAGGTGACGGAAACATCGGGCGCCTTGTCCGACCGTTCTTTCGGTGCGGTTGGTTTCACGGTTTCCGGCGTCTCGCCGGCTTCCAGCAGGGTGGCGAGCACGGTGCCGACCGCGATGGTTTCGCCGGGCTGTACCAGAAGCTCGAACACGACGCCTTCCTGCCAGCTTTCCACGTCAACCGCCGCTTTCGAAGTATCCACCACGGCGACGATCTGGCCGCGCTTGACGGCGTCCCCGGGTCGTATAGCCCATTGCAGCAGCGTGCCCTTGTCCATGTCGGTGCCGAGAGAGGGCAACTTGAATTCGATCATGCTTTGCCCATCAGTTGTTTCGCGGCTGCGGCAATGGTGCGCGCTTGCGGCAGCGCTGCTTCTTCCATGTGCCGGGCATAGGGAATAGGCACCTCTGCGCTGCAGACGCGGGCCAGGGGTGCATCGAGGTCGTAAAAGGCTTGCTCCATGATGCTGGCCATGATTTCCGCTGACAGGCTGCCGGTTTTCCAGCCCTCATCGACGACGACCGCACGGTGTGTTTTGCGGACGGAGGCGAGCAGGGTTTGCGTATCGAGTGGCCGCAAGACCCTCAGATCGACCACCTCGGCGTCAATGCCTTGCGCGGCAAGCTGTTCCGCGGCCTGGAGTGTTTTCGGCAGGCTGCCGCCATACGTGATGAGCGTCACATCGGCACCCTGGCGGCGCACGGCGGCTGAGCGGATGTCGCAGGCCTGAGGGTCAATATCGGCCTCCATGTTGTACAACTGCGCATGTTCAAAGAGGATGACCGGGTCGGGGTCCGCCAGCGCGGGAGCCAGCATGCCGTACGCATCGGCGACCGTTGCCGGTGCCAGCACCTTGATGCCGGGAATATGCGCGTACCATCCCTCCAGGCTGTGCGAGTGTTGCGCGGCCACCTGGCGGCCGGCGCCGGTGGCCATTCTGATCACGATAGGCACATTGAACTGGCCGCCCGACATGTGGCGCAGCGTTGCAGCGGTGTTCACGATCTGGTCGAGCGCCAGCAGGCTGAAGTTGATGGTCATGATCTCCACGATGGGACGCATGCCCCCCAAGGCCGCTCCGATACCGGCACCGACGAACCCCAGTTCGGAGAGCGGGGTGTCGCGGATCCGCTCGGGACCGAATTCCTCGATAAAGCCTTTCGAGACAGCATAGGTACCGCCGTATTTGCCAACGTCTTCGCCCATCAGGAATACGCGCGGGTCGGCCATCAGCGCCTCGCGCATGGCCTGGCGCATCGCTTCGTGGTAACTCATTTTCATGGCCGCAGCTCCGGCGAGTAAACATCCCGGGTCAGGGCTTCAAGCGGCTCCCATTCCGACGCTTCGGCGTAGGCGACGGCTGCCTGCACTTCCAGATTGACCTTCGCGTCGATTTCAAGAAATTCCGTCTCGGTCAGCTTGCTCTCTGCCTTCAGCCGGGCAGAAAAGGTGTGGATCGGCCCGCGCTTTTTCCACTCGTCGATTTCTGCCTTGTCCCGATAAAGATCCGGATCGAACATCGAGTGCGGACGAAACCGGTAGGTCTGGAATTCGACAAAGAAGGGCCCCTTGCCGTCGCGTACATGCTGCGCGGCCAGCCTGGTTGCCTCGTGAACCGCGACGACATCCATGCCGTCGGCCTTGGTGGTGGCCATTTTGTAGCTGGCGGCCTTGATGCAGAGATCCGTCTGCGATTCGGAACGCGCCAACGCCGTGCCCATCGCGTAGAAGTTGTTTTCGCAAAGGAAAAGCACCGGCAGTTGCCACAGTGCGGCCAGGTTCATCGATTCATGAAAAGCGCCCTCTGCAATAGCACCCTCGCCGAAGAAGCAGGCATTCACGCGCGAAATGTTTTGCATCTTGTCGGCCAGTCCCAGGCCCACGGTAAGCGGCAGCCCGCCACCGACGATCGCATTGCCGCCAAAGAAGTGCTTGCTGCGATCGAAGATATGCATGGAGCCACCGCGTCCGTGCGAACAGCCATCCCGCTTGCCGAACATCTCGGCCATGATGGCGTTCATGGACACGCCGCGCACCAGGGCGTGGCCATGTTCCCGATAGGTGGCCACAATGTTGTCCTCGGCAGAGAGCGCACGCAGCGCTCCCACTGCGACGGCCTCTTCGCCGATATACAAGTGCAGGAAACCGCGAATTTTTCCGGCGCCGTAAAGCTCAGCCGATTTTTCCTCCATCCGGCGTATGCGCAGCATGTCGGTCAGCAGGGAGATGGACATGGATTTGTCGTAAGGCACGCTCATGCTGACGGCTCCCCCGGAGGCGGATGGTGCCTGATTCTTGTTCATGCCTGCCCCTCCAGCGTCGAGGTGTCGCCTTCCGGCAGGCCCAGTTCGCGCGCTTTCAACAGCCTGCGCATGATCTTTCCGCTCCTCGTCCGGGGCAGCATTGGCAGGAAGTCGATTTCCTTCGGAGCCACGGCGGCACCCAGGCGCTTGCGCGCATGGCCCAGCAATTCCATGCGCAGGGAATCCGATGCCTCATAGCCGGTTTTCAACGAGACGAATGCCTTGACCACTTCACCGGCTGTTTCGTCGGGCTTGCCGATGACGCCGGCTTCGGCCACCGCCGGATGTTCCATCAGGGCGCTCTCGACTTCGAACGGACCGATCAGGTGGCCGGACGACTTGATGACGTCGTCCGACCGCCCGATGAACCAGAAATAGCCGTCTTGATCGCGCGTGGCCAGGTCGCCGGTCAGATACAAATCGCCGGCGAAGCATTTCCGGTAGCGCTCCTCGTTGTTCAGATAGCCGCGAAACATCGATGGCCAGCCGCGCTTCAAGGCCAGTTCGCCCTTGCTATCCGGCGCCTCAACGATGTGAACGTTTCCCTGTTCATCCCGGGAGACGATGAACGCGTCAATGCCGGGCAGCGGCCGACCCATCGATCCGGGTTTGATGTCAAAAGCCGGCGTGTTGGCGATCATGATGCCCCCGGTCTCGGTCTGCCACCAGTTGTCGTGAATGGGCAATCCCAAAGTCTCCTTGCCCCACCAGACCGCTTCCGGGTTGAGCGGCTCGCCGACGCTGGCGATGAAGCGAAGCTTGGGAAATGAATATTTCCTGGCCATCTCCCCGCCGGCTTTCATCAGCATCCTGATGGCGGTCGGCGCGGTATACCAGACGGTGACCTGCTGCTGCTGGAGGATGCGATACCACCGCTCGGCATCAAAATCGGCTTCGTCCACGATCGATGTCACGCCATGCAGCAGCGGCGCGATGATGCCGTACGAGGTGCCGGTCACCCATCCCGGATCGGCGGTACACCAGTAGATGTCGTCCGGATGCAGATCGAGTGCGTACTTGCCGGTAGCCCAATGTGTTGCCGCCGCGCCATGCACATGGACCGCACCCTTGGGCGTCCCGGTGGTGCCGCTGGTGAAGTGCAACAGGGCCATATCCTCGGCCTGTGTCGCGACGGTCTCGAAGTCGTCGGCCGATTCTGCCATCAGGCGGCTCAAGTCCAGCGTGCCGGGAATGTCGGCGGATGGGTCGCCATGTTCCGGCACCAGCAGCACATGCCGCAAGCCTGGCAAGCTGTCGCGGATTTTTTCCACTTTTCGGCGGTAAAGTTGTTCGGTCGTGACGAGTACCCTGGCTTCCCCCAAGGTCAGGCGCGTGGCAATCGGCTCCGGGCCAAAGGCGGAAAAAAGTGGACAGGCCACCGTGCCGTTTTTCAGGCTGCCCAGGACCGAAATGTAGAGTTCGGGAATGCGGCCCAGGAGAACGAACAGCCGATCGCCCTTGCCGATGCCGAGGTTTCCAAGAAGATTGGCGAAGCGGTTGGTGAGGACCGAGAGTTCGTGGTAGGTGACGGCACGATCAGGCCCAGCGCCCAGAAATCGAAACGCAACACGGTCCCGCCAGGCACCTTGTGCATGGCGTTCGATGGCTTCAAACGCAATGTTGAGACCGCCGCCCGGCAGGCCTGTCAACTCCTTCTGCACTTTTTCCCACGAGAATTCGGAACGGACTTGCTCGTAGTCTGCCCAGTTCGGCAGTACACGGAAATCGGAGGCGGTCTTGCGGATGATGGAAGCGCGTGCCATGGCGACCCTTTCTCTTCTTCTGCCTGTCAGCTGGCCTCATCATCATGCGATCCGGGAGGCCTTCAATTGATTTGCATCAGTTAACGTGAAGAAGGTTTTCACCGGAAAATCCCGATATAAAAAAATCCGCTACCGCCACTGCAGTTTCTGCCGCACCAGCTGAATGTTATTGCGCAGCGCATAAAGCTCGTCGGTGTACGACAGCGGCACGCTGATTTTTTCGGCGCGGCTTTCCAGCTGCTTCAGTTCATCGAGCAACGGAGCGGTGTCTTGCGCTTCCTCGGCCCGGTTTTCAATGTTTCGCAACTGGCCGTACCACCTGAAAATGCGCGAGCGCACGCGAAACTCATAGAGCGGCGGCACAATGCGTGACAGCGGCAGCAGCACCGCGATGATGATGCCCATTACCAGCCACATGCGCTCGACCAGGTTGGCGACCCAAAAGTTCAGGTAGCGCTGCAAAAAGGGCTTGTCGTTCTTGATGCTGCGCGCGGCTTCCGCTGAAATGGGCAGCTCGTTGTTGGCCATGTTGGGGTATTCGCGGGCGTGCTTGAACCAGCCGGCGCTGCCGTGAATCTCGTTGCCGGCCAGGGCAAAAAGCTGCAGCAGCGCCGGGTGCGTGCTGGCCCGCGTGAGCAGTGTGGTGGTGGGCGCCACCAGTCGAACATCCTGCGGCGGAATATCGGCGGCCAGATCAACCACGCCACGCGGCAGCACGGCCGGGCTTAAAAAGGCGAAACGGCGCGAATAGGCTTCGCTTTGGGCAAAATCCATGAGCTTGACGCCCGGTGTTTGCAGCAGCATTTGCACCATCAGCGACTCGGGGGCCGAGGCAAACACGATGGCATCGAGCTCGCCGCCCAAAAAAGCCACGGTGGCAGGCGTTTGCTCCAGTTGCGAAAGTGTCAAGGCGCTGCGGTCAATGCGGTTGCTTTCGAGTAATTTATTCATCAGGTTGGGCACGCCGCTGCCAGGCGTGCCGACGTTGACGCGCAGGCCTTGCAGTTGAGTGAGGGAACTTAAGGTTGATCCGGCGCTGCCCACGGGCTCAGCGGATAGGGGTGGCGCAACCTTGCGCGCGGCGTCCTCACGGTAAAACAGCCACACCGGTTCCAGAAAAAGGCTGCCCAGCGATTCCAGCTGCTCGTTGCTTTCGGCGCCTGCCTCGCTGGTGCCGCCCTGCACAAATCCCAGGTCTGCCTTGCCTTCGCGCAGCAGCTGCAAATTGGCGGCCTATCCTTCGGA
>MERZ01000087.1:0-1767 GCA_001770785.1 Burkholderiales bacterium RIFCSPHIGHO2_12_FULL_61_11
CTGCCGTTTATCCCCAAGGACCGGGTCGGGGATCTGTTCTGTGTGCTGGTCACTTGCTGGAACGGTCCACACGCGGAGGCCCTGCCGTTTATCCCCAAGGACCGGGTCGGGGATCTGTTCTGTGTGCTGGTCACTTGCTGGAACGGTCCACACGCGGAGGCCGAGAAAGTACTCCAACCATTACGCAACGCTGCCGAAGTGAAAGCGGAGCAGGTCGGCGTTATACCGTTCCCGGCTCTGCAGAGCGCCTTCGACAGTATGGTCCCAAAAGGCATGCAGCATTACTGGAAAGCCGACTTCATCACCGAGCTCACCGACGAGGCAATCGCGGCTCACATCGAGCATGGCAAGAAGACACCGCACATAAGCTCGAGCATGCATCTCCATCCGATCAATGGTGCCGCGCAACGGGTCGGCGCCGACGAGACCGCCTTCGGTCACCGGGACAAGAGCTTTGCCCCGGTGATCGTGGGAATCTGGACGGACCCTGCCGACAACGAGGCCAACATCAAGTGGGTGAAGGACTACTACGCAGCTATTCATCCCCACTCGGGCGGCGATGGTGGCTACGTCAACTTCATGTCCAGCGACGACGACCACCGTGCGCCCGCAAACTATGGCGCCAACTACGAGCGGCTTGCAGCAGTGAAGGCCACCTACGACCCGGACAATCTCTTCCACATCAACCAGAACATCGCTCCGGCGAAAAAGAGCTGAGGATCATACGAACGAACCTGTGGGGTCATAATGGAAAGGAGAAGGATATGCATTTGGAAGCAGACAAATCGCTGATGGACGCAGTGCGAGAAATCGCTCCGCTCATCGAGAAACACCGTGACGAAGCAGAGCGGAACGACGCTTGTCCAAACCAGTTTTAGATGCATTGCGCGAGACGGGGCTCTTGAAAATGGCGACTCCCAAGTCTTTGGGGGGATTGGAGACCGACCCGATCACTCGCGCTCTCGTCGTCGAGGAAGTCGGCCGTCTCGACTCTGCGGCCGGGTGGACCTTGGAGAACCCGGTGGATTGGGCTTTCTTTTGCGCGCGTCTCCCGGACGAGGGTGCAGAGGAGATCTATGCCAAAGGCGGAGACGCCGTGATCGCCGCTCAATTCGGTCGCCCGCTAAACGCAAAGTCGGAAGGAGGCGGCTACCGTGTCTCCGGTCGCGCGCCGTTCGTCAGCAATTGCCATGACGCCGATTGGATCTCCTGTACCGCTCTGGTGGATGCCGGCCAAGCCGATGGCGAGCCGGAGATGCGGATGGTCTATTTTCCCAAAGAAAGGTGCGAGATCATCGACACCTGGCACGTCATGGGGATGCGCGGCACCGGCAGCCACGACATCTCGGTGACCGACGTCTTCGTACCCAAAGCGAGGACGTTTCGGATGCAGCCGGAATACGAACCGGGGTCCCACTATAAGGGGCCGCTTTATCGAATGCCGCTCGTGGGCGATGCCGGGACCGGGATTCCGACTCCGATGCTGGGAGTTGCGCGCAAAGCGCTCGACGAGGCGACCGAGGTCGCCATGACGAAAAATCCGGTGACAGCGAGGGGCCTCTTGAGCGAACGCTCGTCGGCACAGATCCAGTTGGGACGAGCCGAAGCGATCTTGCGTTCAGGTCGCTTACTTCTTCTCCATACCGTGGGAGAAGCGTGGCAGAGGTGCCTTGATGGCAAGCCTCACTCGCCGAAGCAAAAAGCGGACCTATTGCTCGGAAGTACCCACGCGATGAGCAGCGCGGTAAAGGCGGTGGAGCTAGCTTG
>MERZ01000087.1:1805-2005 GCA_001770785.1 Burkholderiales bacterium RIFCSPHIGHO2_12_FULL_61_11
CCTTGGAGCGATGCTTTCGGGACATCCAGACCATGAGACATCATGTCTTCGCCTCCGAGGCCCGTTATGGAACCTTCGCGCAAGTGTATCTTGGGGTGGAACCGGACTTTGGGGTGGTCGCCTTCGACTAGCTAGGAGTTTGCGCCACGGATGGGTTTCGAAGCGAAATCTCGCTGGGGCAGCGACCGGAATCCGGGGAA
>MERZ01000088.1:0-10561 GCA_001770785.1 Burkholderiales bacterium RIFCSPHIGHO2_12_FULL_61_11
TGTGCCCGCCGTGCGAGACGCGTTTTGCGCCGCAGCAGCGTCGCTGCGAGCGTTGCGCGCTGGCCTTGCCCGCCGATTTATCTTTGGGCCTGAAGCTTGGCCCTGATCTTTGCGCCACCTGCGTGCGCCAGCGGCAGCCGCTGGACAAGGTGCTCGCCGCGGTGCCCTATGCCTACCCGTGGTCCACGCTGATTTCCCGATATAAATTTGGCGAGCAGCACGGCTGGGCTGCTTTTTTCGCGGCCTTGTTGCTCAAGACGCCCGGCGTGCCGCAGGCGTTTGCCGATCTGGATGCCAACGACTGGGTGCTCGCGCTGCCGCTGTCGGCCGAACGGCTGCAAACGCGTGGCTTCAACCAGGCCTGGGAACTGGCCAGCGCGCTGGCACGGCAAAGTCAAACCCGGGCAACACCCGATGTCCGGCTGCTGCTGCGCGTCAAACACACCCGTCCGCAGAGCCAGCTCAACCGCGAGGCCCGGCTGACCAACGTCAGGGGTGCCTTCCAGCTTGATCCGCTGCGCGCTGCCGAGGTGGCGGGCCGGCGCGTGGTGCTGGTCGATGACGTGATGACGAGCGGCGCCTCGCTGTTTGCTGCTGCGCAGGCCCTGCGGGATGCCGGTGCCACACATATCACCGGCTTGGTGCTGGCAAGAACGCAGTAATCCCCCACACTGACGTGTAATGCACTCCCCCCAAGTTGGCTCACGGGCGGACAATCCAGCGATGTTCAATATTGTTCTTGTCGAGCCTGAAATTCCGCCCAATACCGGCAATGTGATTCGGCTGGCGGCCAACACTGGATGCCGGCTGCACCTGGTGGAGCCACTCGGTTTTTCGATGGACGACAAGCACATGCGGCGCGCCGGGCTCGACTACCACGAATACGCCGAGCTGCTGCGCCACGCCAACTGGCAAGCGCTGCTGGACAGCCAGCAACCGCAGCCCGGGCGGCTCTTTGCCATGACCACGCAAGGCAGCCGCAGCCTGTATGACGCGCGCTTCCTGCCTGGCGACTGGCTGGTGTTTGGCTCTGAAACCAAGGGCCTCGCGCCTGACGTACGGGCATCTTTTCCCGCAGGTCAGCGCCTCAGACTGCCGATGCGGCCAGGCCAGCGCAGCCTGAACCTGTCCAACACCGTCGCCGTCACGGTGTTCGAGGCCTGGCGGCAAAACGGCTTTGGCGGGGCGGCCTTGGCGGGCTAGTGACACCCCGATCGTTTCAGGGATAGTGCCGTACCAGCGATTCGGCCACGCACACCGGCTTGGCCGAGCCTTCGCGCTCCACCGTCACTTGCCAGGTCATCTGCACGCCAGCATTGTCAATTGGCTCGGCCGCGAGCAGCTTCATGCGGGCGCGCAGCCGGCTGCCCACGGGCACGGGCGCCGTGAAGCGCACCCTGTTCAGGCCGTAATTCACGCCCAGGCGCGCGCCGGCGATTTCAAACGAGGATTTAAAAAACTTCGGCAGCAGCGACAGCGTCAGAAAGCCGTGCGCAATGGGCCCGCCAAACGGCCCGGCGCGGGCTTTTTCGGGATCCACATGAATCCACTGGTGGTCGCCCGTGGCCTCGGCAAACAGGTTGACCTGCTGCTGCGTGATGGTGATCCAGTCGCTGACAGCCACTTCCTGGCCCGTGCAGGCCGACAGTTCGGACAAGGTTTGAAAGGTTTTCATGGGGTGACTTTAGCGGCAAGTCCGGCAAAGGCTGACTTGTCGGGTCCATACCCAAAGCCAGCAATTTGCGCCCCTGGCAGTTCAGTCCGCGTAGCGGACTTCCATGATTTCGTACTCCGTCGCATCCTGGTAAGTCTTGGCGTCATGGAGCGCCAGGTGCAGCAGAATTTTCGCGGCGTGGGCTTTGATGACCCTGGGCAACAGCGCGCCAGCAAGAACCAGGGGCAATCCCACCCAAGGGTAACCAGATAGGCTCAGCGCCGTGCCAATGCCAAGGAGGGGCAGCGCAATACCCACAACAAACAAACGATGCTTGATGTATTTTTGCGCACGTTCCGGATTGACGATCAATCGGAAGCGGCCAGCGGGCAGGCCGGCACGAAATTCTTGGTGCGACACATAAATCGGGGAGAAATTCTCAGCGGACGGTTCGGACTCGTTCATTTTTTCTCGCAGGCTGCTAACTCATGGGACACAGGCATTGCGCCACAAAAGCAAATTTTATTCCTTGCCGCTGCCAGCTACGGCGACTAGGGTTTCTCGCATTTTTTTTGGCAACGATCAAAACTCACCGACGGTGAATCAGCTAGACCACGGTGAGCATGACCACACTCAAAGCCAAATAGCATTCAATGAAGCCCATCCCACATCAGCTTGGTGCCGGTGAGGAACATGCCCAGGTAGAGAATCCGGTAAAACCAGACCTGGCTGATGCGCCGGGCCAGCCGCACGCCAGCCCACACGCCAAGGGGCGCCAGCGGCAGCAGCACCAGCGACGTCGCCATGTTGCGCCAATCCAGCAGGCCCAGCAGCCCATAGGGAATCCACTTGGCGAGGTTGATCACAAAGAAGAAAAACGCCATGGTGGCGGTGAACTTCACCGGCGACAGGCGCAGCGGAATCACGTAGGCGCTGATGGGCGGGCCGCCCGCGTGGGCAATGAAACTGGTAAAACCCGAGGTGGCGGACAGCAGGGCGCCCAGCCATTTGGGGGGCGGCGCGCTGTCGGCCCTGGGCGGAAACAGCAAGCGCTGCGCCAGAAACAAGAGCGTGAAACCGCCCACGATGGCCGCCACGGTGTGGGCATTGAGCAGCTTGAAAAGCAAGGCCCCGATCACGATGCCCACCAAGCCGCACGGAATCAGAAACCTCAGCAAATCCATGTCAAAGTCTTTTCGAAACGCCGCCATGCCGAGCAGATCCATCAAAAACAGCACCGGCATCAAAATCGCGGCGGCCTCGGGCACTGTCGCGGCCAGCGCCATCATGGGCACGGCGAGCGAGCCGAAGCCCGTGCCAAAGCCGCTTTTACTGATGCCCAGCAGCAGCACGGCGGGGATGGCGACGGCGTAGAAAAAGGGATCGGTGATGAAAGGCAAGTTCAAAAAAACGCGCCCGCCAAGGTTGCGCGGGCGCACTGGGATTTCAAGGCATCAGATTATCGCCTCATGGGAATTACTCGTGCGTCTCCAGACCAAGGTAGGCTTTCTGGATCTCCGGGCGCGTCAGCAATTCACTGGCCTGACCCTGCGCGACGATGCGACCCTCCTCCATCACATAGGCGCGTTTGGCCAGTTCCATGGCCATGGCCACGTTTTGCTCCACCAGCAGCACCGAGGTACCCTGCGCGTTGATTTCGCGGATGATGCGGAACATGTCCATCACGATCCGAGGCGCCAGGCCCAGGGAAGGCTCGTCGAGCAGCAGCAAGCCAGGCCGCGCCATCAGGGCTCGGCCAATCGCCACCATCTGCTGCTGCCCCCCTGACAGCGAGCCCGCGGGGCTTTCCAGTTTGGGCTTGAGCGCCGGAAACAGCGCGAGCACATGCTCCAGCGACTCCTTGCGGTGGACCTTGGCTTTGGCAATGAAGCTGCCGAGTTCGAGATTGTCCAGCACGGTCATCTGGGTAAACAGCCTGCGGCCTTCCGGCACGATGGCGATGCCCGCTTCGCAGAACCGGTGACTGGGCAGATGGGTGATGTCCCTGCCGCTGAAGCGCAGCGTGCCTTCGCGCACGCGGTGCAAACCCGCAATGGCGTTGATCAGCGTCGTTTTTCCGGCCCCGTTGGGGCCGACCACACACACCAGTTCGCCGGGCTGGACATCCAGCGTGATGCCCCAGAGCGCGGGCGCGGCGCCATAGTTGACCAGGATGTTGTCGACTTCAAGCATGGGGTACCCCCAGGTAGGCGCTAACCACTTCGCTGTTTTTCATGACTTCCTGGGCCGGGCCAACGGCTATCAGCTTGCCGTAGTTGAGCACAGCCACCCGGTCAGCGAGCGCCATCACGGCGCGCATCACATGTTCGACGAACACGATGGTGGCGCCGCGGTCCCTGATCTTGCGTATCAGCGCAATCGCTTCGTTGATTTCGCCCGGGGTCAGGCCGGAAAGCACTTCGTCAAGCAGCACCAGGCGCGGGCGTGAGGCCAGCGCGCGGGTAAGCTCGAGAAATTTGCGCTGATGCAGGTTCAGGTCGTCGGGCAAGGCATCGGCCTTGTCCTGCAGACCGGTGAACTCCAGCCACTTCCAGGCCTCCTGCGTGGCCTGCTTGTGATCGAGCGCCGCGCCGCCAAACATCGCCACCAGGGCGACGTTCTGCAGCACGTTCAAATGGGCAAAGGGCCTGGGTATCTGGTAGGTGCGCGCGATGCCGGCCTGCGCGATGCTGTGGGCCTCCAGCCCCGCAAGCTGGCGACCTTCAAAAAACATTTCCCCGCCACTGGCCGGAAAATGCCCGCTGACCACGTTGATAAAGGTCGATTTGCCCGAGCCATTAGGGCCGAGCAGGCCGAGAATTTCACCTTCGTGCACCTGCAGGCTCACGCCGTCGAGTGCCTGCACGCCCTTGAATGCCTTGGACAGATTACGCACGTCGAGCAGGATTTTGGCGGGCACGCCAACAGGCGCCGGCACGGCGGCGGGAGCGAGGTCGGCCGCGGTCACAGGAGCGTGAGACGCGGGCGCCGGCCGCTCTGCGCGCTTGTTCGCCGTGCGTTTGAGGAAATAACCGAGGATGCCGTTGGGCATGAACAGAATCACCACCACCAGAATCACGCCTACGGCGGCCTTGCCGGCAATCGGATTGTTGCCGGCCGTTAAGAAGTACAGCAGGCAGGTGATCACGATGGCGCCCACCGCCGGCCCGGCCCAATGGCGGGTGCCGCCCAGCACACTCATCAGTACCACAGTCAGCGGCACGGCGATGGTGAAGGTCTCGCCCGCTGTGACATAGGAGACAAACAGCGCATGGATGCCGCCGGCCAGACCGGCCAGCGCGCACGAGATGCCAAACGCCACGAGTTTGTAGCGAAGGGTCGGAACGCCCATCACCTCCGCCACGTCTTCGTCGTCATGGATGGCAAACAGGCCAATGCCAAGCCGGGACGCCTGGATGCGGTAGGAGATCAGCAGCGTCGCAACGGCACCCATCAGGGCCATCAGGTAAATCGATGAGGACGCCGTCGGGCCAATGGCCGGTATCGCCACGGCATTGGCATTGAGGTAAATACCCGGGCCGCCGTCAATTCGGGTGTTAAGCACGATGGTTCCCACCACAAAAGTGATGGCCAGCGTCAGCAGCGCAAACAATTCGCCGCGCACGGACTTGACCCGAAAAACCACCGCACCCAATGCCACGCCAAGCAGGGCCGCCATCAAGGCAGCCGCCGGCAAAGTCCAGAGAAAGGGCCAGTTCAGGTTGGCAGCGAGACCGGCGGAGGTGTACATGCCGATGCCGAAAAAAGCGCCATGACCAAAGGAAAAATAACCCGAATATCCCGACAGGATGTTCCAGGACAGCGCCAGGATCATCCAGTGGCAGATCAGGTAGAGGAAGGACTCGTAGAAAGCCGGCATGCCGAGCCAGGGAACGCTGGCCAGCAGCGCGCCCGCGGCCAGGATGCCGAGAATCGTTTTATTCATAGTTATATCCGAACGGAGCGACGGGCCGCCCCAAGCGCAGTTCAGCCCCCTCGGGGGGCAGCGAAACACACGAAGTGGTGAGCGTGGGGGTCATACTTTCCCAGGGCGAAACAGAAGCATCACGATCAGCAGCGAGAACGAGACGATGGGCGCCCACGACGGGGCGGCCACGGCCATGGTGATGGCCTCGCTCACGCCAATGATGATGCCGGCCACCAGCGGCCCGAGCGCGCTGCCCAGCCCGCCGAGCATGACAACTGCGAAGACGACGCCGACCCAGGCAAAAATCTGCGAAGGCGTCAGCGTGAAAGTCAGCGCCAGGCAGATGCCGGCGACAGCAGCCAGGGCGGCGCAGATGCCCGCGAGCATGAGCGACATGCCTTTCTGGTTGATGCCGAAGGCGGCCGCAATCGGTCCGTCCTCGGCCATGGCCCGCAGCGCCTTGCCCAGATCGGTATAGCGCATGGCGGCCCAGATCAGCACGGAGATCGTCACGGACAGAACCAGGGTCACCAGCTCAGGCACGGGCACGTAGAGCGAGCCAATGGTGAATTTCTGATCGTTGTAGTGGGTCTCAAGGCGGCGAAAGTCCGCCGTCCAGATGGCCTGGATCACGCTTTCCATCACGACCGTGATGCCGAACGTGACCAGCAGCGAATTGAAGGGCGAGATCGCAAAACGCGACAGCACCCATTGCATGCCCGCGCCGAACAGGAAGAACAGCGGCGGCAGGATCAGCAGCGTGACCAGCGGATCGAAGCCCCACACGGTGGCCATGTGGTAACTCATGTAGGCGGCCAGGAAAACCAGGCCGAAGTGAGCCAGGTTGATCTGGCGCAATAAGCCCCAGGTCAGACCCAGGCCCAGGCCGATCAGGCCATACAAGCCGCCTATGAAAATCCCCGAGAGGATTGACTGGGCGAGCAGATTAAAACTCGGCATACTCATCTGCGGCTCGTGGCTTTAGTTGACTTGCAGCTTGGCGCCCGGCGCCGCGAACTGCGTGGGCCAAATCACCTTCCACTTGCCGTTTTGCACCTGTTTGACCTTCATCAGGTCGTCGCCGTAATTGCCGGGACCGTCAAAGCGCACGCGCCCTTGAATGGTATCCACGCGGTTCTTGCGCAGCCAGGCGGCAATGGCCTTGTCGTCAAAGCTGTTGGCACCACGGACACCGGCCTCCAGGATCTGCCAAGCCGAGTACGAGGCCGCGGCTTGCACCTCGACCGAGGTGTCTGGCAGGCCGGCCTTGGTGGCGCGCTCGTTAAACACTTTGACAAATTCGGCCGCCACTGGGTTGTCGGTGAACGGCGCATGCTCTTCGAAGATCGTGAGAGAAAGTGCGTTTTTGGCGTCGGGCGACTTGGTCATGGGTCCAGGCGCGGGATAGGTATGGAAATGAAGCGGCGGCGCGTAGTCGATTTTTTTCATCGCATCAAGCAGCATATTGCCTTCCAGCCCGATATCGCCCATCCAGACGAGGTCCGGCTTGGCGTCCTTGACGCGCGCGGCAATGGGGCCGAAATCGCGATTGCCGAAATCCCATTCAAGAAACAACACTTCCTGCAGACCGAGCTTTTTTGCGACTTCCCGAGCGCCGAGGGTCATGAAGTGGATCGAGGGGAACTTGCTGGTGACGAAGGCTACCGTTTTCGGCGGCTTGGACGACGACGCCAGCGCGTCGAACACTGTGTTCGGCACCGTCGTGCCGGGGTCGGACCCCAGCGACCAGGCCGGAAACGCCATCTCGTATTTGGCCAGCGACGGAATGCCGAAGGTGTGGTGCACCAGCACCTTGTTGTAACGCTGCGCCACGCCCATGGCCGAGAGAATCGCCCCGGTGGCATACGGGCCCATCAAGAGGTCCACCTTATCCGACGTCACCAGTTGTTCGTACATGGTGCGGGCCAGCTCCGGCTTGGACTGGTCGTCCTTGACCAGCCATTCCACCTTGCGGCCCAGCAGGCCGCCCCTGGCGTTGAGCTGTTCCACATAGATTTCGCCCACCAGCTTGTGCGTCATCGCAGTCGCTGAGAGCGGCCCTGTCAGCGCCAGCGTGCTGCCGATGCGCAGTGGCGCGGGCGCCTGTGCCGCGGCAGGTGCCGCGAGAAATATTGCTGCGCTCGCGGCGGCAGCAACGACGGACAAAATACGCGTAAAGAACTTCATGGTTGTCTCCTGTTGATTAAGGGTTAAGGTCGCGGAAAAACTCGGGGTTCAGTCGATCTGCGCGCCGGAGCGCTTGACCAGTTCAGACCATTTGGAAATTTCGGTGCGGCCGAAAGTGGCCAGCTCGTTGGGATTCATGCTGCGCAGCTCCAGGCCTTGCGCACTGAGCCTGGCTGTGATTTCGGCGCTGGCCATGACCTGGTTGGCGGCATCGCGCAGACGCGCCAGCACGGGCGCAGGCGTGGCCGCCGGCGCGTACAGCATGAACCAGGCCACGAGGTCGAAGTCGGGATAACCCTGCTCTGCAATCGAAGGCACATCGGGTGCGGCGGAACTGCGCTTGATGCTGGATGCGCCCAGCGCGCGCAGCTTGCCGGCCTTGATGTGGGGCATCACCGCCGCCGGGTGGTAAAACATGAACTGCGCCTGCCCGCCCATCACGTCGGACATGGCCAGGCCGCCTTCCTTGTAGGGCACATGCACCATCTCGCCGCCCAGCCGGGCTTTGAGCAGCTCGCCCGCCAGATGGCCCGAGGTTCCGATGCCGGCCGAGGCGAAGCTCACGCCGCCGGGTTTGGCCGCCTGCGCGGCGAGGTCTTTCAGCGACTTGAGCGGCGAATTGCCCGCCACCACCAGCAGGGTCGGCGTGTAGCCGGCAAAGGCGATGGGCGCGAAGTCCTTGAGTGGGTCATACGGCAGCTTCTTGTACAGCGTGGCATTGATCGCATGCGTGCCAACCGTGCCCATGACGAGGGTGTAGCCGTCCGCCGGTGACTTGGCCACCAGGTCGGAGCCGATGACACCGCCGGCGCCCGCGCGGTTTTCAACGATGACCGCTTGCCCCAGGGGCTTGGCCAGGGCTTCTGCAATGACGCGCGAAACGATGTCCGTCGTGGTGCCCGGGCCAAAGGGCACGATGAGCTTGACGGGCCGTGAAGGGTAGTCCTGCGCAACAACGGCCGCCGGGCTCAGGATCAAGGCAGCGGCGCCCAGTGTGCAGGCGGCGGCCAGCAGCGTGCGGCGCGCCAGGCTGTGAGATTGCGAATGAGTGGAAGATGCGTTCATGAGTTGCTTTCTGTGTGCGGCGAATCAGGCTGTCGGGACCAGCCTGAAGTCGTAATGGGCGGTGTGAAACGGCTTGTCCATCACCCTGCCGTCCGGGGCCTTGCCGGCGGGATGCGCCGCGAAGTCAACGATCAGGCTGTTGCGCACGCCAAAAACGGCGTCGGAGTCCAGGTAAGGGCTGTCGGACACAAACAGATGGGTGATCAGGCGCTCGTGGCCGGGCGCGTTGAGCATCATGTGCATGTGACCCGGGCGGTTCGGGTGGCGCCCCATGCGGTGCAGCATGCCGCCCACGGGGCCGTCGTCCGGCACAGGATAGAAGGTGGGCTTGATGGACCAGAACCGGTAGCCGCCATCCGCATCGGTATGAAAGCGGGCGCGCAGTCGCATGCCCGCGTCTCCGCCCTTTTGCATGTCGTAGAGGCCTTCTCCATCGCCGGACCAGACGTCGAGCGCGCAGTTGGCAATCGGTTTGCCCGCGGTGTCGGTCACGCGGCCATGGTAGTAAGCGGGCTCGCCCGCATTGCCGGCGCCAATGTCGGCTCCAAGTTCAAGCTCGGGCGCACCCTCCCAGTAGAACGGGCCCAGCACCGTCGCCTCGGTCGGGCGCTCCTCGCCGGGCTTGGACGTGTGGGCGGCCGCGCCCCTGGCCTGTTCGATCGCCACGACCAGCATTGAGATGCCCAGCGTGTCGGACAGCAGGATGAACTCCTGGCGCTTTTCGTCGCACATCTTGCCGGTGGCGGTGAGAAACTGGATCGCCGTCATCCATTCCTCCGGCGTGAGTTGAACATCCTGCACGAAAGCGTGGGCATGCCTGACCAGCGAGCTCATCACCTGCTGGAAGCTGGGATCCTGCCAATCGGTCATGCGATCGTTCACGGCCTGCGCGAGGTCTTGTGCTTGGAGTTGCGCCATTTTTGTTTCCGGTAGAAGGTTCACGTCATCTCAGCGTGAATATTAAATACATACGCAGTCCTGAGGGCCCGCGTAGTCCACCTGGTGGCGTGCCGTACGGACCTCGGCCAACTCGTTCCTGACGCGCAGATGCTCGGGGTGCGTGCTGTAGGCATCCAGCGCGGCCTGTGTCTCAAATTCGGAATAAAGCACCACGTCGCAGGCATAGTCGGTCCGGCTGGAATCGACGCCGATCTCCAGATGGCTGAGACCGGGAATCTGCCCGCGCAAGCTGGCAAAACTGGACTTCAGTTTTTCGATGGCACGCGCTTTTCCCGCGGGTGTGTCGCCCCGGACGTTCCACATCACGATGTGCTTGATCATGGCTTAGATGTGGATGGCGCGGCCATAGGCCGCGAGTGTGGCCTCGGGCATCGCTTCCGACAGGGTGGGATGGGGAAACACGGTGTGCATCAACTCCGCCTCGGTGGTCTCCAGCGTCTTGCCGATGGCGTAGCCCTGGATCAGTTCGGTCACTTCAGGCCCGATCATGTGGGCACCGAGCAGTTCACCGGTTTTGTCATCGAACACGGTCTTGACCAGTCCCTCCGGCTCACCCAAAGCAATCGCCTTGCCGTTGCCCGCAAACGGAAAGCGACCCACTTTCACCGTATAGCCCAGCGCCCTGGCCCTGGCTTCGCTGAGCCCGATGCTGGCCACCTGGGGCCGGGCATAAATGCAGCCTGGAATACGCGTCTTGTCCATCGGGTGCACGCCATCGATACCGGCAATTTTTTCAACGCACAGAAGGCCCTCGTGACTGGCTTTGT
>MERZ01000088.1:10569-11893 GCA_001770785.1 Burkholderiales bacterium RIFCSPHIGHO2_12_FULL_61_11
CAGGGCGCCGCGGCCACGTCGCCGATCGCATAAACGCCGGGCTCTGCCGTGGCGCACCATCCATCCGTCACGATATGCGTGTTCGCCACGACCACCTTGGTGTTTTCCAGCCCCAGGCTTTCCACGTTGCCGACAATGCCCACGGCGGCAATGGCCCGCTGCGCCCGCAGCACGGTGTCGCGCCCCGCCACCTCAATTGTGGCCACCACCGCATCAGCTTCCTTGCGCAAGGCCTTGACCTTGGCCGAAGTGAGGAACTTCATGCCCTGCTTCTCGAACGCCTTGCGTGCCAAGGCCGAAATCTCGTCATCCTCCGCGGGCAGCACCCGGTCCATCATTTCAACCACCGTGATCTCGACGCCGAAGCTGCGGTAGAACGACGCGAACTCCATGCCGATGGCGCCGGAGCCGAACACCAGCAGACTCTTGGGCAACGCGGGGGGCGTCATGGCCTCCTTGTAGCTCCACACCAGCTTGCCATCGGGCTCGATTGGCGCGACGGCCCGCGCGCGCGCGCCCGTGGCTAGAATGATGTGCCTGGCCGCCATACTGGTTTTGCCGCCCGCCGTCTCGACATTCACGACGCCCTTGCCCCCCAGCGTGGCATGCCCGTCAAAAACCTTGACCTTGTTTTTCTTCAGCAGATGCTTGACCCCGGCATTGAGCTGCGCCGCCACCTGGCGCGAGCGCTGGACGATCTTGGTCAGATCAAAGCCCGCGCCGCCCGCCGACAAACCGAAGGCCTCGGCATGCTGCATGTACTCGTAAATTTCCGCCGAGCGCAACAGCGCCTTGGTCGGAATGCAACCCCAGTTCAGACAGATGCCGCCCAGGTGTTCGCGCTCCACCAGGGCCACGCTCAGGCCCAGTTGCGCCGCACGAATGGCCGCCACATAGCCGCCAGGGCCGCCGCCGACCACCACGATGTCAAATTGTTCCTGTGCCATGGCCACTTTCAAAACAACAGGGCAAACGGGTTCTGGATGGCGGCCTTGAAAGCCGCCAGGAATTCGGCCCCCACCGCGCCGTCGACCACCCGATGATCCGCCGACAGGGTGCAGCTCATCACGGTCGCCACCGCCAGGCTGCCATTCTTGACGACGGCCCGTTGCTCCGCGGCCCCGACGGCCAGGATGCAGGCCTGCGGCGGATTGATGATGGCGCTGAATTCCCGGATGCCGTACATGCCGAGGTTGGAGATGGTGAAACTGCCGCCCTGGTATTCATGGGGCAGCAGCTTGCCGGTCTTGCCGCGCTCCGCCAGTGCCTTGATCTCAGTCGATATGACGCCCAGGCTCTTGGGCGCGACATTGCGCAGGATCGG
>MERZ01000089.1:0-5269 GCA_001770785.1 Burkholderiales bacterium RIFCSPHIGHO2_12_FULL_61_11
CATTTGCACTAGGCCGATCCGGATCCATTCCCGGACTTGATCGTGGGATCGGGCTCGCTGGCAAAGCCCAGGCCGCGCAGGTAGACGTTCATCACACAATGGCCCACCTCCAGCAGGTCAAAGGCTTGCGGGTCGAGCAGCCAGTTTTGGATCAGTCCGTCTATCAGCGCGTGCAAGCCCCGTGCCGCCGTGGCAGTCGGCATGGCCAGCTTCAGCTGCGTCAGGCGCGACGCGGCGTCCATGCTTTGTTCAATTCGGCTCAAAAAGCCATGGCGCACTGCCAGATGGCGAAGGCGAACCGCCTGAAGCTCTTCGACATATTCCACTTTTTGGGTTGCGACCTCAAAAACACGACGGGTCTGCGCGTCATTAACGATCTGCTGGAGCGCGTCGACCGTGGCCTGTCGGATCCGGTGAAGCGCGTCAATAGCGACGGCCCCTTCGAGCTGACTCTCTTGATGGCTGAAAGACGCTTCCATGGGCAGCGTGACCCGTTCCATCATGGCGTTGAACAGGTCGGCCTTGTCCTTGAAATGCCAGTAGATGGCACCCCGCGTAGCACCGGCATGGCGGGCAATGTCCTGCAGACTGGTGCGAGACACGCCCTGCGCCTGAAACAGATGTTCGGCCGCATCCAGCAACTTGTGCCGGGTGGCCAAGGCTTCTTCTTTGGTTCGACGGGCCAATGGGTGTCTCCTGGAAGGAATTTCGAGGGGTGCTCTTATACATTCATCAATGCATGTAAACTATAACATTCACAAAAACCCTTATTGATTGCGTTGTCGGTGAAGGTGCTTTGCCTTAATAACCGATGCTGCACTATTCTTTGCGCTTGCGCTAAAAAAAATCAAGGAACAGCATGCCTACGACTCGCGTTGTCCCTATTCAGGGGTCACCCAAATTTGTTCGGCGCCAGCCGCTTTTGGTTTTGGTAGTTGCTGCACTTTCATTGCTGCTGACCGGCTGTGGCAAAAGCGGCGATGCGCCGGGCGTCAGCGCGCCGCCGCCCGCTGAGGTGGGTGTGGTGACAGTGACGCAGGGCGACGTCGGCTTGGTGACCGAACTGCCTGGCCGTCTTGAAGCCTCGCGCGTCGCGCAGGTCAGGGCGCGTGCCGCGGGCATTTTGCAAAAGCGCCTGTTCCGTGAAGGCAGTGACGTCAAGGCGGGGCAGCCACTGTTCAGCATTGATGCCGCGCCTTACGCGGCAGCCGCCGCCAGCGCGAAAGCTGGTCAGGCGCGTGCTGAAGCCAATCTGGCGCAGGCGAGCGCACTGGCCGAGCGCTACAAGCCGCTGGTCGAAGCCAATGCGATCAGCAAGCAGGAGTATGCCAACGCCGTGGCGTCGCAAAAGCAGGCGCAAGCCGATGTGGCGGTCGCCAAGGCCAATGTGCTGACGGCCGGCATCAATCTGGGCTATGCCTCGGTGACCGCGCCTATTTCGGGCCGCATCGGCCGTGCGCTGGTCACCGAAGGCGCGCTGGTCGGCCAGGGCGACGCCACCCAGCTCGCGGTGATCCAGCAGATCAATCCCATGTACATCAACTTCACCCAGTCCGCCTCGGAAGTGATGAAGCTACGCGCCGCGATGGAGAGCGGCCAGTTCAAGCGCGCCAGCGGTGCTGATGCTGCCAGCGTGCGCATTGTGCTCGAAGATGGCACGGAATATCCGCGCCCGGGGCGATTGCTGTTTTCAGACCTCACTGTTGATGCCACAACTGGGCAGGTGACCCTGCGCGCTGAAGTCCCAAATCCGGACGAGCGATTGCTGCCCGGCTTGTATGTGCGCGTGCGGCTGGAGCAGGCTCAGGCAACGAATGCCGCCACCTTGCCGCAACAGGCGGTCACGCGCACGGCGCAGGGAGATACGGTGATGGTGGTCGGGGCTGACGGGAAAGTCATTTCGCGCCCGGTCAAGATTGGCTCAGCCAAAGGCACGCAATGGATCGTGCTGGAAGGCTTGAAAGCCGGCGAGCAGGTGATGGTTGATGGCTTTCAGAAGCTGCGCGGCGATGCGCCGGTCAAGCCCGTTCCCTGGCAACCGGCAGGGGCCCAGCCAGCGTCCCCTGCCTCGGCTGCCGTGTCGGCTGCGAAATAGGGAGCGCACCGCATGGCCAAGTTTTTTATCGATCGGCCCATCTTTGCCTGGGTCATTGCCCTGTTCATCATCGTGATGGGAAGCGTCGCCATCACGCAACTACCGATTGCGCAGTACCCGCCGGTGGCACCGCCGTCCATCGTGGTCTCTGCCGCCTACCCCGGTGCCTCGGCCTCAACGCTGGAAGACAGCGTGCTGTCGGTGATTGAGCAGGAAATGAACGGCTCACCCGGCCTGATTTACGTGGAGTCGGTCGCGCAGGCCAACGGCACGGGGCAAATCACCCTGAGCTTTCAGCCCGGCACCAACCCCGACCTGGCCCAGGTGGATGTGCA
Source organism: Burkholderiales bacterium RIFCSPHIGHO2_12_FULL_61_11 (assembly GCA_001770785.1). GTDB lineage: Bacteria > Pseudomonadota > Gammaproteobacteria > Burkholderiales > Burkholderiaceae_C > Polaromonas. Next base: position 2,431 of record MERZ01000089.1, read on the forward strand.
AAACCGCCTCTCGCGCGCCACGCCGCGCTTGCCGCAGGCGGTGACACAGCAAGGCGTGCGCGTTGACAAGGCGCGCAGCAATTTCCTGCTGTTTGCCATCCTGTCCTCAAGTGACCCAGCCTGGAACCCGGTCGCCTTGGGTGACTACGCTTCACGCAACGTGCTGCCCGAGCTGCAACGCCTGGGTGGCGTTGGACAAGCGCAACTGTTTGGTACCGAGCGCGCCATGCGGATCTGGATTGACCCGGCCAAATTGCTGGGTCTGAACCTCTCGGCGGCGGATGTGAGTGCCGCGATCCGGGCCCAGAACGCGCAGGTCCCGGCCGGTGAAATTGGCAGTTTGCCCAATGTGGCGGGCCAGGGCATTGCCGCCACCGTGCTGGTTGATGGCCAACTCGCCAGCGTCGCACAGTTCGGCAACGTGCTGCTGCGCGCCAATGCGGACGGCTCCACCGTGCGGCTCAGGGACGTGGCACGCATCGAGCTTGGTGGCCAGGCCTACGCCACTTCGGCGCGGCTCAACGGCAAGCCTTCCACCGGAATTGGCGTGCAACTTTCGACCAGCGGCAACGCTCTGGCGACAGCCAAGGCGGTGCGTGCCAAGATGCAGGAACTCGAGCGCTACTTTCCCAAGGGAATGACCTGGTCCATTCCCTATGACAGCTCACGCTTTATTGAGACTTCACTCAGACAAGTGACTGAAACGTTGCTGGAAGCCGTGGCACTGGTATTTCTGGTGATGTTTTTGTTCCTGCAAGACTGGCGCTACACCATCATCCCGACCATTGTGGTACCGGTGGCACTGCTGGGCACCTTTGCCACTTTGCTGGCGCTGGGTTTTTCGATCAATGTGCTGACCATGTTTGCCATGGTGCTGGTGATTGGCATCGTGGTCGATGATGCCATCGTGGTGGTGGAAAACGTCGAGCGCATCATGAGCGAGGAGGGGCTGTCGCCGCTGCTGGCGACGCGCAAGGCGATGGGCCAGATCTCTGGCGCCATCATTGGCGTGACCGTGGTGCTGATTTCGGTGTTTGTGCCACTGGCGTTTTTCAGCGGCTCGGTAGGCAATATTTATCGCCAGTTTGCGGCGGTGATGGGCGTATCCATCGCCTTCTCGGCATTCCTTGCGCTGTCACTCACCCCGGCCCTGTGCGCCACGCTGCTCAAACCGGTGGAAGCGGGTCACCATCATGCCAAGACCGGTTTCTTTGGCTGGTTCAACCGCGGCTTTGCGCGCACTGCCAAGGGGTACGAGCGCGGCGTGGCCCGGCTGTTGCCGCGTGCGGCGCGCTATCTGGTGATCTATGTCGCCATCGTGGCCGCTGCGGCTGTGGTTTATATGAGACTCCCCACCTCGTTCCTGCCCAATGAAGACCAGGGCACGATGCTGGTGAACGTGCAACTGCCGCCCGGCGCCACCCAGGAGCGCACGCTGGCGGTGATGCAGCAGGTGGAGGGTTTCATGCTCAAGCAACCCGAGGTGCAGGGCATGGTCAGCGTGCTGGGCTTCAGCTTTTCGGGCCAGGGCCAGAATGCGGCGTTGGCATTTATCACGCTCAAGGACTGGGCCGAGCGCAAGGGGCCGGGCAGTTCGGCTCAGGCCTTGGCCGCACGCTCGTTTGGCGCCCTCATGGGCATACGCGACGCATTTATCTTTCCCTTGAGCCCGCCGCCGATTCCTGAACTCGGGACCGCATCAGGCTTTAGTTTCCGCCTGCAAGACCGCGCGGGCCGAGGGCACCAGGCGCTGCTGGCGGCGCGCAATCAGATGCTGGGCATGGCGGCGCAAAGCAAAGTGCTCAGCCAGGTGCGACCCGACGGTCTGGAAGACGCACCGCAATTGCAGCTGGACATTGACCGCGACAAGGCGAGCGCGCAGGGCGTGGCATTTGATGCCATCAACAGCGTGATTTCCACCGCTTTGGGTTCGGCGTACGTCAACGATTTCCCCAACGCGGGTCGTCTCCAGCGCGTGGTGGTGCAGGCCGATGCACCAGCGCGGATGCAGAGCGACGACCTGCTCAGGCTCAATGTGATGAACAACAAGGGGCAGATGGTGCCGCTTTCAAGCTTTGCCAGCACGCGCTGGGTGACCGGTGCGATGCAGACCGTGCGCTACAACGGCTACCCTGCAATGCGCATTGGCGGCAATGCGGCACCTGGCTACAGTACCGGCGCAGCGATGGCCGAGATGGAAAAATTGGCAACGCAGTTACCGGAAGGTTTTGGCTTTGAGTGGACCGGTACCTCGCGCGAGGAAAAACTCGCAGGCAGCCAGGCCCTCATCCTGTACGGCTTTGCCATCCTGTCGGTGTTTCTCTGTCTGGCGGCGCTCTATGAGAGCTGGACAATTCCACTGGCCGTTGTGTTGGTGGTTCCGCTGGGCGTGCTGGGCGTCATTCTGGCTACGCTGCTGCGCAGCTATGCCAATGACGTCTACTTTCAGGTCGGCCTGATCACCATCATCGGCCTGTCCGCCAAAAACGCCATCCTGATCATCGAGTTTGCCAAAGACCTGCAGGCGCAGGGCAAGAGCGTGATCGAATCGGCATTGGCAGCGGCGCACCTGCGCTTTCGCCCGATCGTCATGACCTCGCTGGCCTTCACGCTGGGCGTGCTGCCACTGGCTGTTTCCAGCGGTGCGGGCTCTGCCAGCCAGCGCGCCATTGGCACCGGCGTGATCGGCGGCATTCTGACCGGCACTTCTCTCGCGGTGTTATTTGTACCGATCTTTTTTGTGGTGGTGCGCACGCTGTTCAAGGACAGTGCGCGTCAAGAGCAGATACACGCGGACCAGGCGGCACACATGGGAGTGCATTCCAATGACTAGGAACCT
>MERZ01000089.1:5291-11860 GCA_001770785.1 Burkholderiales bacterium RIFCSPHIGHO2_12_FULL_61_11
CCCGTGGCGGCGAGCTATCCGGCTTACGGCAATGCCATTCAAGCCGACCACTTGAACTTGTCTGCGCCCGCTTCCAGCCTGGCTTGGCAGGACTTTTTTGTCGATGCAGAACTCAAACGGCTGATCGAACTGGCACTGGCCAACAACCGGGATCTGCGCGTGGCGGTGCTCAACATCGAGCGGACCCGCGCGCAATACCAGATTCGGCGTGCTGACCAGTTCCCCAGCGTGAGTGGCGTGCTTAGCGGTTCGCGCACGCCTGCGGCCAATGACGACCGCAGCAATCTTTACAGCGTCGGGCTGGCCGTCACGGCGTATGAACTGGATTTTTTCGGCCGCGTCAGCAGCCTGAAAGAAGCAGCGCTGGACCAGTATCTGGCGACACAAGAGGGCCGCAAGACCGCCCAGATCAGCCTGATCGGCGCGGTGGCCAATAGCTACCTGAGCCTGCTGGCTGACGTTGAGTTGCTGGACCTCACCCGCCAAACCCTGGCAACGCGCGACGACTCGCTGAAACTGAGCAAGCTGCGGTTTGACAACGGCGTGACTTCCGAGCTCGACTACCGGCAGTCCGAGTCGCTGGCTGAGGCGGCGCGGGTTGCATACGCCCAGCAGCAACGCCAGCGCGCGCTGGATGAAAATGCGCTGACCCTGCTGGTCGGCCAGCCGCTGGCCGACGAGCTGCCCACGGCTGGCGGTTCGGCCACGCCACTTGCGCAAGCCCAGACTATGGCCGATGTGCCGGCCGGTTTGCCTTCTGAACTGCTCATTCACCGGCCCGACATCCGCCAGGCCGAGCAGCTATTGCTGGCCGCCAATGCCAATATTGGCGCGGCGCGCGCAGCGTTTTTCCCGAGGATTGCGCTGACCGTGGGCGCGGGCAGTGCCAGCAGCCAACTGTCTGGCCTGCTGAAAAGCGGCTCCTGGGGCTGGACGATGGCGCCGCAGCTGGTGCTGCCGATTTTTGATGCGGGTCGCAATCAGGCCGGACTCGATTCGGCCAGGGCAGAGCGCGACATTGCCGTTGCACAGTACGAAAAAGCCATACAAACCGCCTTTCGCGAAGTCGCCGATGCGCTGGCCACCCGGGCCACGCTGGGCGATCAGTTGCGCGCCCAGCAGGCCCAGGCCGATGCCGAGGCGGTCCGTTTCAGGCTGTCGGACCTGCGTTACCAAAACGGCATTGCCAGCAGCCTGGATTTGCTCGATGCGCAGCGCGCGCTGTTTGGCGCGCAGCAGGCGGTGGTGCAAACCCGCCTGGCTCAGCTGCAAAGCCAGGTCACGCTCTACAAAACGCTGGGCGGCGGATGGAAAGAGCCCGTACAGGACCTGAATGCGCAAAGTCAGCCCCGGCCATGAAGGAAGAATTTATGAGTTTTTTTATGGCTCTAGCCCAATAGATGCGGGCGTGAGAAGCTATTAAATATATAGCGTTTTAACGGTAGCTGTCAGCCCCAGCCAGCGGCTGGCTGCGGCTTGCAGGGCTTGCGGTTGGCCTGTGGTGAACAGGCTGACTGACCCCTCAGCGGCCGACGAAGCGCCGCTTTCATTGGCTGCCGCGCTTGCTACCAGCCGCCGGGTCTGGCGCGCGATGGCCTCGCCGTTGTCGATGATCTGCACCTGCGGTCCCAGCAAGTCGCGCAGCTGGACACTGGCGAACGGGTAGTGCGTGCAACCCAGCACCAGCGTGTCGATCTTCCCCTGTTTAGTACGAAATTGGCCAATGGCCCTTATATAACCGGCGCAGAGTGCTATCGTTTCTGTAGTGTCTCCGGTTTCGGCGCTGCGCTCGATGGCGTCGGCAAGTCCATCGCAGGCTTGCACGACGAAGCTGGCGCGCGCGGCTTGCGATGCCAGCAGCGCGCGGAACCTGGCGCTGGCCAGCGTGCTGCGCGTGGCCATGATCCCGATGCGCCCGGTCTTGCTCAAAGCCACTGCAGGTTTCAGGGCCGGTTCGACACCGATCAAGGGCAAGCCCGGGTGATCGGCGCGCAGGCAGTCAATGGCCGCTGCCGTGGCGGTGTTGCAGGCCATCACCAGCGCCTTGACGTCCTGTCCGATCAGGTGGCGAGCGATGGCGCGGGAACGCGCCAGCACATGCGCTTCGTCCCGTTCGCCGTAGGGGGCGTGGCCGCTGTCGGCGATGTAGATAAAGTGCTCTTGCGGCAGTTCGGCCCGCAGCGCCCGCAGAACGCTCAGGCCGCCGATGCCACTGTCAAACACCCCGATAGCCCGGGTTTTCAAGTCTTCACTGCCCCGCGCAGTCTTCAGACGCTGGTGACCGGAATGCTCTTGAACTCACCGGAGGCAATCTTTTTCTGCCACTCGGCCGGGCCGGTGATATGCACACTGGTGCCGCCCGCATCGACTGCCACGGTGACCGGCATGTCGACCACGTCAAATTCGTAAATCGCTTCCATGCCCAGGTCGGCAAAGCCCACCACTCTGGATGTCTTGATGGCTTTGGACACCAGGTAAGCCGCGCCGCCAACGGCCATCAGGTAGGCGCTCTGGTGCTTTTTGATGGCTTCAATCGCGACCGGGCCGCGCTCGGCCTTGCCGACCATGGCGATCAGGCCGGTCTGGGCCAGCATCATCTCCGTAAAGCCGTCCATGCGGGTTGCCGTGGTCGGGCCGGCCGGACCGACGGCTTCGCCCTTGATCGGGTCGACCGGGCCGACGTAATAAATCACGCGGTTGGTGAAAGCTACCGGCAGCTTTTCGCCCTTGAGAAGCATGTCGGCAATGCGTTTGTGCGCGGCGTCGCGGCCGGTCAGCATCTTGCCGTTGAGCAGCAGGGTATCGCCGGGCTTCCAGCTCGCCACTTCTTTTTTGGTCAAGGTGTTGAGGTCAACCTTTTTGCTCTTGACATAGTCCGGTGCCCATTGCACATCAGGCCAGGTGTCGAGCGGCGGCGGTGTCAGGTAAACCGGGCCGCTGCCGTCGAGCACAAAATGCGCGTGGCGCGTGGCCGCGCAGTTGGGAATCATGGCCACCGGTTTGCCGGCGGCGTGGGTCGGGTACATCTTGATTTTGATGTCGAGCACGGTGGTGAGCCCGCCCAGGCCCTGCGCGCCTATGCCCAGCGCATTGACCTTGTCAAGCAGTTCCAGCCGCAATGCTTCGGTCTTGGTGAGCACCTCGCCCGCCGAAGATTTGGCCTGCAACTCATACATGTCCAGGTCGTCCATCAGGCTCTCCTTGGCCATCAGCACGGCTTTCTCGGCGGTGCCGCCAATGCCTATGCCCAGCATGCCGGGCGGGCACCAGCCAGCGCCCATCGTGGGCACGGTCTTGAGCACCCAGTCCACCACCGAGTCGCCGGGGTTGAGCATCGCCAGCTTGCTCTTGTTTTCGCTGCCGCCGCCCTTGGCCGCCACTGTGACGTGAATGGTGTCGCCGGGCACCAGCTCGGTGAAGATCACGGCAGGCGTGTTGTCCTTGGTGTTCTTGCGCTCGAACTGCGGATCAGCAACGACCGACGCACGCAGTGTGTTGCTGGGATCGGTGTAGGCACGGCGCACGCCTTCGTTGATGGCATCATCCAGGCTGCCGGTAAAGCCTTCCCAGCGAACGTCCATGCCGACCTTCAGGAACACGTTGACGATGCCGGTGTCCTGGCAGATCGGGCGGTGGCCGGTGGCGCTCATCTTGCTGTTGGTCAGAATTTGCGCAATCGCGTCCTTGGCGGCCGGGTTTTGCTCACGCTCATAGGCGCGCCCCAGGTGGGCGATGTAGTCGGCCGGATGGTAGTAGCTGATGTACTGCAGGGCGGCGGCAACGGATTCGATGAGGTCGGCTTGCTTGATGGTGGTCATGGTTGACTTGATGAAAAAAGTTGTGAGGAAGGGAAGCGCGCTTATTTTCACGGCGGCCAAATTCTGCTAGGGTGACCGTCAGTTCTCTATTTTGACAGGTAACTCCAGCAGGTCCAGATCATGAAGACACGCACAGGCACGAGTAGAGACACGCGTACAGAACGCGACAGCTTCGGTCCCATTGAGGTTCCGGCTGAGCGGCTGTGGGGTGCGCAGACCCAGCGCTCCTTGCAGAACTTCGATATTTCGGGCGAGCCGCAGCCGCGCGAGCTGATCCGCGCCCTCGCGAAGGTCAAACGCACTTGCACGATCGTGAACCACGCACTGGGCTTGCAGGACGAGAAAAAAACCGGCGCAATAGTTGCTGCGGCCGACGAAGTCATTGCGGGCCGGCACCCGGATGAGTTCCCGCTGGTGGTCTGGCAGACCGGCTCGGGAACGCAGACCAACATGAATGTCAATGAGGTGCTGGCCAACCGGGCCAGCGAGCTGCTCGGCGGTGCACGCGGGGAGGGTCGGATCGTCCATCCGAACGACGACGTGAACCGCAGCCAGTCGTCCAACGACGTGTTTCCCACCGCCATGCATGTGGCGGCTGTCGCGGCCATCACGGCCAAGCTGCTGCCTGCCCTGGCCAGGCTGCGCGCCACGCTGGCACAGAAATCCACGGACTTTGAAGGCATCGTCAAGATCGGCCGCACCCATTTGCAGGACGCCACGCCGTTGACGCTGGGCCAGGAGTTTTCGGGCTATGTGGCGCAGCTTGAGCAGGGCGAAAAGCATCTCCGCGCCGCGCTGCCGCATCTGTGCGAGCTGGCGCTGGGCGGCACGGCCGTCGGCACGGGGCTGAATGCGCCTAGGGGCTTCGCCGAACAGGCAGCGGCCGAACTGGCGCGCCTGACCGGCTTGCCGTTTGTGACGGCACCGAACAAGTTCGAAGCGCTGGCAAGTTGCGATGCGCTGGTTCACGCGCATGGCGCGCTAAAAACCCTGGCCGCCAGCCTGATGAAAATTGCCAATGACGTGCGCTGGCTCGCCAGTGGCCCGCGCAGCGGAATTGGCGAGTTGAGCATTCCCGAAAACGAGCCGGGTTCTTCCATCATGCCGGGCAAGGTCAACCCGACGCAATGCGAGGCCATGACCATGCTGTGCGCTCAGGTGTTCGGCAACGACGTGGCGATCAACTTTGGCGGCGCCTCGGGCAACTTCGAGCTCAATGTATTCCGGCCGATGATTGCCCACAACTTTTTGCAAAGCGTGCGTCTGCTGGCCGACGGCATGGCAAGCTTTAACGCGCACTGCGCCGTGGGCATCGAGCCCAATCGGGAACGTATCGCGGAACTGCTGGCGCGGTCCTTGATGCTGGTGACGGCGCTCAATCCGCACATCGGCTACGACAAGGCCGCGCAGATTGCCAAGAAGGCGCACCAGGAAGGCAGCAGCCTGCGCGAGGCGGCCATTGCCTCGGGCTACGTGACGGCCGAGCAGTTTGACGCCTGGGTGGTGCCGCGCAAGATGGTGTGAGACCTGCCACGCGCTCAGGCCTCGCCCAGCCCAATCGGGGCCGGCGCCTTCGTCACAATGCGGGTGAATAGACTGGCATAGGCGGGATCAAGCGGGTACTTGCCCGACAGCGGGTCGCAGTTTTTTTCGAACGCAGCGTCCAGCTCTTGCCAATCGGCGTCGGTCAGCGTCTTTTCAGCCTCGGGCAGGATGAGGGTTTCTTCCAGCCGCATGTGTTCCTGGTAGAACTCCACGTAACGCTTGCACTGCTCCACGAAGGCGGGCCGTCGCGTCTCGCCTAGCAGTTCCCATGCCAGCAGCAGGTGCTGCAGTTCATGCACGGCTTTCTCGCCGTTGGCGTGGTCATCCTCGAGCCGCGCCACCGCATCCATAACGGACGGGGCGGCCCTTACCACACGCGGAAACAAAAGGGTCGACTCTTTGGGGCTGTGCAGACGTCCTGGAAATTCATCGATGTAAAACAGCATGGCTCGCAGTACGTCGAAGAACTGCTGCGGATTGTCGGTGGGACCACGCTCCACCATCATGAGCATGGACCGCAGCATGGCGGCCAGTGACGAATGCTCGTCACGGATGATTTGCAGGCTAGTGTGTTTGATAACGGTCTCCAAAAATGTTTCGTGATGACAAGCAAGCATGGCCTCATCGGATCACTTGGATTATGACAAAGATCAAATCTCCAGCAGGTAGCCGTCCCACGGCTGAATCATGGTTTTCTGGAGATCGGCGGCTCGTCGCAAGTGCAAGTCCGCCGCTTCACTGGAGAAGCCCCACGATCTGTGGAAGTATCCGGGCCAGCCGGGTGCAATATTTCGGAAAATGGGCCACAAGTGGTTTAATCTCAGGACTGCCCAGGCGCTTCGTTCAGCGCAGGGGCCTATCCCGTTAATCACCAAGGAGAATACCAATGTCCGTGCTTGTTACCCATGCTGCTCCTGACTTTACCAAGCCCGCTGTCCTTCCAGATGGCACATTCAATGACGCCTTCAACTTTCATTCGGAAATTTCCGGCAAATACGCCGTGCTATTTTTTTATCCGCTGGATTTCACCTTTGTCTGCCCTTCAGAAATCATTGCTCACTCCCACCGAGCGGAAGAATTCCGTAAACGTAACGTGGAAGTCATCGGGGTTTCCGTGGACTCCCAGTTCACCCACCACGCCTGGCGCAATACCCCAGTGGACAAAGGCGGCATCGGTCCTGTAGGCATTACGCTGATAGCCGACGT
>MERZ01000089.1:11875-13081 GCA_001770785.1 Burkholderiales bacterium RIFCSPHIGHO2_12_FULL_61_11
TGGTCAACGATCTACCGCTGGGGCGGGATGTTGACGAAATGCTGCGCATGGTCGACGCGCTGCAATTCCACGAAAGTCACGGCGAGGTTTGCCCTGCCGGCTGGAAAACAGGAGCCCCTGGCATGAAGCCGAGTTCAAAGGGTGTAGCCGAGTATCTGGGAACTTATGGCGCGACGCTGTGAAAAGCATCACCGAATTAGCAATGCCCGCCATACGCGCGGCGCAGCGGTTCAGTGCAGCGGCGCGGTGTCGATTGCCATAGCGGCGGCGAGCGGCGCTATCTCTGTCGTCTGAACTGCCGACACGCGGCGGGCACCGTCGAAACGGCGCTGCCAGTAGCTCAGGCCCATGCTCTCGACGCGCACTTCCGAGCCGGCTCTGGGCGAGTGAATAAACTTGCCATCACCAATGTAGATGCCTACGTGGCTAAAAGCGCGCCGCAGGGTGTTGAAAAAAACCAGGTCGCCAGGCTGCAACTCGGTTTTTTCGATCCGCTGGGTCGCCGCAGCCTGTTGCTCGGACTTGCGTGGCAGCAGAAGGCCCACGCTTTGCTCGTACATGGCGCGCACAAAACCACTGCAGTCAAAGCCGGTTTCAGCCGTTTTACCGCCCCATTTGTAAGGCACACCCAGAAACCCCATGGCATTGACCACCAGTTCGGAGGCCTTGCTGGTGACGTTTTGGCGAACATGGTCAATCTTCGTCAACAAACCTTTCTCGGCCAGCAATTTATCCAGGTCGTCGCCGCCGTTGCTGGGTGCCGCCTGTGCATTGAACGCCAACAGTGCGGCAGAGACAATCAGCAGGGCAGGGGCAATCAATCGCATGGCGGCAAGCATACTTGAAGGATTGGTCCTGCGTCAATCTCAAGTTGTTTCTTGATTGCGCTGTCAACCCATTGATTTGTAACGACTTCTTGCTGGAAGGAGCGCTGGCGTTGATGACGATGCCATGCTCGCCAATGGAAGGTGGCGCATCGCGTGCCCGTCAGCAGCAGGGCAAAGCTGGCAAAAATCAGCCAGCCATGGGATATTTCAGCTTCAACGCGATCAGAAAGCCGGCAAAAAAGGCCGGTTAACCCATTTAAGGAGCCGAGTATGCTTTCAGCCGATTGCGCGCGGTCACTGGCAGCTATTTTTTTGATAGCGAACTTGCTGCCTGACACGCAGGCCCAGGCGCAGTCCGTTCGCCCGGAAACCGTGGCGG
>MERZ01000089.1:13109-21158 GCA_001770785.1 Burkholderiales bacterium RIFCSPHIGHO2_12_FULL_61_11
CCGTGGCCGGCCTGCCCGAGATCGCTGCTGGCGGCCAGGGCGGCTTGCTTGATGTGGTGCTGGATGGCGACTTTGCCAGCAACCGCCAGCTGTATTTCTGTTTTTCTGAACCCGCGCCCGTGGGTAACGGCAACAGCACGGCACTCGCGCGTGCCACCCTGAGCGCGGACGACACCCGGCTGGAAAACGTCAAAGTCATTTTCAGCCAGAGGCCCAAAGTGGCCAGCACGGCCCACTTCGGCTGCCGCATTGTTGAAAGTCGCACGCCCGGCGTGAAGGGCCAGCCCGACGGCAAGCTGTTTTTAACGCTGGGCGAGCGCTTTTCGCGCAAGGAAGACGCGCAAACGCTTGACAACCATCATGGCAAGCTGATTCGCATCAACAAGGATGGCTCCGTGCCACCAGACAACCCCTTTGTGGGCAGGGCCGGGGCCTTGCCGGAAATCTGGAGCTACGGCCATCGCAATGCCCAAGGTGCCACGCTCGCGCCCGACGGCACGCTCTGGATGCACGAGCACGGCCCGCAGGGTGGCGACGAAATCAACCTTCCCAGGGCGGGTGGCAACTACGGCTGGCCGGTGATTACCTATGGTGAAAACTACGGCGGCGGCAAGATTGGCGAGGGCCTGACCCGCAAAGCCGGCATGGAGCAGCCTTGGCACTATTGGGTGCCGTCGATTGCGCCCTCGGGCATGACTTTTCTGACCAGCGATCGCTATGGCAAGGCGTGGCAGGGCAACCTTTTTGTGGGATCACTCAAGTTCGCCTACCTGGACCGCATTGAGCTGTCTGAGCCCTTTGGCGGCAAGGTGCTTCGCGAAAGCAAACTTTTGACCGAGGTGGGCGAACGCATTCGCGACGTGCGGCAGGGCCCCGATGGCCTGCTCTATGTGCTGACCGACAGCCCCAACGGCAAGCTGATACGACTGTTGCCTAATTGAAATTTATCCAGGTGATCTCAGATCGGTTGCGCCGCCTGCTGGCCGCGTTTGACAAAAAACAGACCCGCCCCCACCGCCATGAGCAGGCCGCCGAACAGGCGGTTTTGCAGCTTGATGGCCTGCGCGTTTTTCAACAGCGCTTGCAATCGGCTGGCCGCAAATGCATAGCCGTGCATCACCAGGCTGTCCACCGCCACCGTGGTCAGCGCGATGACGAGCAGCTGGAGCCAAAGCGGGCGGCTCGGGCTGATGAACTGCGGCAGCACCGCCACCATGAACAAAATGCCTTTGGGATTGCTCACATTGGTCAGAAACCCGGCGAGCCAGCGCCGGCCTGCAGGCAGCGCGTTAACGCTGTTGGCGGGTTGGCCCATAGCGTCGGCCGTCAAGGCGCTTGATGAACGCCACTGTGCCCAGCCGATATAAATCAGGTAGGCCGCGCCCAGGGTTTTGACAATGCTGAAGGCCAGCTCAGAGGCCACCAGCAGCGACCCCACGCCGGCACCGGCCACCAGCAGGATCACCAGCAGTCCGGTCTGCAGTCCGGCGATGGTTGCGCGGGTTTTTCTCACGCCGTAGCTCAGGCCGTGACTCATCGCCAGAATGGCCCCCGAGCCTGGGGAGATTGCAATCAGGAGGGAAGCGAGTAAATAAGCGGTCCAGGTGTGAATGGCCATAGCTTGTTATGTTCTGGTCTCGGGTGATATCAGGGGAGGCCGGTGAAGCAAGCATCCTACAGGCAATGGGCAGGCTCCCCAGTTATCATGCCCTGATGACGAAGCTCACTTTGTACAGCCGACTGACGCGAACCGGTCACGGTGCAGTGCAGTGGCTCATCGAATGGTGGCGTCTGGTGCATCTGGGCGCTGTGCTTTTGGTGCTGACCCTCTCGCCATCAAGTTACAGCGCCGAGAGCCGCGGGGTGCTGGCACGGCACATCTACCTCAATACCGCGCCCATTCTCCTGGGGTTTACCGTGCTGTGCGCACTGGTGACCGTGGTCATTACGCGCATCGTGCTGGTGACCGCGCTGAGTTATGGCCTGTCGCAATATGCGCTGCAGGTGGTCATCCGGGTCCTGGTGCTGGAGCTGATTCCCCTGACGGCGGCGCTGTTTGTGGCGCTGCGCTGCACCATTCCCGACGGTGCGGAACTCACGGCGATGCAGGCCAGCGGCGAGCTCGACGACATGCGCCGGCGCGGCATTGATCCGGTGCGGCGCGAGGTGCTGCCGCGGGTGGTTGCCGGCATGTTCTCGGGCATTACGCTGGCAGCGCTGAGCAGCCTGGTGGCGCTGGTGGTGGCGTATGTGGTTGGCTATGGTTTCACCGTGTCGGGCATGGCGGCCTATACCCGCCTGTTTGGCCAGGTATTCAGCCCGGCGGTCACGCTGATCTTTGTTCTCAAGACGCTGCTTTTTTGCCTGGCCGTGTCGCTGATTCCCATGGCCTCGGCCCTGTACGGCATGCGTGGCGCCAGTGTGCGAACCAGCGCCGAAATGCGTGGCCTGGTCCGCATGTTTGCCGTGATATTGCTGATTGAAGTGGCCTCGCTCGTCGGCAACTACTATTGACCTCGAATTGCAAATCCTATGAGTTCACTTCACGACCCTCTACCGCCGCAGCCAGCTCCGCCTGTCGAGCCGGAGGCCTCGCTGCAGAGCGCAGCGGCTTCCACCGCTCAGGTGGCCAGCCTGGAGTTCAAGGCCAGGCTGTTGCTGGTCTTCATGCTGCTGCTGTTGTGCGGCTCGGCCCTTTACGTGCTGTACGCCCGTGGCGCGTTCGAGGCCACCCAGAAACTGGTGCTGATGGCAGACGACTCCGAAGGGGTAGTGATTGGCATGGACCTGACGTTTTCCGGGTTTCCGATTGGCCGGGTACGGCGCATCGAGCTGGCCGAAGACGGCAAGGCGCGCATTCTGGTCGATGTCGCCGCCAAGGACGCGCACTGGTTGCGCACCAGCAGCGTCTTCACGCTGGTCCGCGGCATTGTGGGGAGCACCAACATCCGCGCCTACTCCGGCATCCTGACCGACCCGGCGCTGCCTGACGGCGCTGTGCGCAGCGTGCTGCAGGGCGACGCCAGCGCGGAAATTCCCAGAGTGATTTCCGCCGCCAAGGAATTGATCGAAAACCTCAACGCCCTGACCGGCAGCAGCGGCTCGGTGGGGACCAGCCTGGCCAACCTGCAGATCCTGACCACAAGGCTCAATGGCCCGGGCGGCGCACTCACGGTCTTGCTCGGCAGCGAGCAGGAGGCAAAAAAAATCATTCTCACGCTGGACCGCGCCAACGCGCTGCTGACCAAACTCGATGGTCTGGCTGCCAAAGCCGATACCCAGATGTTTGGCGAGAAGGGCGTGATGCCGGAAACCCGCGCCACCATTGTTCAGCTCAATACCTTGCTGGGTGAAGCGCACACCAGTCTTAAAAAGGTCGACGCCGTGTTGCTCGATGCCCAGGCCGTCAGCGGCAATGTCAAGGACGCCACGGCCGATCTGGGCGCCCTGCGCGGCGAGGTCGATGCCAACCTGCGCAAGATTGAAAGCCTGGTCAACGAGATCAACCGGAAATGGCCGTTTGCCCGTGATACGGAGATCAAGTTGCCATGAACACTCGCGCGATGAAACTTGCCGTAACGCTGATCGGAGCCTTGCTGCTTGGCGCCTGCGCCAGCGGACCCAAGCCGCTGGACTGGCAACTCGAAGCCAAAGGTGCCATGGAGCGTTCGGTGGCCGCCTATATGCAAGGCAACAGCCGGGTCGAACTGGCCGAGTTCGAGCGCGCGCGCAGCCAGCTCGCGCGCACCGGCCGCGCCGACCTGCTGGGCACAGCCGAGCTGCTGCACTGCGCCACCCGCGTCGCCAGCCTGGTGTTTGAGCCCTGCGCCGGGTTTGAAATGCTGCGGCGTGACGCCTCCGAGGCCCAGCGCGCCTACGCCGATTACCTGCGTGGGCAGGTGTCGCCGCAAAGCATCGCCATGCTGCCTGCCCCGCAACGCGCTGCCGCCGCTGGGGCTACGGGTGCCGTTCAGGGCATTGCAGATCCGCTGTCGCAACTGGTCGCGGCAGGCGTGCTGCTGCAGACCGGCAAGGCCAGCCCGGCGGTCATCGACCAGGCGATCGAGACGGCCTCGGCCCAAGGCTGGCGTCGCCCGCTGCTGGCCTGGCTGAATCTGCAGGCCCTGCGCACAGAGCAGTCGGGTGACGCTGAAGGAGCCGCGCGGCTGCATCGGCGTATCGAACTGACGCAAGGCAGCGCTTCACCAGTGAAGGCGGGCAAGTGAGCTACCGCCTCAAGCTTTATGCCTGTGAGGACGTTTCCAGGGAGGAGTTGCAGGCGGCCGAGCAGCGCTTTAAAGCGGCACTGGAAGCGACGCTGGGTGACGCGAGCCTGGTCGCACCGGTGTACGCCGCGTACATGAAAATTGTGGCGGCCCATGGCGAAACACCGGCGGACGAGGCGCTTTCGACCGGCGAGCTGGAAATCTTCAGCCAGTGGCAGGCGGCCGAGTCCGCCGCTGTCACGGCCGCCTTGGGCCCCAATCGCTACATGGGCGATGCGCAGTTCGAGATTCGTGGCTGATTGCGTTGCCAACCCTTTTCCTGAATCCAATGTTGCTATAAAAAACATGGCTGCTTGCGCCTGTACTTATTGGGCTAGAGGCTTTTTTCATGCTAAAAATCCGGGGAACAGGGCTGGGCGGCAAATTCAATCTTTTTGGTGCTCCCGGCACGCAGCTGGCAGTCGGACCGTAAAATTTGGCACCGTGGTGCCGCGCCAATCTGTCAGCGCGACCCGTTGATCCGAATTTTTAACCTGAGTGATTGCGCATTGACCGACTCCCGCCTCCCGTTGCCTGATCTGGCCGAATCCCCCGCCGAACCCTTTGTTAAAACACAGGAGCCGCGTCTTTGGCGTGGCGAAGGCTGGACTGCGCAAGTCCTGAAAAATGAGGACGACGACGGCTGGGCCGTCGCGATGATCAAGGACGGCGAGCCCGAGCCCGCGCTGGTCGGGCCCTGGACCATGGGGCGCGACAAAAAGAACCCCAAACCGCTGGATGGACACGCATTCAGTACACTGGTCAAGACCGCCTCGGAATTTGTGCGCAGGCATGAGCAGCAACTGCACGCAACGCTGCACCAGCGCATCACGGTGACGGCAAAATCGGCCCGAATCACCGTCTCGCTCGATATCGAGCCGGACGAAGACAACCCCTTCGCCCTGCTCAGCGCATACGATGAGGGCGAGGAAGGAGGCGAACCGTTGGCGCAGCTGCGCGTGGCCGCGTCGTTCAAGCTCAGCCGCGCCAGCGCCACGCTTTGGGTCGAGAACGACTTTCGCAAACCGGCTGAGCGGTAAGCACGCCGCCTGATCTTCGTGGTGCCTGCGGGACTGACTTTGACGCTGCCACGATGTTTTCGGCTTCCTGCGCTTTGCGCCATTCGTTCATCACAAAGGCATCGTTCACCGACAGGCAGATGACATCGTCGATGCCGTTGGCCTTAAGACGAATGAACAGCCGCAAGGCAAGAGGGCAGGACAAAATGATGCTCGGCAAGTCGAGCTGTTTGCATGACAAAATGGTCGTGTCATCAACCTAATGCCGCTGGAGCCCTGAATGATTTTTGCGCCTGACCTTGCGACGGTCACCCACGGCATCCAGCTGGCCGTGGCGCCGGTGTTTCTTATGACGGCGGTGTCTGGGATGATTGCCGCGGTGGCTGGCCGTCTGGCCCGCATCATTGACCGCGCACGCCTGCTTGAAAACCGGCTGGAAGCGGGGGGTATTGAAGAGTCGCGGGCAATCACGATGTACAAGGAATTGCGCCAGTTGAGGCGCCGCGGCTGGCTCGTGAACAGCTGCATTGCCTTGCTGACCTTCTGCGCGATTTTGATCGGAACCACCATTGTTTTGCTGTTCCTCGGCGAGACCAGTGACCTGTCGATCCCCAGATTTGCCACGATGAGCTTTCTGTCCGGCGTGGCCTTTTTTTTGCTGGCGCTGCTGTGTTTTTTAGCCGAAACCGTGGTGGCCACGCGGCTGCTCAAATTTGCGGAATTGCCTGCCAAGTAACGCAGACCATGCTGTTGCGTCAGGGTTCACTGAATAAGCATTAATAGTGGCCGTAACGCCCATTTTGCGTGTTATGAGCCATAAAAAAATATGGCATTTTTAAATCAGCAGCAGATAAATTTAAGCCTTCTTTACATCATTTTCAGGAATTAATATGCTGCTTGATGCCGATGACTCCCAACTGGTGCTGGTGGACTACCAGGTCCGCCTGATGCCCGCCATTTTTGAGAATGAACGCGTGATTGCCAATGCGGTGCGCTTGGCCCGCATGGCCCAGGCACTGGCGGTGCCGGTGTGGGGCACCGCGCAAAACCCCGACAAGCTGGGGCAGAACGTGCCAGAGGTTCACGCGGCGATTGAAGCAGCTGGCGGCAAAATACTGGACAAGATGCATTTCAGCGCCGTAGCGGAGGGCCTGGGCGACTGGCTGCGGCCCCCGCTGCGCAAGGCGACTGGCGGCGGCAACGCCCGCAGCCTGCCCAAGCACCTTCAAAAGACAACGCCACCGGAAGATGCTGGTCGAAGCATGATCGTGATTGCCGGTTGCGAAGCGCATGTCTGCCTGATGCAGACCGCGCTGGAGCTACTGGAAGAAGAGTTCGACGTCTGGGTCGTGACCGATGCCTGCAGCTCAGGCAGCGAGCACAACCGCGACGCCGCCTTTGACCGGTTGGCCGGCAATGGGGCCGAATTGGTGACGACCGAGATGGTGGCGTTTGAATGGCTGCGCAGCTGTGAGCATCCGGCGTTCAGGGATTTTCTGGGGTTGGTGAAGTGACCGACACCAAAAAGGCCTGGGGCCTTGAAGGGCTGGCCGTGGTACGCGGTGCAACCCGTTTGCCGTTGGTCGCCATGGGCGGCATTCATTCGGGCAATGCATGCCAGGCGTTTGCCCCGCACAGCGCGCTCACTACGGCGAGGCTGTTGGCCCCGGCACGCAGCAGGTCATTGTGTGACGAAGAGTTGCATGCAAGAAAATGGTCAGATGATTAACGAAGCTTTTGAATTTGAGTACCCGCGCGTGCTGTCCATTGCAGGCTCGGACAGCGGCGGTGGCGCCGGCATTCAGGCGGACCTGAAAACCTTTGCCGCGCTGGGTTGCTATGGCATGACGGCGATCACCGCGCTGACGGCTCAAAACACGCTGGGCGTGCGGGCCATTCATGGCGTCCCGCCCGAAATGCTGCGCGAGCAGATTAATGCGGTGGTCGAGGACATCGGTCTGGATGCCGTGAAAATAGGCATGCTGCATGCCCCCGAGATTGTGCAAACCGTGGCCGAGGCGATTGAGCGCCATGGGCTAAAAAAGGTGGTTCTTGACCCGGTGATGGTCGCCACCAGCGGGGCGGTGTTGATTGAAAATCCGGCGATTGCGGCGCTGGTGCGCGAACTGTTTTGGCGCGCTGCCGTGGTGACGCCAAATCTGGATGAGGCTTCACTCCTGGTTGGCAGGCCCTTGAATAATGAACCCGATATGCGAGCGGCCGCGCAGGAGCTGCTGGCCATGGGGGCACCGGCGGTGCTGCTCAAGGGCGGACATTTGGCGGGCGATGTGGTGAGCGATTTATTGGTGACGCAAAACGGTGAAGTGCACTGGATGCGCGCGCCACGCATCCACAGCGCCAACACGCATGGCACGGGCTGCACCTTGTCGTCAGCCATTGCCGCGCATCTGGCCCTTGGTGCTTCCTTGCTGGAGGCGGTGCAGGCTGCGCACGACTATGTGCGGGCAGCGTTGGCGAGCGGTGCCAAGGTTCGCACCGGAGCGGGCAGCGGGCCACTGAACCACAGCTACGCGCCGCAGGCCATGCGGCTAAAACCGCTCAAGGCTGTTGCAGCCAATCCTGCCGGTCCAGGCCAGTAAACCTGCGCCCAGAACTGAGCCAAAAATAATGACGATCACTGCAGCCTTGGCCGCTGTCAATCAAACACCGGAGTTTCAACACCCAGCACCTTGTGCAGCTTGGGGCTGGTCGTGGTGTATTGCAAATGGATTTTTTTGTCGGGGAAGATGAAAGGCGCGGCGCCA
>MERZ01000090.1 GCA_001770785.1 Burkholderiales bacterium RIFCSPHIGHO2_12_FULL_61_11
CTGCATTCCTACAGCCAGCTCACGGGCAAGCTCGCCGCGCCGCAGTACCGCACCATTTATGCCGAAGTGAAGTCCGTTACCGTGGTATCGGAGCTGCATTCCTACAGCCAGCTCACGGGCAAGCTCGCCGCGCCGCAGTACCGCACCATTTATGCCGAAGTGAAGTCCGTTACCGTGGTATCGGAGCGCGTGGTGCGCTTTGATTTTCTGACGCCCAACGCCGAACTGCCGCTGGTGGTGGGCGGCATGCCGGTCTTCAGCCGCGATTGGGGCCGGCAAGGGACTACCTCCAAGCCGTTCGATCAGATCGTGACGGAGGTTCCGATTGGCTCAGGGCCCTACAAAATTGCCGACCCCGCCATGGGGCGCGACATTACCTATGTGCGCGATGCGGCCTATTGGGGCATTGACCTGCCGACGCGCAAGGGTCAGTTCAACTTTGACCGCATCAGCTTCAAGATTTACCTGGACGAAACCTCGCGCTTTGAGGGCTTGAAAGCCGGTGAGTTCGATTTTCTGCGTGAATTCATCTCGCGCAACTGGGCGCGCCAGTACACCGGCAAGCAGTTCGCTTCGGGGGAACTGGTCAAGCGCGCATTTGAAAACCGCAACCCGGGCGATTTTCAGGGCTATGTCTTCAACCTGCGCAACCCGAAGTTTCAGGATGTGCGGGTGCGGCGCGCGATTGGCCTGGCCATGGATTTTGAGTGGATGAACCGCCAGCTTTTTTACGGCCTTTACAAACGCGTGAACGGTTATTTCCCCAACAGTGAATTTCATGCCGAAGGCGTGCCAAAACCTGATGAACTGGCCCTGCTGGAGCCGTTGCGGGCCCAACTCAAGCCCGAGGTGTTTGGCCCGGTGCCCGTTTCACCCAGCACCACTCCGCCGGGCAGCCTGCGGGCCAACCTGCGGCAGGCCCAGGCGCTGCTGCGCGAGGCCGGCTGGACTTACCGCGATGGCGCGCTGCGCAATGCCCAGGGCGAGGCCTTCACCATGGAGTTTCTGAACGACCAGCCTTCCCTTGTGCGCATCGTTGGGCCGTTCCAGAAAGCGCTCGAAAAGCTGGGCATCACCATGACGTACCGCGTGGTGGACTTCTCTTTAGCCAAGCAGAAGATGGATGCCTTTGATTTTGAGGTCACCACACTGCGCCTGCCCGGCAGCACGGCGCCGGGCGGAGAACTGCTGGAGCTGTTTGGTTCCAGGGCCGCTGCCACGCCAGGGTCCTCCAACGTCTGGGGCATTGCCGATCCGGCGGTTGATGCGCTGCTGCAAAAGGTCGTGACCGCCAAAACCCGGCCTGAACTGGGCGCCGCCATGCGCGCGCTTGACCGCGTGCTGACCCACGGCTACTACTCGGTGCCGCAATACTACGGCGATGCATTCTTCATTGGCTACCGCCCGGGCCGCTTTGTCCTGCCGCAGGTCATTCCGCCGTACTACCAGCCTGACACCTGGGCCATGAGCACCTGGTGGGCGTCGCCCTCCAACAAATAGGACAAGGCGGAGGAAGCATGGCCAGTTATATCCTCAAGCGTCTGCTGCTGATGATCCCGACCTTGTTCGGCGTGCTGCTGCTGACCTTTGTCATGGTCCAGTTTGTTCCTGGCGGGCCGGTCGAGCAAATGGTCGCGCAGTTGCAGGGCCGCGATACTGGCGGTGAACGGGCGGCTGCAACGGGCGCCGGTTACCGCGGGCGTCAAGGTATTGACGCCGAGCGTATCGAGGAAATCAAGGCGCTTTATGGCTTTGACAAACCGGTGCATGAGCGCTTTTTCCAGATGCTGGGTCAGTTTGCACGCTTTGATTTGGGCAACAGTTTTTATCAGCACAAGGATGTCTGGCAACTCATCAAGGAAAAACTGCCGGTGTCCGCCAGTCTGGGCCTCTGGACCTTTTTCATCAGCTACCTGATTGCCGTGCCGCTGGGCGTGGCCAAGGCAGTAAGGGCAGGCACGCGCTTTGACTTTGTCACCACATTGGTCGTGCTGGTGGGCT
>MERZ01000091.1 GCA_001770785.1 Burkholderiales bacterium RIFCSPHIGHO2_12_FULL_61_11
AAACGCTAATCGTTTTGGGCTTTTTTGGCGGCGTTGATGCTGCTATTTCTTCTGGCGGTATTTGCGCAGCGCGGCAATCTGGGCTGCCATCACCAAGAGTTCAGACTGCGCCAAGGCGATATCAATTTCGCTCTTGGCATTTTTCAGCGCTTCTTCAGCGGCGGCCCTGGCGGCACTGGCCTTGGCCTCGTCCAGGTCCTTGCCCCGAATGGCGGTGTCGCTTAATACCGTTACGCAATTGGGCTGCACTTCAAGCAGGCCACCGGCCACGAACACAAACTCTTCAGTGCCATCGGCTTTTTCAATGCGCACGGCCCCCGGCTTGATACGGGTGATCAACGGCGTGTGGCGCGGGTAGATACCCAGCTCGCCCGCTTCTCCTGGCAACACCACAAAAGTGGCTTCGCCGGAGAAGATGGACTCTTCCGCGCTGACAACATCGACGTGGATGGTAGGCATATAAACCCCTGCGTTAGTCAATTAAACTTTTTTCGCTTTTTCAAACGCTTCGTCAATGGTGCCGACCATGTAGAAGGCCTGCTCTGGCAGGTGATCACACTCGCCCGCCACAATCATCTTGAAGCCGCGAATGGTTTCGGCCAGGCTCACGTACTTGCCGGGCGAACCGGTAAACACTTCAGCGACGTGGAACGGCTGCGACAGGAAACGCTGGATCTTGCGGGCACGGGCCACGGCCAGTTTGTCTTCAGGCGCCAACTCGTCCATGCCCAGAATCGCGATAATGTCGCGCAATTCCTTGTAGCGCTGCAGCGTACCCTGCACCGCACGGGCGGTGGCGTAGTGGTCTTCGCCCACCACGTTGGGATCAAGCTGGCGGCTGGTCGAATCGAGCGGGTCCACGGCGGGGTAGATGCCCAGCGAAGCGATATCGCGCGACAGCACCACGGTGGAATCCAGGTGGGCAAAGGTCGTGGCAGGCGACGGATCGGTCAAGTCATCGGCAGGCACGTAAACAGCCTGAATGGAAGTGATCGAGCCCACCTTGGTGGAAGTGATGCGCTCTTGCAGGCGACCCATTTCCTCGGCCAGCGTCGGCTGGTAGCCCACGGCGGAAGGCATGCGACCGAGCAGCGCGGACACTTCGGTGCCGGCCAGCGTGTAGCGGTAGATGTTGTCCACGAAGAACAGCACGTCGCGGCCTTCGTCACGGAAAGACTCGGCAATCGTCAGGCCGGTCAGCGCCACGCGCAGACGGTTGCCCGGGGGCTCGTTCATCTGGCCGTACACCATGGCCACTTTGGATTCACCCAGGTTCTCAAGATTCACCACGCCGGACTCGGCCATCTCGTGGTAGAAGTCATTGCCTTCGCGGGTACGCTCGCCAACACCGGCAAACACCGACAGGCCCGAGTGCGCCTTGGCAATGTTGTTGATGAGTTCCATCATGTTCACGGTCTTGCCGACACCAGCGCCACCGAACAGACCGACCTTGCCGCCCTTGGCAAACGGACAGATCAGGTCAATCACCTTGATGCCGGTTTCGAGCAGCTCCTGCGAAGGGCTCAGCTCGTCATAAGCGGGTGCCTTGCGATGGATGGCCGCGGTGAGCTCCTGATTAACGGGGCCACGCTCGTCAATCGGCGCACCCAGCACGTCCATGATGCGGCCCAGCGTGGCTTTGCCCACGGGAACCGTGATAGGCGCACCGGTGTTGTACACCACGTTGCCGCGGCGCATGCCGTCGGACGTGCCCAGCGCAATGGTGCGCACAATACCGTCACCCAACTGCTGCTGGACTTCAAGCGTCAGCGAGGAGCCTTCCATCTTGAGCGCATCATAAATTTTGGGCATCTGGTTACGCGGAAATTCCACGTCCAGCACCGCGCCAATACACTGAACAATCTTGCCTTGAGCGCCTTTGTTCACTTGTAGATTCTCTTGAGCCATGACCGAATCCTTTTCCGTTCTTTGAATCTTGAATTGCGGTTTAAACCGCTGCGGCACCAGCAACGATTTCCGAAAGTTCTTTCGTGATCGCCGCCTGACGCGTCTTGTTGTAAATCAGTTTGAGTTCGTCTATTACACTGCCGGCGTTGTCAGTGGCGGACTTCATGGCCACCATGCGGGCTGACTGCTCCGAGGCCATGTTTTCGGCCACAGCCTGAAATACCAGCGCTTCCACGTAGCGCACCATCAAATCGTCAATCACGGTCTGCGCGTCGGGCTCGTAAATGTAGTCCCAGCCATGCTGGTCCTTGTCGGCCTGCAGGTGGTCAGCGGTGAGCGGCAGCAATTGCTCCACCATCGGCTCCTGCTTCATCGTGTTGATGAATTTGGTGTAGCAGATGTACACCGCATTGATTTTGCCTTCGCTGTACGCATCGAGCAGCACCTTGACGGGGCCGATCAAGGTGTCCAGGTGCGGCTTGTCACCCAGATGCGTCGCATGGGACACCACCTTGACGCCCACGCGGTTGAGGAAGCCCAAGCCCTTGTTGCCAATGGCTACGGCCTGGGCATCATGTCCGGCGGCCTGCAGATCCTTGAGCTTGGCGGTCAACATGCGAAGCACGTTGGTGTTCAAGCCACCGCAAAGACCCTTGTCGGTGCTCACCACGATAAAACCGGTGCTCTTGGCGTCGTTGGACTCCATGAACGCGTGGGTGTATTCGGGGTTGGCCTGACTCAGGTTGGCGGTGATGTTGCGGATCTTGTCGCTGTAAGGACGGGCGGCGCGCATCCTCTCCTGCGCCTTGCGCATTTTGGAGGCCGCCACCATTTCCATGGCTTTGGTGATCTTGCGGGTGTTTTCCACCGACTTGATCTTGCCGCGTATTTCCTTGCCTACTGCCATATGTTTCCTAAGGGGTTCCTATGGGTTTCTAGAACGCTTGCCGGTATTCAGGCAAGCTCAGGAAAACGTCTTCTTGAATTCGGTCACCGCCGTGTTCAGCTCGGCCTCGGCATCCTTGTCCATGGCTTTGTTGGCTTCGAGTTTGGCCATCAAGGCGGCGTTTTTGTCTCTCAGCCAGCCATGCAGGCCACGCTCGAAATCCAGTACCTTCTTGACATCCACATCGTCCATGAAGCCCTTGTTCACCGAGAACAGCGTGGCCGCCATGTTGGAGATGGACAAAGGCGCATACTGCGCCTGCTTGAGCAGTTCGGTCACGCGGGCGCCGCGGTCCAGCTGCTTGCGGGTGGCCTCGTCCAGATCGGAAGCAAACTGCGCAAACGCAGCCAGTTCGCGGTACTGCGCCAAGTCGGTCCGGATACCGCCAGACAGGTTTTTCACCAGCTTGGTCTGGGCCGCGCCGCCAACGCGGGACACCGAGATACCGGCGTTGATCGCGGGACGGATACCGGCGTTGAACAGGCTGGTTTCCAGGAAAATCTGGCCATCGGTAATCGAGATCACGTTGGTCGGCACGAAAGCGGACACGTCACCGGCTTGCGTTTCAATGATGGGCAGTGCGGTCAGTGAACCGGTTTTGCCCTTGACAGCGCCTTTGGTGAAGTCTTCGACATACTTCTCGTTCACGCGGGCGGCACGCTCCAACAGACGGCTGTGCAGATAGAACACGTCGCCAGGATAGGCTTCACGGCCTGGCGGGCGGCGCAGCAGCAGCGACACCTGACGGTAAGCCACAGCCTGCTTGGAGAGGTCGTCATACACAATCAGCGCGTCTTCGCCGCGATCGCGGAAATACTCGCCCATGGTGCAGCCAGAGTAGGCGCTCACATATTGCATGGCCGCCGAATCGGAGGCCGAGGCCGCCACCACAATGGTGTAATCCATGGCACCAGCTTGCTCCAGCGAGCGAACCACGTTCTTGATGGACGAGGCCTTCTGGCCGATCGCGACATAGACGCAGGAAACGCCGGTGCCCTTCTGGTTGATGATGGTGTCAATCGCTACCGCGGTCTTGCCGGTCTGGCGGTCACCAATAATCAGCTCGCGCTGGCCACGGCCAATCGGCACCATGGAGTCGATGGACTTCAGGCCGGTTTGCAGTGGCTGGCTTACCGACTGGCGCGCGATCACGCCCGGCGCCACCTTTTCAATGACGTCGGTCATCTTGGCGTTGATCGGGCCTTTGCCGTCAATCGGCTGACCCAGCGCGTTGACCACGCGGCCCAGCAACTCGGGACCGACCGGCACTTCCAGGATGCGGCCCGTGCACTTGACGGTGTCGCCTTCAGCGATGTGTTCGTACTCGCCAAGAACCACCGAGCCGACCGAGTCGCGCTCGAGGTTCAGCGCCAGACCATAGGTGGGCGTGCCATCAGCGGTTGCCGGGAATTCCAGCATCTCGCCCTGCATCACATCGGACAAACCATGGATACGAACGATGCCGTCGGCCACCGACACAACCGTCCCCTGGTTACGGATGTCGGCACTGACCGTCAAGCCTTCAATGCGGCTCTTGATCAGTTCAGAAATTTCTGCGGGATTGAGTTGCATGACTCTTTCCTTCTTTCTATGTTGTTGGCTAAAAACCGGATGTAACGCCTGGGCGCAGATCAGGAAATCAGCGCCACTTTCATTTGCTCTAAACGGGCTTTCACCGAAGTGTCCAGCACCTCGTCACCCACCACGACACGTACGCCGCCAATCAGGGCCGGCTCCAGCTCAACCTTGAGATTGAGCTTGCGGCCAAAGCGCTTTTCCAGCGTCGCCGCCAGATCAGCCAGCGCCGTACCCTCGAGCGCAAACGCGCTGTACACGGTAGCGTCCGAGCAGCCACTTCGTGCATTCCTCAGGGTCCGGAACTGACTGGCAATTTCCGGCAGCACGCTGATTCGTCCGTTGTCGATCACGACACGCAGGAAGTTCTTTGCAGCTTCCGGCAGCGTCGCTTTAACGACGCTGGAAATCACATCAAAGGTCTGGGCCGCGGTCACGCCGGGATTGTCGGCAAACTGCTGCAAGCGCTGATCGGCGGCAATGACCGCCAGCTCATCGAGCCAGGCAGTCGTGCCAGCCAGGTCAGCGCCTGAGCCCGACGACGCACCCGCGCTACTGGCCTTGAACAGCGCTTCAGCGTAGGGACGGGCAATGGTGGCTAGTTCGGCCATATTTATGCTCGCTTAGAGTTCGGTCTTCAGGCGGCCCAGCAAGTCAGCATGCACACCGGCATTGACTTCCTTGCGCAGAATCTGCTCGGCCCCCTTGACGGCCAGCGCGGCGACCTGCTCGCGCAGGGTTTCGCGGGCCTTGACGGTTTGCTGCTCGGCTTCAACCTTGGCGGCGGCAATGATCTTGTTGCCTTCCTCCGCAGCCTTGGCCTTTGCCTCTTCAATCAGGGACTGGCCACGGCGCTCGGCCTCGGCCAGGCGTATTGCCGACTCGTTGCGCGATTTGCCGAGCTCTTCTTCCACGCGCTTGTTGGCCATGGAAAGTTCAGACTTGGCTTTCTCGGCAGCGGCCAGGCCATTAGCGATTTTTTGAGCCCGCTCGTCCAGCGCTTTCATGATGGGCGGCCACACAAATTTCATTGTGAACCACACCAGAATCGCGAAAACAATCGCTTGAACGAACAGGGTTGCGTTAATACTCACGGCAACACCTTTCTATCGGGGGTTTGTGACGATGACTTACTTCAGTACAAAAGGATTGGCAAATGCGAACATCATTGCGATACCGACACCAATCAGGAACGCGGCGTCGATCAGACCTGCGAGCAGGAACATCTTGGTTTGCAGTTCATTCATCAGTTCAGGCTGACGGGCCGCGGCTTCGAGGTATTTGCTACCCATGATGCCGATGCCGATACATGCGCCGACAGCGCCCAGGCCAATAATCAGGCCAGAGGCCAAAGCGACGAGACCGAGAACATTTTCCATTTAAAGCTCCTATGGATTTAAGTTAACCAACAAACAAAAGAAAAAACCAGACTGACAAAACTTCAGTGATGATCGTGGGCCTGCCCCACATACACCAGCGTCAGCATCATGAAAATGAAGGCCTGCAAGGTGATGATCAAGATATGAAAGATCGACCATGCCGTGCCAGCGAGGATCTGCCCGATGGGCAGGAAAATGCCCGACAGCGACATGGCGGCGGCTCCGCCCATCAGCGCAATCAGCATGAACACGAGTTCACCCGCATACATGTTGCCCCACAGCCGCATGCCGTGCGAGACAGTTTTCGCCGCGAACTCGATCATCTGCATCAGGAAGTTGATGGGCCATAAAATCGGATGATTGCCAAAGGGTGCCGTGAACAGCTCATGCACCCAGCCGCTCATTCCCTTGATCTTGATGTTGTAGGCAACGCAGACCAGCAACACGGACACCGAAAGACCCAGGGTGGTGGAGAGATCGGCGGTCGGAACGACGCGCAGGTAAGCGTGATGGGTATCCAGGCCCATGGCACCGAAGAGGGTTTCCCATACTTTGGGCAACAGATCGACGGGCAGCAAGTCCATGGCGTTCATCAGGAAAATCCAGATGAAGACGGCCAGCGCCAGAGGCGCGACCAGCTTGCGGCTCTTGGCATTGTGAATGATGCCCTTGGCCTGGTTATCGACCATTTCAACAAGAATCTCGACGGCAGCCTGAAAGCGACCCGGCACGCCCGAGGTTGCGGCGCGCGCTGCTTTCCAGAGGAAAAAGCTGCCGACGATGCCGAGAACAACGGCCCAGATGATCGAGTCAAGGTTGTATACCGAGAAATCAATGACGCCCTCCATTGGCTTGTTCTGCCAATGAGTCAGGTGGTGCCCGATGTATTCGCCGGCGGTAGGTCCGTTTTCAGCAGCCATCTATCTACTCGTCTCGTTAAGGTTGGTGCGTAGCGGGATGCTTTGGCTTGAACCAGAGGACACCCCAATACACTTTCATCGTCACTATCAGACCCGCCAACATGGCAGGCCAGCTTAAATTCTCAATGAGCCGCGGCGCTGCGAACAACATCGCCACCGTCAGGCCAATCTTGACCATTTCCCACAAAAAAAATCCGACCACCGCAGCGCCCGGGTTCATGGATGCCACCTTGCTGGTCAAGCCGCGCACAAACAGCGCCGCCGGAATCACGACCGCCAGTGCGCCGTAGAAAGCCGACCAGGCCACCTCACCTCTGCCGGTCAGCGCCCAGGCGACCCCTGCCACCACCACCCCGGCCACCAGTTGCCACGCCACTACCCACCAGGGCGACAGCGAGGGACTGGCTTCACGCAGCTTTTGCGCTTGTTCGCGCGTCAGCGGCTTGAAATTTTCATCTTCAGCATCAATCTCTGATGCTGAATCTTTTGCTTTGGCATGAACCGGCGAATTTGTCATTTTCACTCTCACAAATTACGTGCAGATTACATAGCCCGGTTACTACAGTTACCAGCAAAGCCTTTGATTATACGTAGAAACCCGAGCGTTTCTGAAATTTTCCTGCGCGCTGCTGTGATGTCGCCCAATGGCCGTACGGCAAGCAAGGCGAGCTTGGCCGGCGACAATCAAAGCATGCGCCTGCTGCGCATCCTGCAAGGCCCGCAAAAATGCCAGTATCCTTCGGCCTTATAGGCCCCCCTTTTTTTCCTGAAAGACGCCGATGCCCGCCCTGATGAAATTTCTGCACATCGTCGCTGCCATCGTCTGGCTGGGGGGCATCAGTTTTATGCTTCTTGCAATGCGTCCCGCAGCCGCGGCTCTCGCCCCGCCTCAGCGATTGCCCTTGATTGCCCTGGCATTGGGGAAATTTTTCACCCTGGTCTGGCTCGCCATCGGCTTGCTTCTGCTCACCGGTCTGGCCATGCTGCTGGGTGTCGGGATGAAAAATGCGCCTGCGGGCTGGCATCTGATGTTCGGCATCGGGCTGCTGATGTTTGCGCTTTTCGGTCATCTTTATTTCGGAGCTTTCCGGCGCCTGAAGCAGGCCGTGGCCGCGACGGACTGGCCCGAAGGCGGGCGCCGCGTGGGACAGATCGCCACGCTGTCCGGGCTCAATCTGGCACTTGGTGGACTGGCCCTTGCCGCCGTTATTTTTCTCGTTTAAGGAGCCGGTTCACAGAGCGTCAGGACTTTGGGCGACAATTGTTTTTTTCATGATGAAAATTGGCAAAACCCGACAACCGCCGACGCACGCCTGAGGTCGGCGACTTCATGAGCCCGCGCAAACAACCCCTCGTTCAAGCTGCCAAAAAGC
>MERZ01000092.1 GCA_001770785.1 Burkholderiales bacterium RIFCSPHIGHO2_12_FULL_61_11
CAGGATGGATGTGGGCTTGTGTTCGTGTTGCATGGTGGGTCGGCTGCGCGTGACGCAGGTGTTGCCGGGGGCCGCCCGCCTGCCTGTGATTGACTGCAACGCGCGTCCGCCGGGCCAGGGGCCGCCATGAAGTGCAGCGTGGCAAATCAGCGGCCAAACGCAGCAGCACTGCAAAGGTGTTGGGCCAGACCTTGGGCGTCGTACTGGGGGCGCGCTACAAACAGGGCACGGCGCGTTCGTGCCGGGCACTTTGCGCGCCGCCTTTGTGCGTTTGTACGATCTGCCACCGTTCAAATGCTCCCCTGTGCTGGGCCATAATGCGCAAAGTCAATCGGGGTCAAGCTTACAAACCCCTCTAGCCTGAACAGGCCGCAGTCCAGCATTGGTGCCGGTGGTTCAGTCCAACATGGTTTATCTGCCGCGGGAGGCGCTCTTGGTTTCTATCAGCATCGCGGCGCGGCAGATAAACGCTAATCGTTAGACCTCAGTTCGGTTGTTACATTCAAGCTTCAGAGCGCCGGTCCGGAAAAGGAGAAGTTGAATGAAGAAAGTCCTCATCGCCAACGCAGCGGTAGGCGGCCTGATGTTTGTCGTGGGCGCAAGCATTCACGACTTCCTTGGAATAAGGGAGTTGGGAAATGTATTGGCGTACGGAGGCATTTGGTACGGGGCACTCAGTCTGGCTATTTTTGCCGCGCTGCCGCTATATAAAAAGCTTAGGCCCCGAATCGACGACGCCTTCGATGAGAGGTCAAGTTCAAGGGCGTATGAAGACCTCTTGCGGTGGAAGAAGCTTCTAGACGAAAACATCATTTCTCAAGACGAATTCGATGTCAAGTCCCGTGAGCTTAAGGCTAAGCTCTTGTAGCTGGGCTCGTTATGCCCAACCGAGTCCTGAAGAAGCTTCGGTCAGTCAGTCTGTCTCCTCCAGCTGCAGCTCTCTTGTTGGAAAAGCACGTCGGCACTGGGTCGAATGAAATGCATTGCGCTGAAGCGCTTGCGGCAGTCTCAAGGACGCAGAACACTCGGATTCGACAGACAGTTCAGATGATGAATCTAGTCTTGGGCTGCAACGAAGGATCTTGCGCAATAGTTCACGCGCTTATTTCCCAGTTGCGGAGCGGCGCCACGAACGAGGGGGTCTTGCGTCATGGGCTCACATCTGAGGTCTAACTGGTCGCTCGACACGGAACCGAAGCCCTATGCACACAGATCGGTTAAGCACCTTACTCGGATGGTTGCTTACATATAGCAGTTGTCTGAAAGATCATGCGATTCGAACAGTTGCGCTCTAACCCTGCGTTCGAGCGGACCTGCGCGAAAAGCCGCGCAGGCCGCTCAACTCCACGTTAGGCGTATGCGGCACCGCCTTTAAATGCCGCAACAAAAGGAGGTCATTACATGAAAATGTTACTTACAGTCGAATTCCCACTTGAGCCTTTCAGCTCCCTCGTCAGAAGCGGCAAGGCGGGCGAAATCATTGGGCGTATCCTCGAAACCATCAAGCCAGAGACGGCCTACTTTGGGGAGCAAGACGGAAAACGCGGCGGAATCTTCGTCATTGACGTAAAAACTCCGTCGGATATACCCTTCTTTGCAGAACCCTTCTTTCTCAACTTCGAGGCCAGTTGTAAATTTCGCGTTCTGATGAGCCCAGAGGATTTGCAAAAGGCTGGCTTAGAAGAACTCGGCAAAAAGTGGGCGTGAAATTCGCCTAACACTGCGGTCAAGCGGGACGCGCCAAAAGCGGCGCGCCCCTTACCTTGGCTGCTGCATCCGCCGCGTCGTTCTTGCCGCGTTTTCCGCT
Organism: Burkholderiales bacterium RIFCSPHIGHO2_12_FULL_61_11; assembly: GCA_001770785.1. Taxonomy (GTDB): domain Bacteria; phylum Pseudomonadota; class Gammaproteobacteria; order Burkholderiales; family Burkholderiaceae_C; genus Polaromonas. Next base: position 1,808 of record MERZ01000092.1, read on the forward strand.
CATGCGGTAAGGTGCAACAAACTTGGGGGCCATCAGGCGAATGGAGTGGCCAAATTTGATGAACTCGCGGGCCCAGTGGTGCGCGCCTGAGCAGGCTTCCATGCCGATCAGGCAGGGTGGCAGATTTGCAATCAGTTCGAGTAGTTTGGCGCGTGGGACTTCGGGGCGCACAAGTTCAGCTTTACCCGACTCATTTACGCCATGCACGGCAAAAACGTTCTTGGCGAGATCGATTCCGATGGTGATAATGGCCATGATTCCCCCTCTCAGGTGAGTTGATGAAAAGTTTGACCTCTCCATCGTGGCACATTGATGCCGTAAACCGCAACTCGAAAGACGCGCGGCTCGCCTGGGACGGGGAAGTCCCTTTCATTCGTTAGACGGCGCGAAGAGGAACACGACATGAGTGAACCGACGCTACAAGCTCAGATCGATGCTGCGAACGCTTACGAAGCGCTGTTCGTGCCCGCGCTCTTCGGACAATGGGCTCCGAAAGTCGCAGATGCGGCGCAAGTTCAGCCCGGTCAACGAGTGCTGGATGTTGCCTGTGGCACAGGGATTCTTGCGCGTGAAATCGCCCCGCGAATCGGATCAACCGGGCGTGTTGTGGGGGTTGACCCGAGTCCCGGAATGGTTGCAGTAGCGAAACAGCTCGCGCCGGCCACCGAGTGGCGAGAGGGAGTCGCCGAGTCACTGCCGTTCCCTGATCAATCGTTCGACGCAGTCGTGAGCCAGTTTGGCCTCATGTTCTTCACGGACCAGCGCCAAGCGCTTCGCGAGATGCTTCGCGTCCTGACTCCCGGGGGACGGTTGGCCGTTGCGGTCTGGGACTCTCTTGACAACATACCCGCATACGCGTCCGAGGTGGCGCTGCTGGAGCGAACGGCGGGGCGGCAAGCAGCCGATGCCCTGCGTGCGCCATTCGTGCTCGGCAATCGGAAAGATCTGGCCACGTTGTTTTCGGAGGCCGGGGTGGCCTCAGCCGAAATCACCACCCATCGCGGGACGGCGCAGTTCCCCAGCATTCGGACCATGGTCGAAGCCGACCTGAGGGGATGGTTGCCGGTGATGGGAGTCATTCTGAGCGAGGACCAGATTGGCCGCATACTGCAGGAAGCTGCGCAAGCTCTCAGTTCCTACGCCACCGCTGATGGACGAGCTACGTTCCATTTGTCGGCGCATCTCGTTACCGCGAGGAAGCCTTAGCATGTTGCGAGGTGCGTCGTCTAACAACAGCATGCAGCGGACGGCGCTACGCGCCGCCGCTGATGCTGAGCGTGCCTAAGGCAGTAGAGAGCCGAGCCCATATAGCGCGTAGGAAATGACGTCAATTCCAACGAAAAAGGAGAGCAACATCATGACAGGCACTGTTCGTCTTCACCGAGTACTGAAAGCTCCGCCAGAGCGCGTATATCGAGCATTTACTACGCCAGAGGCCATAGCCAAATGGATTCCTCCTCATGGCTTCACCTGCACGGTTCACCACATGGAACCGAGGGTTGGCGGGACATTCAAAATGTCATTCACTAACTTCACAACGCAACACAGTCATTCGTTTGGCGGTGAATACCTTGAACTCATGCCAAACGAGCTTCTTCGATATATCGACAAGTTTGATGACCCAAATCTGCCTGGAGTCATGCAGGTCACCGTTTCGTTTAAACCGGTTTCCTGTGGTACCGACCTAAGCGTCGTGCAGGAGGGTATTCCAGACGTGATTCCCGTAGAAATGTGCTATCTCGGCTGGCAGGAATCGCTTGCGCAGTTGGCAATGCTCGTTGAGCCTGAAATTCCGCAGTAGTAGGTGCGTCGGTGCCCAACCCGTCCTTCCACCGGGCGCTGCGCGACAAAGCCGCGCAGCGCCGGTGATGTCAAACGTTGAACAGCTTCACATTTTGTGGCTTGACGTGTTGAAAATCATAAATACAATGTACTTATGATTAAGTTCGAGTGGGATGAGCCTAAAGCCGCTGCAAATCTCAAGAAGCATCAAGTGTCTTTTGAAGAAGCCAAGTCGATCTTTTTCGACGAATTTGGCGTTCAGTTCTTCGATGAGGATCACTCATTTGAAGAAGAGAGATTCCTGATGCTTGGCATGAGCTCGGCAGCCAAGTTGCTCATCGTCTGCCATTGCGAGCAGGAGCATGGTGCAGTTATTCGAATCATCTCGGCCCGCAAGGCAACCAAGCGTGAAAGCGCGTTCTATCGAGGTGGACATAAATGAAAGCAGAATACGATCTCTCCAAACTGAAGTCTCGCAGGAACCCATACGCATCCAAGCTGAAGAAGCCCGTCACGATGCGACTGTCAGAAGATGTTGTCGAGTATTTCAAGGGAATGGCCGATGAGACAGGTGTTCCGTATCAGAGTCTCATTAACTTGTACCTTCGCGACTGTCTTGCCAATAGCCGGAAAGTGCAAATCAAATGGCCCCAAACTGTTTAACATGACAATCAACACGCAGCCTGCGCGCGGTTATTTTCACGTTGGACGGCAGAGGCATGAGTTCTATCCGCATCAGCCTGCACATAAAAGCGCCCTCGCGAGCATCTATCGCGCGCTTCTCGATCCACGCGCGGTCGCAACCTGGAAAGTGCCCACAGGTATGACCAGCCACGTGCATGCGTTCGACGCTCGCGAAGGTGGCTTATTCCGAATCTCACTGACTTACGACGAGCCGGCAATCAGTCGTTCCCCGCGCCACCATAGGCGAGGATAAAGGGCCAGGGCAGGATTTCAGTCACAATTTCAGACCATGGATAAGCTGCCAGCCTGCGAAATCACGGTTCGCTCAATCAGCCGGTCGTCCCCCAGCACAATCATTGCAAACAGCAGTTCATCCAAGCTGCCGGCCTGCGCGGTTTTGCGGGCCAGCAGCGGCGTGGCCTGCGGATTGAGCACCACGAAGTCGGCCTCGCAGCCGGGCAGCAGGTTGCCGACCACGCCCTCCAGGCCCAGCGCCCGCGCCGCGCCAGCGGTGTGCTGCCACCACAAGTGCTGGGGGCCGAGCGACACGCCGCTCTTGCCCTGCCCTTCCCGGCCCACGTAATACGCCGCCAGCATGGTGTGAAACGGGCTGAAACTCGTGCCGCCGCCGACGTCGCTGGCCAGGCCGTACTGGAAACCTGCGCGATCGGCGGCCACATAGTCAAAAAAACCACTGCCAAGAAACAGGTTGCTGGTGGGGCTCACAGCCGCGGCCGCGCCGGTGTCGCGCAGCAGCGCCCGGTCTTCATCGTCGATGTGAAGGCAGTGCGCGTAAACGGCGCGCGGCCGCAGCAGGCCAAACTTGTCGTAGACACTCAAATAGCTGCGCGCGTCCGGATAAAGCTGGCGCACCCAGGCGATTTCGTCCTTGTTCTCGGCGGCGTGGGACTGGATCCACACGCCGGGATATTTGGCGGCCAACTCACCCGCGCCGCTCAATTGCGCCGCGCTGCAACTGGGCACATAGCGCGGCGTGACGGCGTAGCCGAGCCGATCCACGCCGTGCCAGCGCTTGATGAGCGCTTCGGTGTCCATCAGGCTCTGCCGCGTTTCATCGCGCACGCCATCGGGGCAGTGCTGGTCCATCAGGCATTTGCCGGTGATCAGGCGCAGGCTGTGCTGCTGCGCCTCGGCAAACAGCGCGTTGACGGATGCGGGATGCGAAGTGGCAAATGACAGCGCCGTGGTGACGCCGTTACGCAGCAGTTCTGCGATGAAAAACCTGGCTGCCTGCGCACTGTATTCGGTGGCACAGAAGCGTTTTTCATGGGGAAAGGTGTATTTCTCAAGCCACGGCAGCAAGCCCTCGGCGGGTGAGCCGATCACGTCGAGTTGCGGGTAATGAATGTGCATGTCGACAAAGCCAGGCGCGATGATGCGGCCAGGCAGCTGCTCGGTGGGCACCTCGGCAAAGCGCGCCGCCAGTCCAGCGTAATTGCCCAGCGCTTTCACCCGCTGCCGTCCCTGGTCATCGGGTCCGACGACCAGCAGGCCGTCGGATTCCAGCATGGCTTCGGCGGGGCCAGAAAAATACAGAATCGGGGCACGATAGGCTTTCATGACCGCAAGCCTACCTCAGGTCGCCAGGCTCCTCGTTGAGCAAAATTGGGACCTCATCGGATGCCCGTAATTTTGTGGGTCTGCAGGCTGAGCCGCCAGGCGGGCCGCTCCAGGCACAGTTGAATGCAGGCCTGGGTGTTGCGCTGCCGCTCGGCGTTATCCAAGGGCTGCAGGAAGCGGTGCATGAAGCTGGCGGCCTCCAGCTCGGCCAGATCGAGCTGCGGCTGGGGCCAGACCACCTTCAGTTCATGGCCCTGGCGTTGAATCCAGGGCGCGCCGGCCTTGGGGCTGACGCAAATCCAGTCGATGCCCTCGGGTGCGGCAATCGTGCCATTGGTTTCCACAGCAATCTGGAAGCCGCGTGCATGGAGCGCCTCAATCAGGGCGCCATCGACCTGCAGCAGCGGCTCGCCACCGGTCATCACGACAAAACGGTGCTGGCTGTGTCCGGCGGGCCACTGCGCTTCGATCTGGCGCGCCAGCGCGTCGGCATCAGCAAACTTGCCGCCCAGCGTGCCATCGGCCCCGACAAAATCCGTGTCGCAAAACTGGCAGACAGCGCTGGCCCGATCTGCCTCGCGGCCTGACCACAGATTGCAGCCGGCGAAGCGACAGAAAACGGCTGGCCTGCCGGCGTTGGCGCCCTCGCCCTGCAGGGTGTAAAAAATTTCCTTGATCTGGTAACTCATGGTGCTCTGCGTACCTATTGGTTCAGCTTGCCCTGCACGCCCGGCACTAGAAAATTCATGCCCAGATGGCCTTCTTCGTGCTGGCACACCCAGCCGGCCTCGGTGATGGGCGCGACATAGACGAAGCCTATTTTGAGTGGCGTTTTGCCAGCAGCCGGTGTCTGGGAAAAAACGGGAGAAACGAAACAGGCGGCCACGAGCGCAGCAGCGAGGTTTTTATACATGGTGGTCCTCTACATGGCCCCGGAATAAAAAAACCACCAGCGCGCCGAGACAGCACGCAGGCAGGCGCATATTTTAACGTCTCACGACCGGGTAGGCCCTGACCAGCCAGCCATACAGGGCGGCGCCCAGCAACAGCGCGGCGCCGGCAATTGCCAGTGACAGCGTAAAACCTTCGTTGGCGCTGCCGGTATGCCGCAGCAGCAAGGCCACCAGCGGCGGACCCAGAATCTGCCCCACGCCATAGGTGGCCGTGAGCAGACCCATGAAACTGGCGGCGTTGTCTGGGCGCAGACGGCGCACTTCCTGCATCGCAAAGAAAGTAATCGCGGTAAACGGCACGCCCAGCAGCAGGCTGCCGACGACAAAGCCCGCCAGGCTGGGGCTCCAGAGGCTGGCCGCAATGCCGAGCGCCTGCGAAAAATAACAGGCGGCCAACAGCAGCCGAAAATCCTTGCCGGGTGGAATGCGCGTGGCCAGCAGCGCGCCCACCATCACGCCCAGGCCAAAAATCGGCCAGAACAAATCCAGCCACGCGGAGCTGGGCAGCGCCGCCCGCGCAATCACCGGCAAGAAGGTGGCGGTGATGATGTAGCCAAAACCGGCCAGTCCGTAGGCCAGCGTCAACAGCGTCATCTCGGCGTGGCCGTGCTGAAGCGGCGCGGCGCCCAACTCAGGGCCACCCGACACAAGCCGGGGAACCCGCGCAACCAGGCGCTCGTCACCCCGCAGGATGCGCCACACCGCGCCGGTGAGCACAAAGGCCAGCACCCCAAAAATCAGCCATCCGGTAGCCGCGCTCCAGTGCCAGGCCACCATGGCGCTGGCAAACAGGCCACTCACTACAATGCCCGCGCCCGGCCCGGCATAAATGATGCCGCCCAGCGCCGGCACGCCGAGCTTGGCAAGGTGCGACAAGCACCAGCCCGACGTGTAGACAAAAACCACGGCGCTGGTCACTCCCGCTGCAAAGCGCAGCAGCGGCCAGGCCTGCGGAAAAGGCCATGCCATGGCGAGCGTCAGCACCCCCGTGGCCACCAGCCCGGCCCGCACCAGCGACGAATAGGCCAGCAGCGGCAGCCATTTGAACCGCGCCGACAGCCAGGGTTGCAGCGT
>MERZ01000093.1:0-8139 GCA_001770785.1 Burkholderiales bacterium RIFCSPHIGHO2_12_FULL_61_11
TTTGTTACTAACCATAACCTCGATCTCCTTGGAAAAAATCCAAGACTGCCGGGTTATCGATCAGGTTTCAAGATGGGTTGCCGGAACGCTTACCAAAGGCCATCGATTACAGCCTGTGCAATTGGAGCGCGCTGACGCGGTATCTTGCAGACGGTAATGTTCCGATCGACAACAACGCTGCTGAAAATTCCATAAGGCCGCTCGCAGTAGGCCGGAAAAATTGGCTTTTTGTGGGATCACTGCAGGCCGGTGAGCGCGCAGCCTCGATACTCAGTTTGATCGAATCAGCAAAGCTCAACGGGCATGACCCGTGGGCCTATCTCAAGGACGTGTTTGAGCGCCTGCCAACGCTGCTGAACAAAGACCTCGCGACCTTGCTGCCGCATAACTGGCAACCACTAAGCAAACTGCCAGCCACCAAGCCTGATACCGCCAGCGCCTGAGCTCTTTACTGTATTGCCGTCGGTTGCGCCATATGTGTTCCCGGAACGCATACGGTACTGGCGCTTGGGCCGGTGGTACGGCTACACCAACACCGGCACCGCCTGCCGCATTGCCCGACGGCGCCAAGTCAGGCGCGTTGCCGCGTGTGCCGGTCTGCCCGGTCGCTGTCTTGACGAGTGCTGCCTGCGCCATGGCCGTCACCGCGGCCCGCAGAGGCGAGTTCGGTGCTTGCGCCCCGTCGCAGCGATGCCTTGTCACGCCTCGCCGCACTAGGGCAATGCCGGTGCGGGCTGTGCTCAATGACCCGCAGAAAAATTCGCAACGCCATGTTCAGTGCTGCCCCGTAGTGTTGCAAAAAGTAGCGCAGCCGCTTGGGCATCGACAACATCCACTGGCGCACGGCCAGGTGCGGAAAAACAAGGTTCACCAGGTGCCCCGCCGTCCTCATGCAATTGCCCTTCACTACGCTCCCTGTGGCCAGCTCGCGCGAGGACTTGCACCTCCAAGAGTGCGCCCATGCTCGGCGCCCCAAGAAAAAAGGCCGTAAAACCGGGCCTCTGCATGCGGGAGGAGGTCGACCAGACGCCAGTAGCGTTGTTCCAGCGGACGCAGCTCACTCATGCGGGCGGCATCGCGCGCCGGGTCGGCGTGGTATTTCTCCAGCCGCGCGGTGACGGCTTTCTGGTAGCGGGCAAAGTGCTGCAGCGGGCCCCACGGCGAGCTCGCCAGAAGGCGTTTGGACATCAGGCGCGCCAGTTGCTGCGCGGCGTCCGTGGTGGCCTCCGGCGCATTTTTGGTGTCCTTGATCTTGCGGGCGGCTACTGAGTACTCGGCCAGGATGGTCGCGGCGAGGCGAGCGACTTCATTGGCGATCAGGGTCAGGCGTCCCTGGCCCGCGTCCACCCTTCGCTTGAACGCAAATTCGTCGGTGGGCAAGGGGTCGAGCAAAAAGGACCGGTCCAGCGCCACGGCAATGATCTGTTCGCGCAACTCTTCGATGGTGCCCCCGCCGCTTCCGTCGGCTGACTTGCCCGCATAAAGGTGGCTACTTGGACTGCATCGATTTACCAGGGGCAAAATGACGGTTTTTTTTACAGACGCAGCCTAACCGCAACCCAATGATAAATGTAACCCATTGATTTTTAAGAACAATTAAAAGATGGCTCAGTTTTTGCGTAGTGGTTTTGCATTGAAGCAGTCCGCGTCGGAACTATGTGAAACATATTATCAAAAGGGGAAGAAAATGAAAAAAGCGATCAAAGGCTTGAAAAACCTTTATTTATATTCAAGCTCAGGGAGACCCATGATGTTGAAGCTCAAAGCCTTGCTGGTCGCGTCGTGCCTCTTTCTTTCGGGCATGGCGAATGCAGTCATCATCAATAACGCGACACCCATTCCCGATGCCAACGTGCTGCTGAATTTCAACAACACGGGTCTCGACTGGGTCTATGCCGGTCCTATCGCGCCCAATGAATTCGGCCCTGGCCAGATCCAGCCGGCTTCGTACCGGGCGGCGGAAGGGTGGCGCACCGCAACGGCTGACGAGTGGGCCATGCATCCGGATTGGGATGATTTCATCATCGCGCCCAATGTGGTTGCGCCCAATGCCGGCCACACCGACCACACGGTCTACCTGTTCGCCTCCGAGTACTGGGGTGACTTCAGCCATGTGGACCTGAACGATTTCGCGCTTGGAAAAGTTACCGACGGCGTGAATGGGCAACTGACTGGCGTGCCGGAAACCATCTACTTGCGCAACAGCATCGCCGCTGTGCCCGAGCCCGGCACCCTCGCGCTGGTGGGCTTGAGCCTGTTCGGTCTGGTGGCCGTTTCGAGGCGCCGGAGATAACACGCGCTGTCCCCGGGCGATGCCCGGGGGCAGTCGCGCAACAGGCATAACCGGAGGGTGGTCCCCTCCGGTTTGCATTTTGGGGGTTGGGTGCGAGAACAAACCCCCACGGCCGCGTCGTCGCCGACACTGACGCGCCTCCCCAGGATTTCCGACGTCGCGCCCTAGCGACAGATCGTGCCCTGTAAATCGTTGATCCACTACAACGAATCATAGGTTCCGTGACGCGCAATTCCGGCGCCAACCCGCTACCATGGAGTTATCATTATTTTGATGGGCATTGCGGGCAGACAGGAATGGCAGGCCGGGAAAGCGAGATACAGAACGCGCTCGACGCCATCAGGAAGGTGTCGGATTCCGACCTCACGATCAGCCGCGCGGCCATCGGGGACATCGAGCGCCTGGTCGAGATCATCGACCGCCTCGCCGACAACCCGGAGGTGAGGCGGGAAGGCCCGTATCTCGTCCTGCGCGCGCTCGGCCGGTTCTCTGCCACGCCCGGTTCGGGCGCCGAGGCTTCTTCCGTGGTGTGGTCGGCGCGACTGCATGGCGCGGCCGCGCGCTACGAGTTCGCCCTTCGCAGGGCGGGCCTTCTGGCCGCGCAGGACGGGGAATCCCCGCCGGAAGGCCCGATGCCCCCCGCACCCCGGCTGACGGCCGGTTTCCCGGGATACTGACCGCCGCGCCCCGGTGGCCCTATCGCGCGCGATCGGGCGCGGGCACGCCGAACTCGCGGCGGCAGACCTCGGCCAGCGCCGCGACTCCGCCGTGGATTTCCTCGTGGATCGGGCTCGCAAAGCACAGCCGCAGCCGGCTGCGGCCGTGGGCCTTGTCCACCGACCACTCGGGCCCGGGATTGATGGCGACGCCCGCGGCGAGCGCCGGCTGGGAGAGCTTCATCGTGTCGACGTTGTCGGGGAGCTTGACCCAGAGGAAGATCCCGCCCTTGGGGTCGTCGAACTCCGCCGCCGGCCCGAAGTCCTCCCTCAACGCCTCCATCAGCGTCTCGAGCTTGGCGCGCAGGCTGCGCCGTAGCGCGGGCACGTGCCTGGAAAAATGCCGCGCGCAGTACTCCGCCAGCACCATCTGCTCCAGCGCGCCGCTGCCGGCGTCGGTCTTGAGCGCGAGGATGCGCGACATCACGTCCCAGGGGGCCACGATGTAGCCGACGCGCAGCGCCGGGGCGATCGACTTCGAGAACGATCCGATGTGGATGACGCCCCCGTGCCCGCTCATGGCGTAGAGCGCGGGCGGGCGTTCCCCCGACCAGATGAGATCGCAGTAGCAGTCGTCCTCGAAGATCGGCACGCCGTGCGCCGCCGCCAGCCGCAGCATTTCACGCCGCCGCTCCACGGGCAGGATGGTGCCGGTCGGGTTCTGCACGGTCGGGATGGTGTAAATGTACTTCGGGCGGACGCCCCTGCGCCCGAGATCGTCGAGCGCGGCCGCGAGCGCATCCATTCTCATGCCGTCGCGGTCGAGCGGGATGCCGACCGGGGTGACGCCGAGGCAGGTGAGCCGGTTGATCGAGCCCTGGTAGCAGTCCTGCTCGATGATGACGGTATCGCCGCGCGCGAGCAGCGTGCCGTTCACTAGGTCGAGCCCCTGCAGCGAGCCCGACGTGATCAGGATGTCGTCGGGCGTGCAGGCGATGCCCGCGTCGGCCTTGAGCTTGCCGGCGAGGAATTCGCGCAGCGCCCGGTAGCCCTGCGGACCGCTGTTCAGCCCGTAGGTCGCGAGCGTGCGTCCCTCGCGCCTCAGCACCGCGTCGGCCGCCGCGATCAGCCCGTCGAGCGGCAGCGCGTCGGCGTCGTTGTTGCCGCCGGTGAAGTCGTGCTTGACGCGGCCGGTCCAGCGCGCCGCCGCGGGCGGCAGCCCCTCGCGCAAAACCTTCGCAGCACAGTACTTCACCGCGGTCCCATTCGGCTTGAATTTCCAGGGCATGAATGGATGGCTTTACGACGGCGGCGGCATGGATCTCTGGAACGAGGTCTATGCTCCCTTCGGCATGGTCGCTTTTCCTTGCGGCAATACAGGCGTGCAGATGACCGGCTGGTTTAAAAAAGAAATCAAATCGGTTGCCGACCTCAAGGGCTTGAAGATGCGCATTCCGGGACTGGCCGGGAAAGTCTATTCACGGCTTGGCGTCGACGTGAAGCTGCTGCCGGGCGGCGAAATCTTCCCTGCGCTGGAACGGGGCGTGATCGATGCCGCGGAATTCGTCGGACCTTTCCAGGACCGCAAACTCGGACTGCAAAAAGCGGCGAAGTATTACTACACCACCGGTTGGCACGAGTCGTCGACCGTGTCCGAACTGCTGATCAACAAGGCCGCATGGCAAAAACTACCGAAAGATTTGCAGGCGATTGTTGCCAATGCATCGGCTGCGTGCAACGTGATCAGCGAAGGCTGGTGCCAGCGTAACAATGCCGAGGCGATGGACGACCTGGTGAAGAAGCAAGGCGTCATTGCCCGCCCCTTGCCGGACGCTGTCATCAACGCCTTGCGTGCCGAAACCGGCAAGGTGCTGGCCGAAGCGATCGCCAAGGACCCGCTGACGAAGAAGGTGCATGACTCGTACATGGCGTACAAGACCAAGTACGACGCATGGTCCAAGTACAGCGAGACGGCCTACCACAACAAGATCCAGTCATAGCCCTGGGCATCATCAATGACGAACAGAGCCAGCTTATTGACCGTCAGGTCAATCGAGGCTGTCATTGACGCGATCGGCAGAGCCGCCTCCTGGGTGGCTCTGCTGATCATCGTCCTGATGACATGCAATGTCCTACTGCGCTACACGTTCAATTACGGCACGGTATGGGGTCAGGAGCTTGAGTGGCACCTGATGGGCGCCCTGATCCTTTTCGGCATGAGCTATGCGTCACTGAAGGATGGTCATGTGCGCGTCGATCTTTTCTATGCGCATTATTCGAAAAAAACGAAATTGCTGGTTGACGTGCTGTCGCTCCTGCTGCAAATCGGCATCTGCTGCGTGATCATCTGGCTGTCGATGAACTACGTCGAACAATCGTATTCAATCGGGGAGATCTCGGCCGACCCGGGCGGCCTGCCCTACCGTTGGGCAATCAAAGCCTTGCTGCCGATCGGGTTCACATTGCTGCTGATTCAAAGCATCGGCGAACTCCTGCGTTTGTGCATGTGCAATCAAGAGAAAAGCGAGGAGACACATGCCTGAATTTGAGATCCTTGCCATCCTGATGCTGGTTGGCTTCTTCCTGTTGCTGATGATCGGTGTGCCGGTGGCACTGTCGCTGGCAACTGTGGGCTTTACCTTCGGCGCGCTTGGCTTCGGCACGTCGCTCTTCAACTTGCTGCCGGCACGCCTGTTTGGCATCGCTACTGGTTATCAATGGCTGGCGATTCCGCTCTTTATCTTCATGGGCGTGATGCTGGAGAAGTCGAGGCTGGCCGACGACTTGCTCGACGTATTGGGCCATCTGGCGGGTCGTTTGCGGGGCGGCATGGCAATCGGCATCGTGCTCTTCGGTGTGTTGATGGGAGCAATGACCGGTATCGTTGGCGCGACGGTCATCACGCTCGGCTTGCTCACTTTGCCGACATTGATCAAGCGCGGTTACGACAAAAGCGTCGCATGCGGCGTCATTTGTGCGTCGGGAACGCTCGGGCAGATCATTCCACCGAGCCTGATCCTGATCCTGCTGGCGGACATCATGCAGCTGTCGGTCGGCACCTTGTTTGCGGCTGCAGTTGGGCCAGGCGTGCTACTGGCGCTCGTCTATATTGTTTATCTGCTGGTCATGGGCTGGCTAAAACCCGACTCGATGCCGCCGATTTCGCAAGACGAACGCGACAGCGTCACCCGCCCCGAGCTATGGATGCGCTTTCTTAAGGTGGTGATACCACCCGTGCTGTTGGTCGTCGCGGTACTTGGCTCCATCGTCGGCGGCATTGCGGCACCCACGGAGGCTGCCTCAATGGGCGCGCTGGGCGCCATCATCGTGACCATCGTCTCGCGACGCTTTAGCTGGAACGTGCTGCGCACCGTGGTGCGCGACACCACCAAGATCACGGCCATGATGATGTTCATCCTGATGTGCGCGCAGGTGTTTGCCCTGGCCTTTCGCGGATTGCATGGTGAATATCTGATCGTCGATATGTTTGCCTGGCTGCCAGGCGGTGTGAACACCGCAGTCTGGTTCATGCTGTTCCTGATCTTTGTGCTCGGGTTCTTCGTCGAATGGATTGAAATCAGCTACATCGCGGTGCCTCTGTTCCTGCCCATTCTGCTGGCGCAGGGAGTCGACCCGATCTGGCTGGCCATGCTGATCACGGCCACCCTGCAATCATCGTTCCTGACGCCACCGTTCGGATGGGCGCTGTTTTACCTGAAGGGTGCGGCGCCGCCGGAGATAACGACCAAGGACATTTACAAAGGTGTCGTGCCGTTTATCGCGATGCAGGGTGTGACGGTGGCGCTGCTTTTCTTCTTTCCAAAAATTGCGACCTGGTTGCCGAAAGCGATCGGTTGGTAGGAGACAGGCAGACATGACAGTACCCTCGGTTTCGTTGGCGACTGAAGAGGTCGTGATCTGGATTGGTAAATCTCACCCCATTGAAATTAGGAAAAAATAATGTTGCACAGTAGAACCTGCATCGGTGGAATGGTCACCGCACCGCATCATCTTGCTTCGCAGGCCGGTGCGGCCGTATTGCGAGACGGTGGCAATGCGATCGAAGCGATGGTTGCCGCCGCCGCGACCATCGCCGTTGTGTATCCGCATATGAATGGCATCGGCGGCGACGGCTTCTGGCTGATCAGCGAGCCTGGTCGCGAGCCCGTAGCGATCCAGGCCTGCGGCCCGGCGGCCGCGCTCGCCAGCCCCGGCTTTTATGCAGAGCACAATGAGGCTGCCATCCCGACGCGGGGCCCGCGTGCCGCGCTTACCGTTGCCGGTGCCATCGGCGGCTGGTCTGCCGCGCTTGATGTCGCGCGGGGGTGGCTCAGTCCTCAACCACCATTGCCCCTGAAGCGCCTGCTGGCAGACGCGATTCATCACGCCAAGTCCGGCGTACCGATTACGCGCTCTCAAGCAGAGCTGACAAAAACCAAGTGGGAAGAACTCTCCCCGCAATACGACTTTGCTGCGACATATGCGCCCGCCGGCTTGCCAGCTCAAGGTACGATCCTTCGACAACCGGTATTGGCTGATACGTTGTCGCGAATGGCCGAAGCCGGCCTCGATGATTTTTATCGTGGTGACGTTGCCCGCACACTGGCAGCAGGTCTTGAGCGAGTGGGCAGTCCGCTCAGGGCATCCGACCTGGCGAATTACCAGGCGCAGCGGCTTGCTCCCTTGTCGGTGGATCTGAAGGTCGGCCGTGTCTACAACCTGCCGCCGCCGACACAGGGCGTCTCCTCGTTGATGATTCTTGGCCTATTTGATAGATTGAATGTCGCCGACGGCGAAGGATTCGCTCATATCCACGGCTTGGTCGAGGCAACCAAACGCGCATTCATCTTGCGTAATGCTCACATCACCGATCCAGCACATATGTCGGTCAACCCGCAGGACTGGCTAAGCAGTAGCGCGCTCGATCTTGAAGCCGCCTTTATTGATCGCTCCAATGCCGCGCCTTGGCCGCATGTGGCCAAGCCGGGTGACACGATCTGGATGGGTGCCGCCGACAGCCATGGCCGCGTGGTCAGCTATATTCAAAGCGTGTTCTGGGAATTCGGAAGTGGCGTGGTGGTGCCCGGTACCGGCGTCGTCTGGCAAAACCGGGGCGCAAGCTTCACATTGGACAACGAACCAAATCGCCTGCAGCCGGGCAAGCTGCCTTTCCATACCCTTAACCCGGCA
>MERZ01000093.1:8148-8995 GCA_001770785.1 Burkholderiales bacterium RIFCSPHIGHO2_12_FULL_61_11
GCAGGCAGCAGTTTTCACCCGTCACGTCATGTTTGGTCAAGACATGCAGGCGGCGATCAGCGCACCACGATGGTTGTTAGGCCGTACATGGGGGGATGTCTCCACCAACCTCAAGCTGGAAGGACGTTTTCCGGCAAAGCTGGTGGACGAATTGATTGCCGCCGGACACGACGTCGAACTCGTCGCGGACTATACGGACATGATGGGCCATGCGGGGGCAATCGCAGTCCACTCCAGTGGACTGATCGAAGGGGCGACAGATCCGCGCTCTGATGGTGGCTGCGCCGGCGTGTAGCGTCTAACAAGAGGGCAGCTGCGCGTCAGTAAGTAAAGGTGTGCCTGCGTATTCGCTGCAGTGGTCATCTTAAGGTGGTTGAAATGCTCGACGGCCTGATGCAGGGCGCTGACCGCGACCTGGTCAAGGTGTGGCAAAAGATGAACACGCCACGCTTTGACAACATCATGCTCAAGACCAAAACCGTCGGTGCCAAAGCCACCCCCGAAGGCATTGAGATCACTTTTGCATCAGCGGAGGAGGGCGGCAAAGCGCCTGCGCCCCAAACCTACGATCTGGTGCTGCAGGCAGTCGGCCGCATGCCCAACGGCAAAAAGATTGCCGCCGACAAAGCTGGTATTGCTGTCACGGAACGCGGTTTCATTCCCGTGGACATCCAGATGCGCACCAACGTGCCGCACATCTTCGCCATCGGCGACATCGTCGGCCAGCCCATGCTGGCGCACAAGGCGGTGCATGAGGCGCATGTGGCCGCCGAAGTGATTGCCGGTGAGTTGCAGGGCAACAAGGAACTGGCGGCAGCCGCGTTCAACGCCCGCGTCATCCCCAGCG
>MERZ01000094.1:0-571 GCA_001770785.1 Burkholderiales bacterium RIFCSPHIGHO2_12_FULL_61_11
TGCAGAGATGTGGGCGTTGCAGCAGTCGGCGGCTGAGTAGGTTTGTGGGTGTTTTAGGCCTCTAGCCCAGGTGGGGTGTGCGTTAGTAGCTATTTAAATGATAGTTTATTGGGTGCGGGAAGTTGCATTCATTCTGGGCTCTTTGCGAGTGGGTCTGCAGCGGTTGCTGACGCCTAAGTACGCCCTCCGCTGTGCGGCGATCCCTTATGACGTGACTTTCTTCAAAGGTTTCGACTTGCCAGAACTATTGAGGGCGACCGCTTGGCGAACGAGCGCCTTGAAGGCGGCCCCATCAATTTCTTCGCCTTCGTGGATGTCAATTGCGCGGCGGGTATGTCCGTCGAGACTCGCGTTGAAGAAACGGGCCGGATCCTTCAGAGACGCGCCCTTGGCGAAGGTAAGCTTCACTTTGTCCTTGTAGGATTCGCCAGTGCAGATGATGCCGTCGTGCGACCAAACCGGAGTGCCCATCCACTTCCACTCCTCGACGGCGTCCGGGTCTGCTTGCCGGATGAGCTTGCGCATTCTGCTGAGGGTTTCCCCGCGCCAGTCCCCGAGTTCGGCGATTCTT
>MERZ01000094.1:590-1906 GCA_001770785.1 Burkholderiales bacterium RIFCSPHIGHO2_12_FULL_61_11
CCGACTGGTCATGGCTTGCGTCCGACTTTTTCATGTTCTCTTCCTAGACGTCCCAGAAATATTTCGTTTGCAAGAAGGCCGAGGATAACCGTCAATGCCGGAGATTGCGATCGCAGGCGCGTGCAATTCGAGATCAGTCTGCACCCCTCGCCAAAGGGTAGACAGCAGGGTTCAGTCGGCGGGTCTGGCCAGTTCCAGCACCATGGCGCGTACTCTCCCATTGGGCGCAATCGGTCCGGGCTCTGCACCGTGAAGGCTTTGGATGTTTCGCTCGGGAGAGAGACAGAGGCGGTCCAACTCCGCTTGCCGTGCGCTCATGGCGAACTGTCGGGCATGGCGTGAGAAGGGAGTGTTTGTACCTGGACCTGCGCCAGCATCTTCCAGGTCAGCCCGAGCGGCCTATCGGTTTTGAATGAAACCAGTTGTCTGGAAAGCCTGGCGATCTCAATGCCCTTGCGCAGATTCGCGCCAACCTGGCCCCCTACCTTGTCGGCGTTGGAGATCAGCCGGTCGAGATTGCCATTGATTCGAAGCAGCGTTGCTGCGGTTTTGCGGCCTACCTTGTCCACACCGGGGACGCCATCCACCGCGTCACCCATGAGGGCCAGCAGATCGCCCATCTGCGATGGCGTGACACCAAATTTCTCCTGCACATAAGCCGCGTCACGCCAAGCGTCTTTGAAGTGGTCGTAAATAAAGACCTGGTCATTGAGCAGCTGCAAAAAGTCCTTGTCGGTCGACAAAATGATGGCTCGCTCCGACCTGGCCTTGCACCATTTCTCAACCAGCGCGGCAATGGCATCGTCCGCCTCTATGCCCTCAATGGCAATCCAGTGCAAGCCCATGTCGTGCAGTTCATGTTGGATGGTCAGCAAGCCATCGCGCAAGGGCTGCGGCATGGGTTTGCGGTGGGCTTGATAGCCCTCATAGAGATCATGTTTCCAGGTGCGACCTCCATGGTCAAAAACCGCAACCGCGTGGGTTGGCCTGTGGGTCTTGAGGGCGCGCTTGAACGAGCTCAGGCTTGATTTGATGGTGTTCTCCACCTTCTCCTCGCTGTCTGGCTCGGCAATAGCCTCGTGAATACGCCTGATGATGTTCAGCGCATCAATAATTAGCAGGGACATTGTGTGATCGCGTCTGTTTGAAACTTCTCATTGAGACGAAGATTATCTTGTCGCCCATCCCACTTAGGGGGCGTCAGCGGCCATAGTAAGCCATTGACACCCTGCATCGAGCGTCGAGACGAGGAAAAACGAACCATCGAGTGGAATTTCACTCGACAGGAGGCTGATCGAAAGTTGGGACGGAATTAT
>MERZ01000095.1:0-6311 GCA_001770785.1 Burkholderiales bacterium RIFCSPHIGHO2_12_FULL_61_11
GGAGGTTTCAGACATAACCCATGATTATCGGCGACGCCGCCTTGGCCGCGCTACTGATCAGCTTGCCTGCGAAACGCGTCCGGTGAAGGCCTTCAGTCGCCACCGCATAAGGCATGCCCTTGTAGTGGCGGTACAGGCCGGGGGGCGTCACGATGAGCGGGGGCAATCTTTCCGACATGGGCAGTAAAGGGAAGGGGAAAGCGAGCTAATGGGACAATCGGGCTTATGCATCCTAACGCCTTACTCGACTGTTGTTCCGAGCTTCTCAAGCAGGTTCTCAAATTTGACTATCCCGCCGACATGGTGGTGTCGCGCTATTTTCGCGAACTGCGACTGGGCCCGCGCGAGCGCGCCACGGTGGCTGAAACGATTTACGCTGTGCTGCGCAAGAAATCGCTCTTCACTTACCTGGCCCAGCATGGCAGCGGCCCGCCGGAGCGTCGCCTGGCCATTCTGGGTTTTGCTGCACCACGTGATTTCCTTTCAGGCGCACTGACCGATCAGGAACAAGACTGGCTGGCCCGCTGTGACCAGGTCAAGCCCTCGGATCTGATGGAACTGCACCGCCACAACCTGCCGCAATGGCTGGTCGAGCCGCTCAAGGAGCAGCTGGGAGATGACTTCTGGCCACTGGTTGAAAGCCTCAACGCACCTGCGGGGCTGGACCTGCGCGTCAATACCCTGAAGGACAAGCGGGCTGACGTGCAGAAGGAACTTGCCAAGTCAGCGATTAAAACCGTCGCAACACCGTACTCGCCCTGGGGACTGCGGCTAGCGGACAAATCGCAACTGGGCAAGCTGGACGCTTTCACGCGCGGTGCCATTGAAGTGCAGGACGAAGGCTCGCAGTTGCTGGCCCTGCTGGTCGATGCGAAGCGTGGCGAAATGGTAGTGGACTTTTGTGCTGGCGCGGGCGGCAAAACGCTGGCGCTTGGCGCCTCCATGCGCAATACCGGGCGACTGTATGCCTTTGATACCTCGGGTCACCGGTTGGCGGCGCTCAAGCCGCGGCTGGCACGCAGCGGCTTGTCCAACGTCCACCCGGTGGCCATTGCCCATGAACGCGATGACCGCATCAAGCGGCTGGCAGGCAAGATCGACCGGGTGCTGGTCGATGCGCCGTGTTCGGGGCTGGGCACCTTGCGGCGCAATCCTGACCTGAAATGGCGCCAGAGCCCCAAGGCGATTGAAGAGCTCACGGCCAAGCAGAGCGCTATCTTGCAGAGCGCCGCACGCCTCTTGAAACCCGGCGGGCGGCTCGTTTACGCCACTTGCAGCATCCTGCGCGAAGAAAACGAAGCGATTGCCGAAGCCTTCAGCGCCGCTCATCAAGACTTCAAGCTCCTTGAAGTGGGGCCTTTATTGACCCATTTGGGAGTGGAAAATGCCGAAAAGCTCTGCCGCGGCCCCTACCTCCGGCTCTGGCCTTACCTGCACCAGACTGATGGATTTTTTGCGGCGGTGTGGCAAAAAGTTTGATCTTTGGCGACCAATGACCGCAAATAGGCCGGCATTGCCTCTTTATTCCGACTTTTGATTCTTTCCTGGTCATTCCGAACTCTGCGAGCAAGTCGTGGTGTTTTTTGACCATCGCCGTATAATGAAAAGTTGTCTGGTGCAGCCCCAAGAGACAAGTTTTAAATACATGGCTGGTGCAGATTGCTTAAAGGACTTTTATGATTTTGTTTGATGCCGCCCTTGACTGGCTGGCTCATGGACTGATAGCCGCCAGCTGGTGGCAAATCGTGCTGTACACCCTGGTGACAACCCATATCACCATTGTCAGCGTGACGCTTTATCTGCATCGCCATCAGGCGCACCGCGCCATGGATTTGCACGCCATTCCGGCGCATTTCTTCCGCTTCTGGCTATGGCTGGGCACCGGTCAGGTGACGAAGGAGTGGGTTTCCGTGCACCGCAAGCACCATGCCAAGTGCGAAACCATGGAAGACCCGCACAGCCCCCAGGCACACGGCATCAAGACCGTGTTCTGGAAAGGTGCCGAGCTCTATCGTGCCGAGACGAAAAACCTGGAAACCATCGCCAAGTTTGGCCGTGGTACGCCCGATGACTGGCTTGAGCGCAATTTGTATACGCGCTTTAGCTGGCAAGGCGTCGGCCTGATGCTGATCATCAATCTGGCGCTGTTTGGCGCCGCTGGCTTGTCGGTCTGGGCCGTGCAAATGGCCTGGATTCCCGTGACGGCAGCGGGCATCATCAATGGCATCGGCCATTACTGGGGCTACCGCAACTTTGAAGCGCCTGACGCCAGCACCAACGTTTCCCCTTGGGGCATCATCATCGGCGGCGAGGAGTTGCACAACAACCACCACACCTATCCCACGTCGGCCAAGTTTTCGGTCAAGCCCTATGAGTTCGATATCGGCTGGATCTACATTCGTGCCATGGAAGCCGTCGGACTGGCGACCGTGAAGAAAGTCCCGCCCAGGCTTAGGCTGGGCGCCATTCAGCCAGTGGCTGACGAGAAAACGCTGGAGGCGCTGATTGCTCACCGCTACGAGGTGATGGCCGGTTTCGCGCGCGAACTGCGCCGTGCCGGTAAAGCCGAGATCGAATTGCTGAAAGCCAAAAATGCGGACTTGTCAGTGTTGCGCGCAGCCAATCGCTGGCTGCACCGTGATGATGACAGGGTGCCGGCAGCGGCCAAGCCGCAACTTGCCCAGGCGAGAGCCGAGCATCCGGTACTGGACAAGATGGTCACCATGCGCGAAGAGCTTCGCCAGATGTGGCTGACGACGTCGGCATCGCGCGAGCAACTTGCCTCAGACCTGCAAGCCTGGTGTCATCGTGCTGAAGAAAGTGGCATTGGCGCACTGCGCGACTTCTCCATGAAGTTGCGGGCCGTTCGCACCTGAGCTGATTGACTCGTTCAGACTGTCTCTGAGCTGAAATCCTCCAAAGCCGCCCTGGCGATATTTCGCTGAGGCGGCTTTGTTATTTGTGGCTGGCCGCTGGTTTGTGGCGAACGGGCGAGGGCGTGCTGGCGCACCATGAAAGCGGTTTCGGCGGGCATGTTGGTCGCGGTCCTCGCTGTTCGCGTGCATGCCTGACCACTGCGGCATCAGGGAAGATAAAGAAAAACCAAACACGAACCCGCATAAAAAAACCCGCTGTGATGCAGCGGGTTTTCTTGGGGCAACGCAGGACGTTGCGGAAATCAGGCCAATTTACTTGAGCTTGATTTCTTTGTATTCCACGTGTTTGCGTGCTTTCGGATCAAATTTCATGATCAGCATTTTTTCAGGTGTGGTTTTCTTGTTTTTGTCGGTCGTGTAGAAGTGACCGGTGCCAGCTGTGGATTCCAGCTTGATTTTTTCGCGTCCGCCTTTAGCCATGATCGTTCTCCTTAGACTTCACCGCGGGCACGAAGGTCAACCAGGACCGCGTCAATGCCTTTTTTATCAATCAAGCGAAGACCGGCAGCCGTAGTGCGCAGACGCACCCAGCGATTTTCGCTCTCGACCCAGATGCGGCGGTACTGCAGATTAGGCATGAACCGGCGCTTGGTTTTGTTGTTAGCGTGAGAAACCTTGTTTCCCACCATCGGGCTTTTGCCCGTTACCTGACAGACGCGTGCCATGAGCACTCTCCGTTAAAAAATTAGGAATCGGATGCTGGCAACTGTATGAATCATACGGGTGCGCAACTAAGCCATAAATTATAGCCTGAAAATTGAACTATCAGAACAGCGGCAAGGTGTTTCGTATCAGTGCTTCATTGACACGACGCTCTGCGGCCACGTCCTACAGACAGTTTTGGCATGCATCTCTACATTAAAGGTCACGGTGGCGCAGTTCCGGGGCTTGGCCACCCAACGACCAACAAGCCCGGCGAGGAGAGTTATATGAATTCAGCACGCATCGTCGGTATTATTCTGATCGTTGGCGGCCTGGCCGGCTTTTTCACTGGTGGTTTCAGTTTTACCAAGGACACCAGCACCGCCAAAATTGGCCCTCTCGAATTGACGGTGCAAGAAAAACAAGCCGTGAACATTCCGCAATGGCTGAGCCTCGGTGCCGTGGCCTTGGGTGCGATTGTGCTGGTGATGGGTTCCCGCAAATCCTGAGCAGGGTTCAGACACCCGACAGCTACCGGGTGTGCTGCACGCTCAGCATGAATGAGATCGCTGCGCTGCTGCGAGCAGTTGCCGCAGCATGGTTTCATGCATCGCCTTGTCGCTGGTCCGATTCGCGTGGCCGCCGATGTTCAACGCCGCCACCATCTCACCGGCCCCGGTTCTAATCGGTGCGCCATCGACACCAGTCCTTCTTCCAGTTCCCGATTCACCCCGAGCGGATGACCTCCAGCCCGCGCGCGAAGGGGCATTGCGGTGATTCTTGAACGGGTGTAACGCCGGTCCTGGCCAGACCGCGGACAGACGCCGCACACTGTGGGGCGTTATTGTTTCAGGCTTTTTTCCGCGAATGGGAAAACTGATTTCCGGCACCTTTCTTGAATTGGAGCGGGCTCTGCCGCAAACTTCGCCTTTTCTGACGCCAACGAACACGGGAGGATGAGCATGGGCAAACGCATCGGATGGATTGGTCTGGGCCGCATGGGCGAAGCCATGGTCAAGCGGTTGCTCAAGGCCGGGCATGGGGTGCATGTGTGGAACCGCACGGCCGCCAAGGCCACCCCGCTGCTGGAGTATGGTGCCACCATCGCCAAGACCAAGCAGGACCTGGCCACCTGCGAGGTGGTGTTCACCATGGTCTCGACCACCGATGACCTCAAGGAAGTGCTGTTTGGCGAGGGCGGCTTGGTGGCGGCCAGTACCAGACCCAAGGTTGTGGTCGACAGCTCCTCCATTTCACAAGAGGGTTCGGCCGAGATCCGCACGCGGCTCGAGGGCATGGGCGTGGCCTATCTGTGCGCGCCGGTGTCGGGCAATGCCAAGGTGGCCAAAGCCGGCAAGCTGCTGATGGTGTCTTCCGGCCCACGCGCTGTGTACGACATGGCAGAGCCTTATTTGCAGGCGATGGCGCGCAAGGTAATGTGGGTGGGCGAGGGCGAATTGGCGCGCATCTGGAAGATCGCGCACAACACCATGTTTGGCGTGATCATCCAGAACCTGTGTGAGATCACAATATTGGCCGAGAAAGCCGGCATCCCGCGCCATGTGTTTCTGGAAAGCATTAACGATTCGGTGCTGGGCTCCATGTACACCCGTTACAAGACGCCAGTGCTCAGCAACCTGACGTTTGATCATGTGACCTTCACTCCGAAACTGTTGCTCAAGGACATGGATCTGGGCCTGGCCGCCGCCAAGGCGTACGGGGTGCCCATGCCGGCCGCAGCGGCCACGCGCGAGTCGATTGCACGCATGGTTGGCCATGGCTTGGACAACGTTGACTTTTCCGTGCTGCTGCTGGAGACTGCGAAGGACGCCGGAATGGCGCTCAAGCCCGAGAACGTCACAATCAGCGACGGGCTCGAAAGCTGAGCCATGAGTGCCGCACCAGTCAGAACCCTGATCCGCGGTGCCACCATTATCACGATGGATGCGCAGGGTGACCTGGCGTGCGGCGATCTGCTGGTCACGGGCCACAGCATTACCGAGATCGCGCCTTCCATCCATGCGGACGATGCCCAAGGGGTGGATGGCAGTGGCTGCATTGTCATTCCCGGCCTGGTCAACGCCCACATGCACACTTGGCAGACGGCCTTGCGCGGGCTGGCTGCCAACTGGACGCTGCTCGAATATTTCCAGAAAATGCACGCGGGTCTGGCGACGGTGTTCGAGCCGCAGGACCTCTACATCGCCACCCTCATGGGCGCGCTGAATCAGCTCAACTGTGGCACCACCACGCTGGTGGACTGGTGCCACAACAACCGCACGCCGCAGCACAATGATGCCGCGATTGCGGGCCTGCTCGAATCAGGCATTCGCGCCGCGTTTTTCCATGGCACCCCCAAACCCGATCCCCAACCCGGCGAGCGTCCTTTCTGGGAAGTGCCGCACCCGCGTGCCGAGGTCGAACGCCTGCTCAAAGCCCATCAAGGCCATCCGCTGTTCAGCGTGCATGCGGCTGTGCTGGGGCCGCACTATTCCACGCTGGAGGTGGCGCTGAATGACTTCCGCATGGCCAAGGAGTTGGGGCTGATCGCCTCGCTGCACCAGGGCGGCGGGCTGGCGCGCACGCCCGATGGCTGGGAAAAGCTCGAAGCCGCCGGCTTGCTGGGGCCGCAGGTCAACATCGTCCATGGCCATGCACTGAGTGATGCGCAGCTCAAGCGCTTCTGCGGCTTGGGCATGAACTTCTCGGCCGCCGCAGAAAGCGAGATGACGC
>MERZ01000095.1:6324-14349 GCA_001770785.1 Burkholderiales bacterium RIFCSPHIGHO2_12_FULL_61_11
GCGACATGCTGACGCAGGCGCGTGTGGCGCTGGGCATGCAGCGCAGCCTGGACAACCTGGCCTACCGCGAGGCGCATGGCAGCATCCCGCCGACCTCGTCCATCACCACGCGCGAAGCCCTGTCCTGGGTGACGGTGGAGGGTGCGAAGATGCTGGGGCAATCCCACCACATCGGCTCGCTCGCTCCTGGAAAGCAGGCCGATCTGGTGTTGATTCGCGCGACCGACCTCAACATGCAGCCGGTGCACGACCCGGTTAACACGGTCGTCATGCAAACCTCGCTGGCCAACATCGACAGCGTGATGGTGGCTGGCCGTTGGAAAAAGCGTCACGGACAGCTGCTTGGCGTGGACTTGCCGCCCCGCCTCGCGGCCCTGCAGGCTTCGGGACGAAAGATTACGAAGGCGATGGGGCTATCAATTTGATAGCTTTCTGCGAGTGTAGTTGAACGGCAAAGACCTGTTTTTACATTAAACCTGGGAGACAAACCATGAAACGCTTTCTCATTGTTGCTGCTACCGTGCTGGCAGTCGCCACGGCCTGGGCCCAGGCTCCCGCCGGCGACGCGGGTCAGGGCTATCCCGCCAAGATCATCAAGATCGTCGTTCCCTTCACGGCGGGCAGCGCCACCGACATCATGGCGCGTATCGTGGGCGAGCGGCTCAGCGTCAGCCTGGGGCAAGCCGTGGTGGTTGAAAACCGCCCCGGCGCGGGCGGCACGCTGGGCGCCGCGCAGGTGGCCAAGAGCGAGCCTGACGGCTACACCCTGCTGGTGGTGGCCACCGGCCACGTGGTCAATCCGGCGCTCTACAGCGGTTTGTCTTACGACACCTTGGGTGACTTCGGGGGCATCATTCCGCTGGCCGCGCTGCCCAGTGTGCTGGTGGTGGGGGCGGGCAGCCCGATCAAGTCGGTTCGCGAGTTGATTGCTGTGGCCAAGGCGAAGCCGGGACAATTGAACTACGCATCGGCTGGCGTGGGCAGCGCCACCCACGTCAATGCCGAGAAATTCCGCAGTGTCGCGGACATTCAGGTGGCCCACATTCCGTTCAAGGGAACGCCGGAGACCATTGTCGAAACCAGTTCCGGCCGGGTCGACTTTATGTTCACGCCGGTGCTCGCATCGATCCCCACGATTCGCGACAACCGCATGCGGGCGCTTGCCGTGAGCACGGCCAAGCGCTCGTCTGCGCTGCCCGATGTGCCCACGGTGGCTGAGGCCGGCGTGCCGGGATTTGTCTTCGATTTCTGGATCGGCCTGCTGGCGCCGGCAAAAACACCCCGTAACATCGTCAACAAGCTCAATTTCGAAGTGAGCAAGGCGCTGGCTCAGCCGGAGGTGAAAGAGAGAATGGCCAAACTCGGCGCCGAGTCCATGCCGATGACGCCCGAGCAGTTCGATGCCTACATCAAGGAAGAATTCACCACCCTGGGCGCGGTCATGAGGGCGGCGCCCAAGTGAGGACGCATCCGGATGCCGGGTACTCTGCGCAGACGTGATGGCTGTTCGCTCTTTCAGGCTTCAGGTCAATGGCGCCGAGCGCGTCGTGCAAGCCGAGGAAACCACGCCGCTGCTCTACATATTGCGCAATGACTGCGATCTCAAGGGTACGCGTTTTGGCTGCGGCAGCGGCCAATGCGGCGCCTGCCATGTGTTGCTCGATGGCGCTTCCGTGCCCGCCTGCGACACACCGTTGTGGGCGGCGGAAGGCAAGGCAGTGGTCACTGTAGAAGGCCTGGGCCAGGGGGTGGCTCTGCATCCGTTGCAGCAGGCCTTTATTGACGAGCAGGCGGCACAGTGCGGCTACTGCCTGTCGGGGATTCTCATCAGCGCCGCCGCGCTGCTTGAACAGCAGCCGCACCCGACCGAGACCCAGGTTCGCCAGGCGCTGGACAAACACCTGTGCCGTTGCGGCAGCCATAACCGCATCGTGCGCGCCGTGTTGCGGGCCGCTGGTACCTGCGGGACTGCGGCGTGAGCAGCGCGCGCCCCGCCACCATGGCCGTGTCACAGGCCGGCAGGTCTACTGTGGACTTGCCCCGCGTGCCCGTCTTGCCCGGCAGCTTGAACGGCAATCGCCGACTGTCGCAGTGGCTGGCCATCCATCCGGACGGCACGGTGCTTATCCGCAGCGGCAAGGTCGAGTTCGGCCAGGGGATAGGCACTGCGCTGGCGCAAATTGCTGCCGAGGAGCTGGACGTCGCCTTGTCGCGTATCCGACTGGTGCCGGCCAGTACCGCAACCGGTCCGAACGAGGGGCTGACGGCGGGCAGCCTGTCGGTGCAGGATTCGGGCAGCGCCTTGCGCCAGGTCTGCGCCGAAGCGCGCGCGATTTATCTCAAAGCCGCAGCGATGCGGCTGAATCTTCCGCGGGACAAGCTCGCCACGCTGGAAGTGGTGGACGGCAGCATACGGGCCCGTGGCGATCACAGTGGTCCGGCCACGAGCTACTGGGCGCTGGCCGACGACGCCCTGCTTGAATGCGAGGCGGGCGGCCAGGTTGCGCCCAAGGGGGTTGCGGCCCATCAAGTGGTTGGCCGTGCGGTGCAGCGCCTGGATATCCCGGACAAGGTCACCGGGCAGCCACGCTTCATTCACGACATGACGCTGCCGGGCATGTTGTATGGCCGCGTCGCGCATCCGCCTTCAACCGGCGCAGTGCTGATCGAAGTCGATCTCGCTGCAGTGCAGGCGCTGCCGGGTGTGGTGGCCACGGTACGCGACGGACGCTTTCTGGGTGTGATTGCCGACAGCGAGTACCTCGCTGTCCGGGCCCTTAATAAACTTGCCGCAGTGGCGCACTGGCGCGAGGCCGGTGCCTTGCCTGACATGCACGACCTGCCCGCCTTCTTGCGCTCGCAGCCGGTCGAGACCACGCAAGTGGCCGACAAAAAACCCGACACAGAGCCGCCTGTTGCCGCGCACAGCTTCCATGCCGCCTACTCGCGTCCTTTCCTGGCCCACGCCTCGATCGGGCCGTCCTGCGCTGTCGCGCGGTACCACCCGGCGTCGCTTGAAGTCTGGACGCACAGCCAGGGCATCTACAACCTGCGCGCCGACCTGGCACTGACACTGGCCTTGCCGGCTGACACGATCACCGTGCAGCATGTCGAAGGTGCCGGCTGTTATGGCCACAACGGTGCCGACGATGTCGCCTGCGATGCCGCGCTGCTCGCCCGCGCCGTGCCGGGCCGGCCAGTGCAGGTGCAATGGACACGCGAAGACGAACTCGGCTGCTCGCCCTTTGGCGCGGCCATGGCCGTCGAACTCAAGGCCGATGTGGGCGTCGATGGACGCATCAGCGACTGGCAGCACGAGGTCTGGTCCACCGGCCACAGCATGCGGCCGGGCCGCAGCAAGGTGCCGGTGCTGCTCGCTGCCACACTGCTGGAAAAGCCGTTTGAGCTGCAGATCGCCGTCAACACCCCGCTGGCGACCGGTGGCGGCTCAGAGCGCAATGCGGTGCCGCTGTACGACTTCGCGCAGTGGCGGGTGGTCAGCCATCGCACGCTCACCATGCCCATCCGCACCTCGTCGCTGCGCTCGCTGGGCGCGCATTGCAATATCTTTGCGATCGAATCCTTTCTTGACGAGATCGCGGCCCGGCTGGGCGTTGACCCGCTCGAATTTCGCCTGCGCCACCTGGTCGATCCGCGGGCCCGGGCGGTGCTCGAGGCAGCGGCGCAGATGGCGGGCTGGTCAACGCGCACGAGCGCCGAAGGGCGCGGCATGGGCCTGGCGGTTGCCCAGTACAAGAACAGCGGCGCCTACTGCGCCGTGGTGGCGTCCATCGATGCCGGGCAGGAGGTGCGGGTCGACAGGCTGTGGATTGCGGTGGACGTCGGCCTGGCCGTCAACCCTGATGGCGTGATCAACCAGATCGAGGGCGGCGCCATCCAGACCGTGAGCTGGGTGCTCAAGGAAGCGGTGCAGTTTGATCGAACCCGCATTCTGAGCACCAGTTGGGAAAGCTACCCCATTGTGCGTTTCTCCGAAGTGCCCGAGGTGCAGGTGCAGATCATCAACCGCCCGGACTGCAAATCGGTGGGCGCGGGCGAAGCCACCCACGGGCCCGTGGCGGCAGCCATCGCCAACGCCGTCGCCGACGCCCTGGGTGTGCGCGTGCGCAGCATGCCGCTCACCGCTGAGGCTATCACCCGAGCCGCGCTGGCCGATGAGGCCTGACATCAAAAGGAGACGATCTCATGATGCAAAAATCTCTGGCAAATCCTTCCGCGGCTCAGGGCGGCGGACTTGCCCCCGGCGCGGCAGCCCAGAGTGGCCAGCAGGCCGTGCTGCGGGTCAACGTATTCAATACATCGAGCAATCTGCCGCTTCTGGCCGCCATTGCGAACGGCTACTTTGCGCAGCGCAACCTGAAGATCGAGATACAGAACACACCCAATTCGGACGAGCAGCGCGCAGGGCTGGCCGCCGGCAAGTTCGAGATTGCCCACGCTGCGGTGGACAATGCCGTGGCCATGGTGGAGGCGGCGAAGCAGGACGTGGTCATCGTCTCCGGCGGGGACGCCGGCATGAACGAATTGATGGTGCGCGCCGAGATCCATTCGATGGCCGACCTGCGCGGCAAGCTGCTCGCGGTCGATGCCCCCAACACCGCCTACGCGCTGGCAGCGAAGAAAATCCTCAAGCTCAATGGCTTGCTCGAAAACCGCGACTACGGTGTGCGCCTGGCCGGCGGCACCGGGCCGCGCTCGGCAGCGATGGTGTCCGACCCGGAACTGGCGGCCGGCATGATCAATCCGCCATTTTCATTTTCGATCCGCGAGAAAGGCCTGAAAAGCCTGGGCAGCCAGTTCAGCCTGCTCGGTCCCTACCAGGCGACCGGCGCTTTCGTGATGCGCCAGTGGAGCCAGGCCAACGCCGATGTGCTGACGCGCTACCTCGCCGCCTACATCGAAGGGCAGCGCCACGTGATGAACCCGGCCCACCGCGGCGCGATGATCGAACTGCTGACCCGCCGCTTCAAGCTGGCACCCGAGGTGGCCGAGGGGACCTACCAGGCGCTGGTGACGCCGGGTTCAGGTCTTGCGCCCGATGCCCGCTTCAGCAGGGACGGTTTTGAGGCCGTCCTCGCGATCCGCGCCGAGATGGAGGGCATGTGGGGCGGAACCCCGCCGGCGCCCGACCAGTACCTGGATCTTTCCCATTACGAACGCGCCATCAAGACAGCGCGCCCGCTGTAAATTTCATTGCAGGAGCAATTCATGAACCATCCCCAGCGACTACCGTATATCGATCGCGCCTCGATCACCGATCCGGCCATGATGGCGGAGTTCCAGCGTGCCGCGCGCGAGGGCGCCCCGCGCCCAGAGAGCCATGCCATCCGGGCCAACGTGCCGAAGGTGTTCTGGGCGTTCACCAATGCCTGGAACGACACCTTCGTCAATGGCGTCTGCGATCATGCGATCAAGGAGCTGTGCCGGCTCTATGTTTCGAAGGCGGTCAACTGCAACTACTGCGGCAACCAGCGGTTCATGAAGGCGCAGGCCGAGGGCCTGGTAGAGGATGACGTCAAGGACTTGCTCGACTTCGACAAGTCGGGGCGCTTCACGCCGCGCCAGAAGGCCGCACTGCGCCTGGCCGAGGCCATTACCTGGGGCCTGGAGTCCACCGATGAACTGTGGAGCGGACTCAACCAACACTTCGAAAACGACCAGATCGTCGAACTGGGTTTCTTCATTGGCCTGACCATGGGGCAGCAGCGCTGGAACCGGCTGATCGGCATGGAGCACGGCCAGTTCATGGGTGGCACCTCCGGCGGGCTGGCGCCGGCACCGGCACCGCTGCAAGCATCCGGTGCAATCCCGAAAGCTGCATGATGGCGGAGATTCACTTCATCGGCATCGGCAAGATGGGCCTGCCGATGGCTTTGCACCTGATGAGAGCGGGCCATGCCCTTACGGTCAGCGACACCAGCGCCGAGCGGCTGCAACTGGCCAGGACGCAGGGCATGGCGGTGGCTGCTGATGCTGCTGCGGCGATCGCGCAGGCCGAGGTGGTTTTTTCTTCGCTGCCCGGCGATGCCGTGCTGCGCAGCGTCGCCGGACAAGTGGCTGCCAGAGCAAAGGCCGGGACGATTTATGTGGATGCCAGCACGGTATCTCAGCAAGCCTCGGCGCATGCTGCGCAAAGCTGTGCGAAAAGCGGCGTGGATTACCTGCGCGCCACGGTGTCGGGCAACAACAAGATGGCCGAGGCGGCGCAGTTGACCGTCATGGCGTCAGGTCCGCGTGCCGCCTACGACGAGGTGCTGCCCCTGCTCAGGCTGTTTGGCACGCAGCAGTTCTACCTGGGCGAGGCCGAAGAGGCGCGCCTGATGAAGCTTGTGGTGAACCTGATGATTGCCCAGACCAGCGCGATGCTGGCCGAAGGCCTGGCGCTGGGCCGCAAAGGAGGGCTGGACTGGCGCGACATGTGGCAGGTGCTTGCGGCCAGTGCCGTGGGCTCACCCATCGTCAAGGCCAAGGCGGTCCAGTTGAGCGAACGCGATTTCACACCCACCTTCACGGTCGAGCAGATGATCAAGGATCTGGATTTGATTCTTGGTGCGGGCCAAGCGAACCATGTGCCCTTGCCACAGACGGCGCTGACGCTTCAGCTCATGCATACTGCAGTGGCGCAGGGCGACGCCCTGGATGACTATGCGGCGATCATCAAGGCCGTGGAACGCAGCGCGGGCCTGCCTGTCCATCTGGAGTGAAACTTTGAAAAACTTTGTCTATACCAGCCAGCCGGCGCGCGTCGTTTTTGGCGTCGGCTCGCTGTCGCAGCTGGCGCGCGAGATCGATGCGCTGGGTTCAAGCAAGGCGCTGATCTTGTCCACGCCCGAGCAGCGCGCCTCGGCCGAACGGGTGGCTGACTTGCTGGGCGCGCGCGCCGCCGGCATTTTCGATCGCGCCGTCATGCATGTGCCGATCGAGACTGCGCGTGAAGCGCGTGACCTCGCCCGCAAGCTCGGCGCTGATTGTGCCGTGGCCATTGGCGGCGGCTCCACCACCGGACTGGGCAAAGCGATTGCGCTGGATTCCGGCCTGCCGATTCTGGCCATCCCCACCACCTACGCGGGCTCGGAGATGACGCCGATCTACGGCATCACCGAAGCCGGCATGAAGAAAACCGGCAAGGACCCGCGCGTGCTGCCCCGCACCGTGATCTACGACCCGGAGCTGACCTTCAGCCTGCCGGTGGCCATGAGCGTGACCAGCGGCATCAACGCGATTGCCCACGCGGCCGAAGGCCTGTACGCCAGCGACAGCAACCCCATCATGGATTTGATGGCCGAAGAAGGCATCGCGGCACTGGGCCGGGCGCTGCCAGCGATCAAGAAGAGAGCGGATGATGTGGATGCCCGCTCCGACGCCCTGTACGGCGCCTGGCTCTGCGGCACGGTGCTGGGCAATGTGGGCGTGGCCCTGCATCACAAGCTGTGCCACACCCTGGGCGGCAGCTTTAACCTGCCGCATGCCGAAACCCACACCATCGTGCTGCCCCATGCGCTGGCCTACAACGCGGCAGCGGCACCACAGGCCATGCAGCGCATTGCCCGGGCTCTGAAGGGCCAGAGCGGGCCGCAGGCGGTGTTCGACCTGGCCAAGAACAACGGGGTGGCCGTGGCCCTCAAAGACATCGGCATGAAGCAGGCTGATCTGGACAAGGCCTGCGACATCGCCTTGCAGAACCAGTACCCGAATCCGCGCCCGCTGGAGCGCCAGGCGATCCGGCAGTTGCTGCAGGATGCGTTTGACGGGGTGCGGCCTCGGGAGTGAATGTGGCTGGATGCTCGACCGCTTGTGTGTTGTCATTGGGTAAAGTCCCTGTTGACAGTGAAGACTGGCCAGCTTACTGTCCGGAACAGCTTGACATGTCGCATGACGACTAAACATGTGGAGGGACACAGCATGCATCACTTCCTTCATGCCGGGGATATCAAGTTGCTGCCCGCCTATGCGGGAAACAGCAACTCTTTCAGCCGGTGTTCCGTGGTCGATGCCGCTGCAGGC
>MERZ01000095.1:14373-15319 GCA_001770785.1 Burkholderiales bacterium RIFCSPHIGHO2_12_FULL_61_11
CTCGTGCCCGGCGCCTGCGGCCTGATACCGGTAGGCGTGCAGCATGCCTGGCTGGGGCCCGGGCAGGGCACGGCGCGCTGGATCGACATGTCGGCGCCGCAGCCGCGCGTGGATGCGGCTGAGGACACCTTTTTTCTCGGCCCGGCGGCGGGCTATCAGTTGATGGAGCTGGACATCCGCGATCCGCGCTCCCGGCATCTCTTTCGCATGGCCGACAGCGACATCGTGCTCGACAATCTCAAAGCCGGTGCCGGCGTCAATGCCCCCACCGTGTCGGCAAGCATGTCCACCGCGCTGCTCGCCTACAGTGGAATCGCGCTGAAGATGCTGGTTGACCAGCGCCTCGACGCCCAGTTGTCGACGATGTTCATGGTCGAATACCAGCCCGGCGGCGTTGCCCAACCCCACGACCATCCGATGGAGGAGTCGTACATCATCCTCGACGGCGAGGTGGAGGCGGTCGCCGACGGCACACGCTATACGCTGCGGGTAGGAGATGTATTCTGGACCAGTGTGGGCTGCACGCATGGCCTTCTACAACACCAGCGGCCGCACCGTTCGCTGGCTTGAGACCCAGTCGCCCCAGCTTCCGGCGAGGCATGGCTACCGCTTCAACCGTGACTGGGACTACCTCAAGGAAAAGCTCGCGGCAGAGGCCGCGTCCGGCGCCAAGAGGGGCTAATTTTGGCCGGCTATCAGCCGGCCGCACTCACACAGAGAAAGGGATGTTGTATGTCTGGACAAGTCGTGATTGTTGGCGGAACCTCGGGCATCGGACGCCAGTTGGCGCAGGTGCTCGCGGACCGCGGCGAGGATGTCGTCATCAGCGGTCGCGACGCGGCGCGGACGCAGGCCATCGCCACTGAGATCGGCGGCCGGACGCGGGGCATTGCCGTGGATATCTCTCGTCCCGAGGAGATCGCCGAACGGCTCGCGGGCATTGGCC
>MERZ01000096.1 GCA_001770785.1 Burkholderiales bacterium RIFCSPHIGHO2_12_FULL_61_11
TGCTGATCTCGATGTAGCTGTCGGGCCGAACCGGATGAGCCATCGGGCCGGCGTCTTCGGGGAATTGGGCGGTGCGCAGCACGCGCACGTCTTCAATGCGCTTGACGGCGCGGGCCGAGGCCTCGCCGCACAGGTCTTGCGAAAACTCCTGGTCACGAAAGACCGTCAGGCCTTCCTTCAGGCTGAGCTGGAACCAGTCGCGGCAGGTGACGCGGTCGCCGGTCCAGTTGTGAAAGTACTCGTGGCCCACCACGCTTTCAATGTTCGAGAAGTCGGCATCGGTGGCCGTGGCCTGGTTGGCCAGCACGTACTTGGTGTTGAAGATGTTCAGGCCCTTGTTCTCCATGGCGCCCATGTTGAAGTCGCTGGTGGCCACAATCATGAAGCGCTCAAGATCGAGCGGCAGGCCGAAGCGGGCTTCGTCCCAGGCCACTGCGTGCATCAGCGAGGTCATGGCGTGCTCGGTCTTTTCGAGGTCGCCGGGGCGCACATAGACCTGGAGTAGATGCTCTTTGCCCGCGCGAGAAATGATGCGCTGCTCGCGGCTGACCAACTGGCCGGCCACCAGGGCAAACAGGTAGCAGGGCTTTTTGTGCGGGTCCACCCATTTCGCAAAGTGGCGGCCTTCATTGCCCGGGCCCTCCAGCGCGCCTTGTTCCACCAGGTTGCCGTTGGAAAGCAGTACCGGGTATTTGGCCTTGTCGGCGCGCAGCGTGACGCTGTAGCTGGCCATCACATCCGGGCGGTCGAGAAAGTAGGTGATGCGCCGAAAGCCCTCGGCCTCGCACTGCGTGAAGAACGAGTCGTTGCTGACATACAGGCCCATCAACTTGGTGTTTTTGGCCGGGCAGGTCGTGGTGAAAATTTCCAGTTGAAAAGGTTCCGTGCCTTCTGGCAGGTTTTCCAGGACCAGCTGGTGTCCCTCCATCTTGA
The DNA here is from genome assembly GCA_001770785.1 of Burkholderiales bacterium RIFCSPHIGHO2_12_FULL_61_11. Lineage (GTDB taxonomy): Bacteria > Pseudomonadota > Gammaproteobacteria > Burkholderiales > Burkholderiaceae_C > Polaromonas. Next base: position 934 of record MERZ01000096.1, read on the forward strand.
ACGAAGTGCCTTGCCCGTTGACCAGCACGCGCGCCAGGTTGAGTTCTTCACCGTCAAGCTTCAGGGCCTGCGCCGCCACGTCGGGGTTGCGACGCAGCGTCATTTTATTGAGCACGCGAGTTTTCAAGGGGTCCAGGTCAAAACACAGATCAACGGTATCAATCCAGTAGGCGGGCGCGACATAGTCGGCGCGGCGAATGACCGTGGCGGCTGTGGTCTGAATTTCATGCGGCATGGAGATTCCCTAAAAAGTTGTTATTCATGAGTTCGCGGTAGTCGCGCACGCTGGCAATGACAGCGGGTGCCGTCCATGTCGAAGATCAGGGCTTCGGTTTGAGGATGCGGGGTTCATCACACACCCTGCTTGAGGGAGGCCTCAATGAATACATCCAGATCGCCGTCCAGCACCTTTTGCGTGGCCGAGACTTCCACGTTGGTTCTCAGGTCCTTGATGCGGCTGTTGTCGAGCACGTAGGAGCGGATCTGGTGGCCCCATCCGACGTCGGTCTTGGTGTCTTCCAGCTTTTGCTGTTCGGCTTGCTGCTTGCGCATCTCAAGGTCGTACAACTTGGAACGCAGGCGCTTCCAGGCGATGTCGCGGTTGCCGTGCTGGCTGCGGCCGTCCTGGCACTGCACCACGGTATTGGTGGGGATGTGTGTCAGGCGCACGGCCGAGTCGGTCTTGTTGATGTGCTGGCCGCCGGCGCCGCTGGCGCGGTAGGTGTCCACCCGCACGTCGGCCGGATTGATGTCGATTTCAATCGAGTCGTCGATTTCCGGATAGACAAACACCGAGGCAAACGAGGTGTGGCGTCCGCCAGACGAATCAA
>MERZ01000097.1:0-7935 GCA_001770785.1 Burkholderiales bacterium RIFCSPHIGHO2_12_FULL_61_11
TGCTCGTCGTCGGCGCCATCGCGCTCAAGCGCTATCGCCAGACGCTGGATTGAAATGCCTGGCGGGCAACTTCTGGCCGACGGTGTAGCTGATCGGCTTCATGGCGCCATTTTGGGGGCCTGGCTTTGCTTGCGGACTTTCCCCGACAATAGGCTTATCTAATCACCCGTCGTTCCACATTTCCAGGCTTGGCCCTTGTCTTCTCTGCCCGTTTCCGCTTCTTCGCCCCACCCCACACCACTGGACGTGCTGGGCCAGGTCTTTGGCTATTCACATTTCCGCGGCCCGCAGCAAGCCATTGTGGAACACGTCGTGCAAGGCGGCGACGCGCTGGTGCTGATGCCGACCGGCGGCGGCAAGTCGCTGTGCTATCAGATTCCGGCCATCGTTCGGCAAAACGCCGGCCACGGCGTGACCATCGTGATCTCGCCGCTGATTGCGCTGATGCATGACCAGGTCGGCGCGCTGATTGAGGCTGGCGTGTCGGCCGCATTCCTGAACTCGACGCAGACTTTTGAGGAAAGCAGCCAGCTGGAAAAGCAGCTGCTGGCAAACAGGCTAACGCTGCTGTACGCCGCGCCCGAGCGCATCAACACGCCGCGCATGAAAGGCCTGCTGGCGTCCTTGCACGAGCGCGGCCTGCTCAGCCTGTTTGCGATTGACGAGGCGCATTGCGTGAGCCAGTGGGGCCACGACTTCCGGCCTGAGTACCGCAGTTTGAGCCTGCTGCACGAGACCTTTCCCGACGTGCCGCGCATGGCGCTGACCGCCACCGCCGATGCGCTGACGCGCCAGGACATGATCGAGCGGCTCAAGCTGGAAGAGGCGCGCGAGTTTGTCAGCAGTTTTGACCGGCCCAACATTCGCTACACCATCGTCGAAAAGACCGACCCGGCGCGCCAGCTGCTGCGTTTTATCGAATCGGAGCACCACGGCGAGGCCGGCATTGTGTATTGCCAGTCGCGCAAGCGCGTCGAGGAAATCGCCGACACCCTGCAGGACGCCGGCATCAAGGCGATGGCCTACCACGCCGGGCTCGATTCAAGCCTGCGCCAGCAGCGGCAAGACCGCTTTTTGCGCGAGGAAGGCATGGTCATGGTGGCCACGATTGCCTTTGGCATGGGTATTGACAAGCCCGATGTGCGCTTTGTCGCGCACCTGGACATGCCCAAGAACATTGAAGGCTATTACCAGGAAACCGGACGCGCCGGACGCGATGGCCAGAGCGCCGACGCGTGGATGATGTATGGCCTGCAGGACGTGGTCAACCAGCGCCGCATGATAGACACCAGCGAAGCCGCGAGCGAGGCGTTCAAGCAGGTGATGCGCGGCAAGCTCGATGCGCTCCTGAGTCTGGCCGAAGACACGCGCTGCCGCCGCGCCAGCTTGCTTCGCTACTTTGGCGAGGCAAGCGAGCCTTGTGGAAATTGCGACAACTGTTTAAGCCCGCCCGCGGTGTGGGACGCCACCGATGCCGCCCGCAAGATGCTCAGCTGCATCTACCGCGTGCAGCAGGCCAGCGGCATCAGCTTTGGTGCCGGTCACCTGATGGATATCCTGCGCGGCAAGTCCACCGAAAAAGTCGTGCAACACGGCCACGAACGCTTGAGCACTTTCGGCATTGGTGCCGACCTGGCCGAAGCGCAGTGGCGCAGCGTGTTGCGCCAGCTGATTGCAAAAAACATGGTGCGCGTGAACGCCGAAGCCTTCAAAACCCTGCAGCTCCTGCCCGACGCCCGCCAGGTGCTCAAAGGCGAGGTCAGTGTGCTGCTGCGCCAGCAAGCCCTGGCCAGCCAGGCCGAACGACCCAGGCGCGGCAGCAAAGCGGCAGTCAAGACATCGGTCAAGGGCCTGGCCGAAGCCACCCTCAACGCCGGTGCGCTGGAGCGCCTGGCCCACCTCAAGGCCTGGCGCGGCGAGGTGGCGCGCGAGCACAATCTGCCGGCGTTTGTGATTTTTCACGATGCCACGCTGCGCACCATTGCCGAGCTGGCGCCGCAAAGGCTGCAGGATCTGGAAGGCATCAGCGGCATGGGAACAAAAAAGCTGGCCGCTTATGGTGCCGAGGTGCTTCGGGTGTGCACGCCCGCTTCTGGAAACGCACCAATGTCGCCTGCGTCGTGAATCGGCCGCGCAGGCTCAGACGCGCATAAGGTTATGCGCTTTTCGCAAGGGATTTTCCTGTGGGTATAGGGCTTGCCCTAGCTTGGGGCACGCCATGCCGGGGTTAGGATCTCAGACTTGGCGCGTATGTGCTGATGTTGAAGTGTTGAAGTGTTGAAACATTTTATTGATTGGAGAACTCCTTGCTCAAATTTGCAAAAAAACATGGATTCGCTGCTGTCACGGCCACAGGTCTGATCCTTGCCGTCATGGCCCCCGCCCATGCAGGCAAAACCCTGGACGGCATCAAGGCACGTGGGCAGATCGTTTGTGGCGTGAACACCGGCCTGGCCGGTTTCGGTGCCGCCGACTCCGCCGGCAAATGGTCTGGGCTGGATGTCGATGTGTGCCGCGCCATCGCCGCGGCCACCCTGGGTGACGCTGAAAAAGTGAAGTATGTGCCACTGAACGCGCAGCAACGATTCACCGCGCTGCAGTCCGGCGAGGTCGATGTGTTGTCGCGCAACACCACTTTTACGCTCACCCGAGATGCCTCCCTGGGATTGAACAGCACCGCGGTCACCTACTATGACGGCCAGGGCTTCATGGTGCCAGCCAAGACCAAGATGAAAAGCGCCAAGCAGCTCAAAAACCAAACCGTTTGCGTGCAGTCTGGCACCACCACCGAGAAAAACCTGACCGATTATTCCAAAGCCAATAGCCTGAACATCAAACCGGTGGTGTTCGAGAAACTCGAAGCCGCCGAAAACGCCTACTTCACCGGCCGTTGCATTGCCTACACCACCGACGCCTCCGGCCTCGCGTCGACTCGCAACAAGGTCGCCAAAGACCCCAAGGAACACGTCATCCTGCCTGAGCTGATCTCCAAGGAGCCGCTCGGCCCCATGGTGCGTCGTGGTGACGACGAGTGGTTTGCCATTGTGAAATGGGTGATCTACGGTTTGCTGGAATCAGAAGAATATGGAATTACCCAGGCGAATGTGGACGCCCTCAAGGCCAGTAGCAAGGACCCGGTAGTGCAACGCATCCTGGGTACTTCCGAAGACACCGGCAAGCTGCTCGGCCTGGACAAGGACTGGATGGCGCGGGCCGTCAAGGCCACCGGCAACTATGGCGAAATTTTCGAGCGCAATGTCGGTCCCACGTCACCCCTGGGCCTGCCGCGCGGCGTCAACAACCAGTGGAACAAGGGCGGCTTGATGTACGCTTACCCGGTGCGTTAATCCGCGGCTCTCGCTGCTGAACAGCGCCGCCTGATGTCGCCAAATGCGATTCATGCGGCGCTTTTTTTCTGACGCTCTGACCGGTGCCAATCTTGTTGTTTCAAGAACAGCGGCAAGGCCGCAAGCACAATGAACTCCAAAACTCCTCCCAAAAAAAGCAACTGGTCCTGGCGTAGCCAGGCCTTCAGGGGCCTGATTTACCAGATCATTGCCGTTCTGGCCATTGGCGGCGTCGTCTGGTTTCTGGCGCACAACACGCTGGTCAACATGCGCGTGCGCGGCATCCAGAGCGGCTTTGACTTTCTGGCGCAAGCCGCCGGCTTTGACATCGGCGAGAGTCTGTACCCCTTTGACTCGGCGCAGCCCTACTGGCAGGCCTTTCTGGTGGGCATCACCAACACGCTGCGGGTGGCCGTGCTGGGCATCATTTTGGCTACGGTGCTGGGCACCTTGTTGGGCGTGGGGCGGTTTTCGCGCAATGCGCTGGTGCGCGGCCTGTGCCTGGCTTATGTCGAGTTCTTTCGCAACATCCCGGTATTGCTGCAACTGCTGATGTGGTACGTGATACTCACGGAAGTTTTGCCTCCGGCCTCCGATGCCTGGACGCTAGGCTCTTTTTTCCTGAGCAAAGGCGGGCTGAATTATCCGATTCCGGTATGGGCCACAGGCCAGCTTTGGGCCGCCTACGGCCTGATTCCTGGCATCGCGCTGGCCTGGGCTTATCGCCGCTGGGCCGTTCGCCAGTTTGAAGCCACTGGCCGGGTGCACAGCATGTTCTGGGTGCCGATTGTGATCATTGTCGCTGCCAGCCTGCTCGGCTGGCTGCTCGGTGGCGCACCGACGGAACTGAACCGTCCTTTCAAGGGTGATTTTTCGATTGAAAGCGGTGGCGCCCTGACGCCAGAATTTTTGGCCGTGCTGATGGGCCTGACGCTCTACACCGCCTCCTTCATCGCCGAGGTGGTGCGCGGTGGCATCCAGTCGGTGCCGATTGGCCAGAGTGAAGCAGCCTCGGCTCTGGGGCTCGACCGCAACCAGGAAATGCGCCTGATCATGTTGCCGCAAGCGCTGCGGGTGATCATTCCACCGCTGACCAACCAATACCTGAACCTGACCAAAAACTCCTCGCTGGCGGTGGCCATCGGCTACCCCGACGTGGTGTCCATTGCCAACACCGCGCTCAACCAGACCGGCCGCGCGGTGGAATGTATTTCTTTGGTGATGCTGGTCTATCTGACCACGTCACTGGGCACCGCCATTTTGATGAACTGGTACAACAGCCGTGCCGCCATCAAGGAGCGTTGAGCGCCATGACTGCAACTACTTTCAAACCGATCGCCGCACGTCCGGCGCCGGTCAACACCGAAGGCCCGCTGGCCTGGGTCAAGGCCAACCTGCTGGCCGACTGGAAGACGACCCTGGCGACCCTCATCATTGGCGGCCTGATGCTGTGGCTAGTGCCGCAAATTCTGAACTGGGCTTTCATCAAAGCCAGTTGGCTGCCCAACTACGAAGCCTGCCGCGTCGAGGGCGTGGGTGCCTGCTGGGGCGTGATTGCCGAGAAATATCGCATCATCATTTTTGGTCGCTACCCGTTTGATGAGCAGTGGCGCCCGCTGGTTGCCACCGTGTTGCTCACCGGCTTGCTGGTGGCAAGCTGCATGCGCATGTTCTGGAAAGCATGGCTATCCGTCCTCTGGCTGGTGGTGCTGGCGGCCTTTTTTACGCTGATGCATGGCAACACCCTGGGCTTGAGCCAGGTCGACACCGACCGCTGGGGCGGGCTGCCACTGACAATTTTGCTGGCGTCGCTGTCACTGGTAGCGAGTTTCCCGATTGCGCTGCTGGTGGCGCTGGGGCGGCGATCCAGCCTGCCCGCCATCCGCAGCTTCTGCACCATCTACGTTGAACTGATTCGCGGCGTGCCGCTGATCTCGGTGCTGTTCATGGCGTCTTTCATGTTCCCGCTGTTCATGCCGCCAGGCGTCAAGATTGACGTGCTGATTCGTGTGCTGGTGGGCATCACGCTGTTTGCCGCCGCTTATTCGGCGGAGGTGATCCGCGGTGGCTTGCAGGCCATTCCCAAGGGGCAAGTTGAGGCCGCGGCCACGCTGGGGCTGTCGTACTGGCAAACCCAGCGCAAGATTGTGCTGCCGCAAGCGCTGGCCATGGTGGTGCCCGGCATCATGAACAACTTCATCTCCACCTTCAAGGACACCTCGCTCGTCACCATCGTCAGTCTCTATGAATTGACCGGGGCCATGAGTCTGGCCCTCAACTCAGATGCCAACTGGCGCCCCTTCGTGATCGAAGGCTATCTCTTTATCGCCCTGATTTACTTCGTGTTCTGCTTTTCCATGTCGCGCTACAGCCACTGGGTGGAAAAAGAAGTCAACAAGAGCAAACAGAAATAATTTTTGCGGGGCGGACCGCAGCGACGCGATAGCCAAGCCAGCGCTGCCCCCACTTGATTAGGAATCAAAATGCCCGAGACCGCAAGCCATCAACCCATCATCATCTTTGACAAGGTGAACAAGTGGTATGGCAACAATTTTCACGTGTTGCGCGACATCGATCTCACCGTTGCCAAAGGTGAGCGCATTGTCATCTGCGGCCCGTCGGGCTCCGGAAAATCGACGCTGATTCGCTGCATCAACCGGCTCGAAGAGCACCAGCAGGGGCGCCTGATCGTGGATGGCGTGGAATTGACGGACGACGTCAAGGTGATTGACGATGTGCGCAAAAAAGTCGGCATGGTGTTTCAGCAATTCAACCTGTTCCCGCACCTGACCGTGCTGGAAAACCTGACACTCTCGCCCATGTGGGTCGGCAAGTTGCCCAAGAAAGAAGCCGAAGAAAAGGCCATGCATCAGCTCAAGCGCGTGCGCATCGAAGAGCAGGCCGGCAAGTATCCGCTGCAACTCTCGGGCGGGCAACAGCAGCGCGTGGCGATTGCCCGCGCCCTGTGCCTCACGCCCAAGATCATGCTGTTTGACGAGCCCACTTCGGCGCTGGACCCCGAAATGATCAAGGAGGTGCTCGATGTGATCATGGAAATGGCCAATGAAGGCATCACCATGATTTGTGTCACCCACGAAATGGGTTTTGCCAAGGCGGTGGCGGACCGCGTGATCTTCATGGATCAGGGCCAGATCGTTGAGCAAAACAACCCGAACGATTTTTTCAACCATCCGCAAAGCGAACGCAGCAGGGACTTTTTGTCGAAAATTCTCGGCCACTAGCCCGCATGTGCCCGCTTCCGGGAGTGAATGCCGCCAGTCCGGCCGGCCTGCGTTTGGCCCTTCAGGAAAATGCCTGGCGTGCTCAATTCCGCCGCAGCGTGAAGTGGGAAAAGCGTGCCGCCAGTGCCTGCGTCTGGACTGGCGTGAGCGCAAAGGGCGCAGCGCCCGCGGCACGGCATTCCTGCAAGGCCCAGTGCGTCACGCCCAGCGTGGCCAGCTCGTCGGCCAGCGCCAGCAGTTCATCCACGCTGAACAGGCCCGGATGCCAGGTGGTGCGGCACTCGTAGGCGACGCCGCTGGCCAGCAAGTAGCCCAGGGATTCACGGCTGCGCAGTCCGCTGCCGGGTGCGCCGGTGATGGCGTCGTGGCGCTGCAATGGGCCCTTGATGTCGAGCCCGGTCCAGTCGAGCAGTGGCAGCAATTCGGCCAGGCGCCGCGGGTACATGCCGCCGGTGTGCAGGGCAGCCTCGAAACCGAGCGACCGCACCTGCGCCAGCGCGGCCGGCAAGGCGGCCTGCAGCGTGGGCTCGCCACCGGAAAATACCACGCCATCGAGCAGGCCGCGCCGCTGCGTCAAAAAGGCCAGCACTCGCGCCCACGGCAAGTTGCCGGGAATGCTCGCATCGAGCAGATCGGGATTGTGGCAATAGCCGCAGCGCCAGGGGCAGCCTTGGCAAAACAGCACGGCCGCCAGGCGGCCGGGAAAGTCGATGCTGGTCAGCGGCGTGAGGCCGCCGATGCGCAGGCGCTCAGCGCCCGCGTCAATTTCGGGCGCCGCAACGCGCTCAGGAAGCAAAGCGCTGTTCGGCGAAGAAGCGGCGCTCGTGGTGCTCGCCCTGCTTGCCGATGTTGAAGCTGGCCACCGGCCGGTGGTAGCCCATCACGCGGGTCCAGACTTCGCACGGCTGGCGCTCGTCGTCAGTCAATTGAATTTTCGCTTGAGAAACGGCGGCGTTTTCGGTGGTCGAAAAATGAGTCATGAAGGCATCTCCTTGGGGTTAAGACAATGGCAAAACAATCAGGCGGCCAGTGCCATTCGCTTGGCAGCCAGGCGCTCCTCGTCGCACACCGGGCAAAACGGGTGCTCGCCGGCCAGATAACCGTGCGTGGGGCAGATTGAAAAGGTCGGCGTGATGGTGATATAGGGCAGGCGAAATCGCGTGAGCGCACGCTGCACCAGCGCGCGGCAGGCGTCGCCGCTGGAAAGGCGCTCGCCCAGGTACAGGTGCAGCACCGTGCCGCCGGTGGATTTGGACTGCAGCACCTGCTGGCGCGCCAGCGCCTCGAACGGGTCGTCGGTCCAGCCCACGGGCAGTTGCGACGAGTTGGTGTAGTAGGGCTGGGCG
>MERZ01000097.1:7987-10481 GCA_001770785.1 Burkholderiales bacterium RIFCSPHIGHO2_12_FULL_61_11
ATGGCGTGGCCCGGGTCGCTGGTGATGTCGTGTGCGCCGGCGCTGAAGTTGCGTACCATTTCATTGATGCCGTTCACGCCGAGGGTGGAGAAGTGATTGCGCAGCGTGCCCAGGTAGCGTTTGGTATAGGGAAACAGCCCCTGGTCCATCAGGCGCTGGATCAGCTTGCGCTTGGTTTCCAGGCTTTGCTTGCCGAACTCGAGCAGGCGGTCCAGCGCAGCCAGCAAGGCCACCTCGTCACCCCGGTGCAGATAGCCCAGGCGCGCGCAATTGACGGTGACCACGCCCAGGCTGCCGGTTTGCTCGGCGCTGCCAAACAGGCCATTGCCGCGCTTGAGCAGTTCGCGCAAATCGAGCTGCAGGCGGCAGCACATGGACCGCACCATGTTCGGCTCCAGCTCGGAGTTGATGAAGTTCTGGAAATACGGCAGGCCGTATTTGGCCGTCATCTCGAACAGCAGGCGGGCGTTTTCGGACTCCCACGGAAAATCCGCGGTGATGTTGTAGGTGGGAATCGGGAAGGTAAAAACACGCCCTTTGGCGTCGCCCGCCGTCATGACGTCGATGTAGGCGCGGTTGATCAGGTCCATCTCGGCCTGCAGCTCGCCATAGCTGAACGGCATTTCCTGCCCGCCAATCACCGGTACCTGCTCGCGCAAATCCTCGGGGCAGTTCCAGTCAAAGGTGAGGTTGGTGAACGGTGTTTGAGTGCCCCAGCGCGAGGGCACGTTGAGGTTGTAAACCAGCTCCTGGATGCACTGGCGCACGGCGGCGTAACTCATCGCGTCCTTGCGCACAAAAGCCGCCATATAGGTGTCGAACGACGAGAATGCCTGCGCGCCGGCCCATTCGTTTTGCAGCGTTCCCAGAAAATTGACGATCTGCCCGACCGCCGACGACATGTGCCTGGGCGGCCCGGCCTCCACCTTGCCGGGCACGCCGTTCAAGCCCTCGTGCAGCAGCATGCGCAGCGACCAGCCGGCGCAGTAGCCGCTGAGCATGTCGAGGTCGTGAATATGCAGGTCGCCACTGCGGTGCGCCTCACCAACGTCGGGCGTGTAGACATGCGAGAGCCAGTAATTGGCCGTCACCTTGCCCGACACATTGAGGATCAGCCCGCCCAGCGAATAGCCCTGGTTGGCGTTGGCGTTGACACGCCAGTCGGCGCGCGACAGGTATTCGTTGACGGAAGATTCAACATTCACCAGCGTTTGGTGGTCGGCCCGCAGCGTGGCGTGGCGTTCGCGATAAACGATGTAGGCGCGCGCTGATTTGAGGTGGTTGGCGGCAATCAGGGTGTGCTCGACCACGTCCTGAATGTGCTCGATCTCGGGCGCCTGGCCATGAAAGCGGTAGATCAGTACTTTGCTGGCCTGGGCGGCAAGCAAGCCGGCCTCGTCGACGCCAAATTCGCCAGTGGCCGCGCCTGCGCGCTCAAGCGCCGAGCGGATTTTTTTTGCGTCAAAAGCAGCGCGCTGGCCATTGCGCTTGATCACCTCGCGCGGCAGCGTGGCAAGGGTGGAATTCATTGGCTTCTCCATACGTTCCCGGAGGAACAAAACACTACATATAGCGTATACGATACATGCCAGACGCTACCTGTAGTTTGATATGGATCAAGAGTTCGGCTCTGACGCAGGACAAGAAAGTCCGGGTCAGCGCCAAAATAGCGTGAAAATCAGGGCAAAAAACCCATGCCGCGCGCCTCGCGCACCTCGGGCTTGATGCGGTGCTCGGCCTCCAGTTGCGCCAAAAATTCTTCCGCTGACAACTCGGCCGCCAAAATAAGTGCCTGCCGCTTGACTGCCGCAAAATCGCCGGGACACAGCTGCGTGAGCTGGCCCAGCCGGTTCGTCATGGCCACGCCAAGCAGCGCGGCGTCACCGGCGAGCGCTTCGGTGACAAACATGGCTTCGCGCTGGGCGCGTGTCAGCGGCATGAACTTGATCTTGAAGGTAAAACGCCGCAATGCCGCCTGGTCCAGGCTCTCCAGCAAGTTGGTGGTGCAGATAAAAATGCCGGCGTGGCGTTCCATGCCTTGCAGCATTTCGTTGACCTCGGTGACTTCATAAGTGCGCTGGGCGCCGCGCCGGTCTTGCAGAAAACTGTCGGCCTCGTCGAGCAGCAGCACGGCTTTTTCCAGCTCGGCCTCGCGGAACATCGCCGCCATGTTCTGCTCGGTCTCGCCGACGTACTTGCTCATCAGGTCGCTCGCCTGCTTGACGATGAGCGGTTGCCCGAGCGCGCTGGCAATATGTTCGGCCAGCGCCGTTTTGCCGGTGCCGGGCGGGCCATAAAAGCACAGCGTGCCATGGCCCCGGGATTGAAGGGCCTGCACGATGCGCGGCACCTCAAAACGCGACTCGACGTTGAGCATCGCCAGGTCGTAGCTTGTCTCGCTGCGCCGCGCTGCCGCTGCTGATTTATTGCCCAGCGCCACGTCGGCGTTTTTGAGTTGGCGCTCGATCAGCGACTCCATCCGTTGCGGCCCGCC
>MERZ01000098.1:0-1453 GCA_001770785.1 Burkholderiales bacterium RIFCSPHIGHO2_12_FULL_61_11
GCATCAAACTCTGCACCTGCACCGGACCCGCCCGAGATGGTTTCGTAGTACTGGTATTGGTCATTGCCAAAGGTGAAATTATTCATGGTGCATTGACTTGCCGCCATCACACCCAAAGCGCCATACAGCGCATTGGTAATGCAGCTTGAAGTCTCCACGTTGCCAGCCACCACGGATGCAGGTGGGTTGGGGTTGAGCATGGAGCCGGCTGGAATGATGACCTTGATGGGTTTGAGGCAGCCCGCGTTGAGGGGAATGTCATCGTTAACCAGGGTGCGAAAAACATACAGCACGGCCGCCATACAAACCGCCGTCGGCGCGTTGAAGTTGTTGGTCTGTTGTGCCGATGTACCCGTGAAATCCACTTCGGCAGTGCGATTGGCCGCATCGACCCGAATCGCCACACGGATTTGCGCGCCATTGTCCAGCGGCAGGGTGAATTCGCCATTCTTCAGGCGAGTGATCACACGGCGAACCGATTCTTCGGCGTTGTCCTGCACATACCCCATATAGGACTGCACCACATCCAGACCATACTGATCCACCATCTTGCGCAGTTCCTGTACGCCCTTCTCGTTAGCGGCGATCTGCGCCTTGAGGTCGGCCATGTTCTGTTGCGGGTTGCGGCTGGGGTACTCGCCGCTTTGCAGAAGAGCCACCATGTGCGCTTCTTGCAGTACACCCTGCGCAACCAGCTTCACATTATTGATTTGAACACCCTCCTCCTCGATTCGCGTGGAAAAAGGAGGCATGGAGCCGGGTGTGGTGCCGCCAATGTCTGCATGGTGACCGCGCGAGCCCACATAAAACAGAGGTTTGTCAGAACTCGTCTGCCCCAGATAGACCGGCGTGATGACGGTGATGTCAGGCAAATGCGTGCCCCCATGGTAGGGGTCGTTGAGCACATAGACATCGCCCGGGTGCATGTTGCCGGCGTTCTCGCGAATCACCGTTTTGATGCTCTCCCCCATGCTGCCCAAATGCACCGGCATATGGGGTGCGTTGGCAATCAGATTGCCCTCGGCATCGAACAGGGCGCAGCTGAAATCCAGCCGCTCTTTGATGTTCACCGAATAGGCCGTGTTCTGCAACTGCAGTCCCATTTGTTCGGCAATATTCATGAACAGGTTGTTAAAGACCTCCAGCAGCACCGGATCGACCAGAGTGCCTGCTGCAAATTGCATGGCACGCCGAGAACGCCGGTCAAGCACCAGGTGGTCCAGGGCAGTCAGGTTGGCAACCCAGCCAGGCTCCACCACGGTGGTGGCGTTCCTCTCGGCAATGATGGCCGGGCCGGCGATCACGTCACCCGGGCGCAGATCTTCGCGTACCACCAGCGCGGCGGGATGCCACTGCCCACCGGAGTACATGCGCACGGTCTCGCGCCTTGGCACATCACGGGGCTCAAATGTCGGCAAGACTGGCTCGGCGGGCGCATCGCCAGCCACCACAG
>MERZ01000098.1:1482-1861 GCA_001770785.1 Burkholderiales bacterium RIFCSPHIGHO2_12_FULL_61_11
CCTTTGCCGTGCATCAGGAAGGAAAACCGTTGCCGGTAGGCGGCTTCAAAGCTGGACTTGATCTCTGCCATGCTGCCAAAAGGCACCACCAGCGCAGAGTCGCTCCCTTCATAACGCACATGCACGCGCTTGAATTGCGAGACGGTGCCGGTACTGACCTGTTGCCGCTGCAGTTCAGCCTGCGCGGCGGCCGCTAACGCCAGTAGTTTTTCCTCGATTTCAGGAAGTGCCTGTGCAGACAGCTTCACCTCCACCGCCTGTTCGCGAATCACGCTCTGATCCGCCAACCCCATGCCGTAAGCCGACAGCACGCCTGCCAGCGGGTGCACAAACACACGCGTCATACCCAGAGCATCAGCGACCAGGCAGGCGTGCTGGC
>MERZ01000099.1:0-2202 GCA_001770785.1 Burkholderiales bacterium RIFCSPHIGHO2_12_FULL_61_11
TGGTTAGATTGTCCAGGGCCGACTTAAGCACCCGCCGGACTTCGGCGACGGTGAGCGATTTCGCGTTGCCTGGCTGGTCGCGCTTGAACACCGGACCACCTGCAATGTCAAGCCCCATCTCGGCCCGTGACTGGCGCGTCACGGCATTGATGGAGTCCAGCGGGCGCACGTCAATCTTAGCCAGTGCTGCCGCGATGTTTTTACCGGCAGACAAGCCGGCCGGCAGGTTACCCGTTTCATCCAGTTCTCCGCCGTGCACAATGATGGCTGCGGCTGCGTTGGACTGGCTCACGGCGCGGTAAATGGCATTGAGCGCGCCGGTATCGCGCAGCGGCCCCATCATCTCTGTTGAGATGGGCAGCCAGCCGACAACTGCATTTTGCGAGTTCAGCAACATGATGCCCGCCTCTTTGGCTTTGGCGTAAAAGGTCTCTGCGACCGCCTTGGCTTGGCCCGGCGATGAAAGCGCCTCGCCTGGGCCTATCCCCGCTCGCGCGGGGGAACCGTGCGCCATGATTGGCGGCTTGGGCGCTGTCTGGGCCTATCCCCGCTCGCGCGGGGGAACCCAGCAAAGTGTCAACGCCCGTGACCTGTGGGCGGGCCTATCCCCGCTCGCGCGGGGGAACCTTGTAGCTCAGGCTTAAAAATGCGTCGTACTCGGGCCTATCCCCGCTCGCGCGGGGGAACCTTGTCCACCGGCACGCGCGAATTCAGGCGCAGGGGCCTATCCCCGCTCGCGCGGGGGAACCTTTGCTGGGCATCCCCCGGGCCTCGACCACCTGGGCCTATCCCCGCTCGCGCGGGGGAACCTGGAAGGCCCACACGAGCCGCGCCGCGATACGGGGCCTATCCCCGCTCGCGCGGGGGAACCGGAATGGTGATGCTTGGGTCGCGCACCAGCAAGGGCCTATCCCCGCTCGCGCGGGGGAACCTGCTTGATGTCTTTTTGCTTGGAAAATGGCGGGGGCCTATCCCCGCTCGCGCGGGGGAACCGACTGAAGACACAGACGGCTACTACGCCACAGCGGCCTATCCCCGCTCGCGCGGGGGAACCCGCCGCGTTTCTTTTCAGCGAGGTAGTCATGGGGGCCTATCCCCGCTCGCGCGGGGGAACCCGCACCATGAACTGGCTTCATATCTACCCTTCGGGCCTATCCCCGCTCGCGCGGGGGAACCGGTATTTCCATCTCGGTCATTTCTTGTCCTTGGGGCCTATCCCCGCTCGCGCGGGGGAACCAAAGTGGTATTGACTGACGGCGGGGCGGTCCAGGGCCTATCCCCGCTCGCGCGGGGGAACCGCTGGGCCAGATGGGAGTCGGGCGAGCGCGGGGGGCCTATCCCCGCTCGCGCGGGGGAACCTTGAACAGGCCCTGCCATCCACCAATCGCCGCGGGCCTATCCCCGCTCGCGCGGGGGAACCCGCTGAAGTGGGAGCCGTCTTTGCCGTAGATGGGGCCTATCCCCGCTCGCGCGGGGGAACCGCCCGACGACGATGAGTCGGCCTTTGCCACTGCGGCCTATCCCCGCTCGCGCGGGGGAACCCCGACTGCGGCTGTGGTGCTGCCTCGCGCCCAGGGCCTATCCCCGCTCGCGCGGGGGAACCGTGTCGGTCATCAGCGTCGCGCCGCCCGGCACGGGCCTATCCCCGCTCGCGCGGGGGAACCCTGCACGAGATCACGGCGGGCGGCGTCTACGGGGCCTATCCCCGCTCGCGCGGGGGAACCGGCTGACATTGCGCAGCCGGTGGAGCCCGTAGCGGCCTATCCCCGCTCGCGCGGGGGAACCGGCCGGGACTACATGCCACAGGTGCCGGCGGACGGCCTATCCCCGCTCGCGCGGGGGAACCATCCGATCCATTCGGCCCGCCGGAGCGGGCGGGGGCCTATCCCCGCTCGCGCGGGGGAACCATGATGCGCGCCCCGCAATGCAGGCAGGCCGGGGGCCTATCCCCGCTCGCGCGGGGGAACCGCCATCAACCTGACCAGTGGCAAGTGGGGCAAGGGCCTATCCCCGCTCGCGCGGGGGAACCAGACCAAGGCCCACCTGAGCAGCGCCAGGGAGCGGCCTATCCCCGCTCGCGCGGGGGAACCGAGCTGGTGACCACCGACACCGGCGTGGCTCGGGGCCTATCCCCGCTCGCGCGGGGGAACCCGTAACCCGGTGGTTTTGTAAACGTCCCGCTCGGGCCTATCCCCGCTCGCG
>MERZ01000099.1:2227-4877 GCA_001770785.1 Burkholderiales bacterium RIFCSPHIGHO2_12_FULL_61_11
GCTAGCGCGGGGGAACCGCGGCATCTTCTGCCCTTTCCGCCGTATTAGAGGGCCTATCCCCGCTCGCGCGGGGGAACCTGCGGGCGAACTCGGCTTGTCCCACGCCCTGAGGGCCTATCCCCGCTCGCGCGGGGGAACCAGTTGGGCGCAGAGGTGCGGCCCCGTACACACGGGCCTATCCCCGCTCGCGCGGGGGAACCTGCCGGTGCCGATGACCATTTGCAGCATGCCAGGGCCTATCCCCGCTCGCGCGGGGGAACCTGGACGGAGGCACGACAAGCAAGACGCTGACGGGGCCTATCCCCGCTCGCGCGGGGGAACCACGACGCCCTGCTTTTCGATGGCCTGGGCGACGGGCCTATCCCCGCTCGCGCGGGGGAACCCCCCGCTACCGCGCCACAATGGAGGGCGCGACGGGCCTATCCCCGCTCGCGCGGGGGAACCCCGGGCCACGAAGCCCTGATCGCCTCCCTCAAGGGCCTATCCCCGCTCGCGCGGGGGAACCGAAGACCTGTCCGCCTTCTTCAACGTCGCTGAGGGCCTATCCCCGCTCGCGCGGGGGAACCTACGGCGTAGGTGCTGACGGCAAAGCCACTGTGGGCCTATCCCCGCTCGCGCGGGGGAACCTCAGGGAGGTGCTCATGATTTGCTGCTGAATGGGGCCTATCCCCGCTCGCGCGGGGGAACCGGCGAAGATGCTGGAGACCACGGCAGCATTGAGGGCCTATCCCCGCTCGCGCGGGGGAACCTGGCCGATCTTCATGGCCACGGTGGCCGACGGGGGCCTATCCCCGCTCGCGCGGGGGAACCACCGACTGAGTCGCAAAGCCTAGTCCACCACGGGGCCTATCCCCGCTCGCGCGGGGGAACCTTTGGCGAGGCCGTCATAGTATTGAGCGGTCTGGGCCTATCCCCGCTCGCGCGGGGGAACCCGCATCAATCGACTCGAGACACAGTGCACGACGGGCCTATCCCCGCTCGCGCGGGGGAACCGCCGGGCGCGGTCAGGGCGTCGGCGCTGCCGTAGGCCTATCCCCGCTCGCGCGGGGGAACCGCAGTGGGACGAACCCCGGCCGCTGTATATCCCGGCCTATCCCCGCTCGCGCGGGGGAACCGAGGCCATCGAGACGGTGGCGCATGGCCGGCCGGGCCTATCCCCGCTCGCGCGGGGGAACCCTGGACGGACGGCCAGCCATGACCGCCGCTCAAGGCCTATCCCCGCTCGCGCGGGGGAACCGAAGGCGATCAGCAGGCCACCATAAGCGGCCAGGGCCTATCCCCGCTCGCGCGGGGGAACCAGATAGCCTCGCCGACAGTGCTAGTACGAGGGGGGCCTATCCCCGCTCGCGCGGGGGAACCTGTGCTGGATCAGGTCGGACCATCTAAGCTCAGGGCCTATCCCCGCTCGCGCGGGGGAACCTGAGCGCTACGAAGAAGTCCACCGTGAAACTGGGGCCTATCCCCGCTCGCGCGGGGGAACCGGATTTATGCGGGCTCAGAGCGTTATTCTATGGGGCCTATCCCCGCTCGCGCGGGGGAACCTCACGTACACCATGCTGAGCAATCCTGGCGCGGGGCCTATCCCCGCTCGCGCGGGGGAACCGTGAGGCGCGCTGGCTGGAAGATGGCTCGCTGGGGCCTATCCCCGCTCGCGCGGGGGAACCTCCGGCAGGCTGCGGAACTTCCCAATCGCCGGGGGCCTATCCCCGCTCGCGCGGGGGAACCGGTCGCGCGGCTTTTTGCTGTAGGCGTATCATGGGCCTATCCCCGCTCGCGCGGGGGAACCTCTGAAGTCCATGAACCAGAGCAAGGAATGTGGGGCCTATCCCCGCTCGCGCGGGGGAACCCTGGGACAATAATTGCTCGATGTAGCGCCTGAGGGCCTATCCCCGCTCGCGCGGGGGAACCGCCTTTTGGAAGATGCTTTGTAGCGCGGACACGGGCCTATCCCCGCTCGCGCGGGGGAACCCACAAAGCCGGTAATCGCTACCTCGGGGGTAACGGCCTATCCCCGCTCGCGCGGGGGAACCGCGAACGGTGAAAGCAAATTAGCGAACACCGAGGGCCTATCCCCGCTCGCGCGGGGGAACCTGGTCGCTGGCGCAAATAGGGCGCGGGGACAGGGGCCTATCCCCGCTCGCGCGGGGGAACCGATGGTGTCGATATGCGCTTCAACAGCGCAGAGGGCCTATCCCCGCTCGCGCGGGGGAACCCACCGAACAGGATGCAAACGGGGGTCCAGGCGCGGCCTATCCCCGCTCGCGCGGGGGAACCAGTAGCCGTCTGTGTCTTCAGTCCATGCGCAGGGGCCTATCCCCGCTCGCGCGGGGGAACCCGGTTGTGTTCATAAATGCGATACGCCTCTGGGGGCCTATCCCCGCTCGCGCGGGGGAACCTCAGTGGGCGTGCTGTTGGCCGAGAGGGTCCACGGCCTATCCCCGCTCGCGCGGGGGAACCGCCCGCTGGATGATCCAGTACGGCTTGGGAGAGGGCCTATCCCCGCTCGCGCGGGGGAACCTCAGATATGAAGGAATGGCCGTTCAGTGATGAGGGCCTATCCCCGCTCGCGCGGGGGAACCGATAAATGGGCGTATCGAGATGCCGACGATAGGGGCCTATCCCCGCTCGCGCGGGGGAACCGGTCCGCCTT
>MERZ01000099.1:4907-6108 GCA_001770785.1 Burkholderiales bacterium RIFCSPHIGHO2_12_FULL_61_11
TATCCCCGCTCGCGCGGGGGAACCCCCAGCTCTGGCTTGTAGATGTTGCTGGGCTCGGGCCTATCCCCGCTCGCGCGGGGGAACCCGTTGCCGCATCATCTGCAAACTTTCCGAAGAAGGCCTATCCCCGCTCGCGCGGGGGAACCGCACCATGGCGGTGTTGACGAAGTTTTCATGGGGGCCTATCCCCGCTCGCGCGGGGGAACCTCTTGGTTGGCGTATCCACCAATAGATCGAACGGGCCTATCCCCGCTCGCGCGGGGGAACCAACGCTGCATGGCGTTCTGAAAACCTTGATAGGGGCCTATCCCCGCTCGCGCGGGGGAACCATAGAGAGCGCGGATGGAAGGCGGCTTTAGCGCGGCCTATCCCCGCTCGCGCGGGGGAACCCGCTGACTGGCGAAAACACCCCCCTGCCCCTGGGGCCTATCCCCGCTCGCGCGGGGGAACCATAACCCGAAACGTCAGAGGGGGGCCCAGGCACGGCCTATCCCCGCTCGCGCGGGGGAACCCCGTCTCGAGCTGCGCTGTGTGAAGCCGCCAGGGGCCTATCCCCGCTCGCGCGGGGGAACCGCTGCGACGAAAAAAGATCAAGCGATGATCCTGGGCCTATCCCCGCTCGCGCGGGGGAACCAGGCTGGCACTTATTGGCCCAACGTCAAGCCAGGGCCTATCCCCGCTCGCGCGGGGGAACCTTTGACAGCAACCGGGCCTTGCGCGCTGGCTCGGGCCTATCCCCGCTCGCGCGGGGGAACCAATCAGACCAGCGAAGCCGCAGACAAATACGGCGGCCTATCCCCGCTCGCGCGGGGGAACCGGTATAGCCAAATCGAGACGCTGTTTGCTTATGGGCCTATCCCCGCTCGCGCGGGGGAACCGGCGGGCGTGAGGGTGAGAGTTTCGCCCGGCTGGGCCTATCCCCGCTCGCGCGGGGGAACCGGTGTAGCGACTGAGAGCGATTTTATGAAGTGGGGCCTATCCCCGCTCGCGCGGGGGAACCTCCGTGGCGGAAACGGCAAGCGCCCTGCAACAGGGCCTATCCCCGCTCGCGCGGGGGAACCTCATATCGGGGCCAGCGCCTAGGATGGCGACGGGGCCTATCCCCGCTCGCGCGGGGGAACCGGAGGCGTCACGCAGATGCAGGCGGCCAGTGGGGGCCTATCCCCGCTCGCGCGGGGGAACCTCGGCCAGCTCGGGCCAG
>MERZ01000099.1:6143-14118 GCA_001770785.1 Burkholderiales bacterium RIFCSPHIGHO2_12_FULL_61_11
ATCCCCGCTCGCGCGGGGGAACCGCCCTGCTCTACCAGATGACGGTAAAGAAGTGGGGCCTATCCCCGCTCGCGCGGGGGAACCGCCATGAAAGCCAAGATCATCAACGCTGGAATGGGCCTATCCCCGCTCGCGCGGGGGAACCGGCGTCAAGCGCATCGAGGTCAAAGGCGACCTGGGCCTATCCCCGCTCGCGCGGGGGAACCGGGCGCGGGTGTACCGAAGCAACCACACCACGGGGCCTATCCCCGCTCGCGCGGGGGAACCTTGAAAGTCTCGCCAACGACCTGAGCCTGTACGGGCCTATCCCCGCTCGCGCGGGGGAACCGCGCGGCTTCGGCTCCGTCTTATTGATCTTGCGGGCCTATCCCCGCTCGCGCGGGGGAACCGGCAAAAACCTCCCTCTGCTCAGAGCTCAATTGGGCCTATCCCCGCTCGCGCGGGGGAACCCTGGATGCCGCCCTCGGGATTGACGCCAGCGTGGGCCTATCCCCGCTCGCGCGGGGGAACCGCGGCCACGGCGTCAGGAATTAGTCAAGTTTGGGGCCTATCCCCGCTCGCGCGGGGGAACCTCTCACGCCTAACTCATTGAGGCGTAAGAGAAAACAATGAAACCGACTCTGAATTTTTAAAGAACGTTTACAGCTTTGCTGCGACGGGTTAACCACATTCCGTCCATCTCAACCAATTCGCGCGATGGTGTTCCAAGATGAGCAAGCCCAATGCCACCCACCTCATTCAAATCACGCCAGACCATCACCAAGCTACCTCTGGGCTCTTGTCCATGCCAATCGGCAACAACGCTCCATGTGCGTTCCTGTACTCCCTTGTTCATTCGGGGCGCTACAAAAACATTTGGCGCGACCTCCAACATGACCGAAGCGAGGAAACCATGAAACCGGTCAGCCACATCACGCGTCACTATCATCACCAGCGCCATTGGCCTCCTCCATGCGTAGTACCTGCTTGATCTTGTCGATCATCGACGGGATGACTTGCTGCTTGCGAAAAACCTGGGCCGCCTCGCGACGTACCAATCGATCAACCGTATCCTCCGCACCTTTGGCTACCTGCCGGGCAGCGGTAAAGGCAATTTGCAACGTGACTGCTTCACGAAACAAGTCCGCAATGTCAAGCACAAAGGACTGCCCTGAATCTTCATGAATAAACCCCAATGGCGGCAATGCTGCCAACGACTGCACCGCAATAGCCGCTGCAGCCTGCACGGCAGTGGCCGCGTGGTTCAGTGCTTGATTGGGAATATCGGCGGCCGTGGGATTGGCCCGGTCGTAGTGGCGCCCATTCCATTCGATTTCATGCTTGTCGGCCATCAGCTTGTACATGACTTTGACGCGTGAGCCCTCAATGCCACGAAGCGTGTCCAACTCCCGATGCGGCAGTATTTCGCCCAGGCGCAACGCATACATATGGCGCGCCACGCTGATGCGGCGACGCGGATTGCCCCACAGTTCCGCCTGGCGTCTGGCGACATCAGAACGATCCGGCATCAAAGGCGGCGCGGTGTAGGAACGCACGCCATCCACACCAACGGCGGCCATCAGCGTGCCATGGCGGGCCAGCAAGCGCAAGGCGTCGTGCGTGACGCTACTGCCCGGTCCCAGCAAAATCATCGACACCGATTGATGCGGGATTTGATCAATTGTCGGAGTCAATGAGTTGCTGCCGCGCGTGAAGTGCAAGCAGCCATCAATCACGCACAGCTCACCCCGCTCCAGCCAAAGCAATCCGTGACGGTCTGCATGTGGGAAGCGAGCCGTTTCCAGCCCCAGACGTCCTTTAAGCATTTTTACGGCTCTGCCACATCAACCACGAGCCGAACGCAGCAAAAGGAGCCCGAAACCAAAAGCCCGATGTCGCCCAACCCCGCGTGCGAGTAGTTCAGCAAAGGCTTGCGAGTCTGTTACACGCAGTTGCCCATTAAGTACGACATCAGGCCCACTGACAAGGCGGCTGTGACGTGCATCATCGGCGCTGTTCTTTTGACTTTTTCGGGTCACACCCAGCTGCTGATAGCGGGTAACGCTGGCTTCAACCAGTTCCGCGCCTCCTTGCCGCGCCAACAGATCACGCAGCCACTGCACATACACCTCGCTTCGGTCCAGCTCACTGCCCTGCGTCTTTTCAATGGCGGCCAAAAACGCATCACGTTCCCGACCCGTTTTGCCCTCGCGGATGATGGGGCGCACGCGCACCTCAAACCCAAGCGCATGTCCCGGCGCCCATTGCGTGGGGAAAGCCCGCGCACTCATGCCAGCATGGTGGAGAGTCTGACCCAAACCCAGTGCAGCCGCCACATCAGGATCAGCCAAGGCAGCGCACTGCGCCAATTCGACGGCATTCAGACGGGTGTAGGCCAGCAAGCCTTGCTCGGCATCGAGATAACGAAACGGCTGCGGCGCATGTTCATCAAAGGCAGCGTGCAACAGCGCATGCAGTGCATAGCCCAAGTCGCCCTGCGAATCCAGCAAGCGATGGCGCGCCGCCCACGCTGCCAGCCGCTGCGGATCGGGCTGGGTATGCAGCAAATTAAGAGACTCAACACTCATGACATATTCCCCGCATTTTTAATGAGCCCTTCGCGCACCGGGCGCCAGCCGCCGTGTACGCCGCTGGTCCAGTTGCGTTCATCACAAACATCCACCACACGGTCCCCCGACAATTGGCCTTCGCCATCGGGCCATTGCGCACGCATACCACTGGCCCCGCTGGCAAGCGGTGCAAGCTGCAGGGCCTGTAGCACTGAATCAGCATCGATCCAGCCCGCCATCAAACGCCCAACAGGCAGACAGGGTTTGCGTCCGATAAACAGGGGACGCTGGGGCCGATCCAGCGCTTGGGCCACGTCGTCTAAAGTAGGAGACTCGTCAGCTGGCTCCAGTCGCAAAGCCAACAAGGCCCTGAGGTCAGTGTGGTAGTCGCGGTAACGCTGTAGGGTCAACGATTTGCGACCACTTTTATCAGCGGAATAACTGGGGCTTTTGGCTCGACCTTCGGGCTGCCCAAATGTCGTCCAGCCCGCATCGGCCTCAAACAGCTCGGCCGTTTGGTACTCGCGTAAATATTGCAGTTGCGACTCCAAGCATGTCCCCAATCGCAGCCGCTCTTGCAGCCGGTTGTGCAGCGCGTCATCGCCCCTATCCCAACCCAGGGCATTGGCAATCAGCCCCGTCACCATGGAGAGTGCTGGAAAATCACGAATCACACCGAAGTTGTCAATGGTTTCGCCGCCAAACGCAATGAGCGGGGATGAAAGCCTGATCAGCAAATGGCGCGGCATTTCAGGCCGCCTGTACTGGCGCAGTGCCTTGGGTGATGTAGGCCTGCACCCAGGTCGCCAAGTCGTTCAAGGCCAGGCGCTGCGCATTGGGCACGGCCACTTTGTCCAAGGACAAAAAGCGACGATCCAGCGTGGCACCGTAAGCCTCATCCAGCTTGCCAATTTCGTCCGTCAGCATTTGCACGGCGGCTTCGCGAATGGCGGGCTGGTTCAGTGGCAAAGCATTTTGAAAAGCGCCTGCCAGGCTGCGCGGCTGCCAGTCGCCCACCTCCACCAGTAAAAATTTAGCCCACTCAAACGGTGCCGTAGAGCCGCGCTTGGCACCGGGGCTGACGGTAGCGATCAAGTGCAGCAAATGCTGCACCACACGGCCTGCCAATTCCCGCTTCTCGGCGGGCAAGGTAGCCCAGTCTTTGGCTTTTTCGCCTTCCAGGTTGGCAATCAGTTGCGGCACATCGACCACCACGTAACCGTAGTACAGACCGGAGGCCAGTTCGGTGTCAAAAATACCGGCGGAGCCTTGTTCGCCCGCTTCGCGCAGCAGGTCATCGACAACGGTGAAATAATCGCTCTCGACCTGCGCTTCATGGACCGTAAAGGCATGCGCCACGTAAACGGCAGCATCGCGGCTGGCCAGCACGTCAGAAGTGACCATGCGGCCGAATAAAGCCGACTCCAGACCGCAGTTCAATGGCATCGCGGCAAGATTCGCCTGCTCAGACTTCAGTCTTTGCAGAAATGCCAGGCGGGCCTTATCTGCTGACTCAACTTGTTTGCCTACCTCTATCGCAATTTTCGTAAGGTATTCAAATTCAGCTACACCCAAAAGAATGGCTTGCTTCTGCGTACTCTCGCCTTCAGCCTCCTCGTCCTGGGCTTCTTCTGAATTTTCCTCAACATCAGCCGCTTTCTTTTTACCCTTCTTGGCAGTGGGTGCGGGCTTCATAAGTTTCCCCATATCCTTTTTTAGAGCGTCGGCGAAAGTTGAAGAAATGACGATCGCCACATTTTCACTAATGCCTTCCTCCATGAGGCTCACGCGGATGCGTTCCACAAATTGCCGCGAGCGCACTGCCATTGGCACACCGAGATTCGCCAAAGCGAAATGGTCATCGGCTACACGCCAGTGCCGCTTCAAACACTGGGACGAAATACGTGTGCGGATCTTGTCGCCATATGGCAGACGCTTGGCCAAACCCGCGTCATCGCGGTTCAGCAGCGCGCCAGGGTAGTTGTGCAGGGTGTGGATTTGGATAAAACGGGGCAGATTCATGAAAACTCCTTCATTGGTTTGCGGGTTGATCGTTCGTTATGACTTGGATGCTGAGCGAGCCAACGCTGAAAAATAAGGGCCTGCAATGCGCAGGCGTATCGCCTCGGCTTTTTCCTTGTCATCGCGTTGGTTGCTGCTTTCTTTAAGTACCAGCTCACCCAGCTCGCGCCAGTTAGGCGCAACGCCTTTGCTGGCCAAAAGGCGCAGCACGCGGGGCAAAAGCTGCGTGAAGGCATCACCCCTTGATGTGAGCAACTTGGTCACGCGTGATTCAGACACCTTCGCTTGTGCCAACTGTTCGCCCAGTTTTTGTTTACGGTCATGCCCGGCTAGCGCCATGCCGTGCGCTATCAAGGCCCAGCGTGGCCATGTGTCAGCGTGCCATTGCTCGGGTGACAGGCCTGCTTTCAGCAGAGCGCGTGCCAACGCTGCCAACTGGTGCGGTTGAAGCGCTTCGGGCTTGAGCCGGGCCAGCGCCGCTCGCTCGCCAGAACTGGCGTGTTGGATATAAGTCGCCAGTGCGCCAATAGGCTCACGGTGAGTGGCTACTTCCACTGGTGCAGCTTTGGCATCTATGGTGGGGTCAAGCGTAGTCAAGATATTCCTCCTGTCGTTTGATGGTTTGTAGTCGATAGTGATTGGCTAGATCGGGTAGCGGCGATTTGTCACCTCGAAGCCCACTACGAAACCGTGACAATGCGGCAGATCGCGCACGATATTTCTGAACTCCATTGCGCGGCCCCGCTTCAAACGCGATTTTCAAGATGGCTTCAGCCCGGTCAACCAAATCCAGCATCCATTGCAGGCGTTGTGCAGCAGGGTCAATCGCTTCGATTTCTTCGTTCAGGTCATCAAAAAAACGAGAGTCTTCCGCTTTCTCAAAAGGCTGTGCAAACAATCGGGAGTTTTTGCCCACAGAAGGCGAGTCTTTCTTTACACGAACTCCTTTGTTGAACAAAACGGCAAGGGCATTTTCGAGAAGGGATCGGACATCCGCGATATTTTTAACTCGTTGACCGGACGCCAACGCCAGTGGCTCAGTTTGCTGACTTAAAAGTAGAGACCTTAGTTTTGGTTTTATCGGGATGCTGCGCTCGTGATAACCCTCTGTCTTGCCCTTTCCGCGGGCTATTCCCTGCATGATCAAAACTAGATGCTCATCACGGAAAGATTGGACTAAATGTTGCGCAACAGGTGGCAGGTATTTGCCGCCAAACATGAGATCTGAAACCAATTCGTAGTTAAAACCATTTCGTGGAATCGTGAGTGCTTTGCCTTTTTCAGCATTGATTGGCGTCCACGCGTCGCCCGTCCGGCCGTGCAACTCCTTCGCCGCAATGCGCGTCGCCTTGCTGCTAGTTCCAGTGGACTTGATCTTGTCGTCCGAGCTTTGCAGTCGAACGCGGCGACAAATTTCAATATAGAAAGGATCGAGCCTGGCAAACGACAGACTGGCAAGACCATCCCACGGGGCGAGCCAAACCAACGCTAAACCGTCTGCGCCTTGCAGGCCGCGCTCTTCAACGGTCCGTTCACGCTGAGCGAGCAACGCCGCAAAGTCACGTGACCAGCGGGCACCATTTAGCCCGACAGCCGCGACACCGACGCCCGGCCTACTCGCAAAGCCACCGTTCATGCGAGAAATCCCATACTTCCCAGCGCCCAAAATTCCCTCTTGTGTTTGCAAACTCAGCAAGGAAAATAACCAGTCTTCTGGCTGTGAACGACGGGCGCGGCTGCCTTTGACATCATGATTTTTGGACGTCACCAACATGTCAATTTCATCCGCCGCAAACGCCACAGATTTCCATTCATCAATGCTACCGCCTGCAACTGCCGCTTGCAGCAGGGCTGGCCGATCTGGTGGCGATACCAAACACCATGCCGCGCCGTCAGGTTCGTCAGGCGTGAGTGCAAGCAGGGCATTGCGCCACTCATCAGCGGTTTCAAACGCCGTCGTTCTCTCCGCCTTGTGCAGCGCAATGGCGGCCAACTGCACCAGGAAGGCGTGCCACGGGTGGCGCTGGTGCGGTCGCAGGGCGGGGTAGTCGCGCACCTCATCGGCGGCCAGCGCCACGAACAACTGCGGCAAGCTGGCGTAAATGGTGCTCCCATCGCCTGCGCGACGGTAGCGAATGAGCGGCTCTGTGAGCAGCGAATATTTCAGTTCCGGTGCATTCGTCATGCGGCTTCTCCCTGTAATTTTTCTGTCGTCTCGCTGGCCTTCAAGCGTTCCACGCCAAAGCGGTTGTAGCGAAAACGCGCTGCGCCTAAGGTGAACTCAAAGCCAGCGTGATCTGGCAATGCAGCGATGTCGATAGGCAGTGCTTCAGGGCTGACCCCTTTTGCTTGGTAAGAGCGCAGGGCCAATTGCTTTACGTCCTGCAGGAAGGGCCCGGGCTGCGGTGGATCGAAAGTCACCAAACGATCCGCCGCGCCGAGCCGAGTAGCAACTTTTTGATCGTTATCGGCGAACATCCCTTTCGGATCATCAAAACAAAGGTCATAAGGCACCGTCTGTAGGTGACCGAGGCTGTTTTTTGCACAGTTGTCACCTTCGATGGCCTGGCCAAGTTGTTGCCAGTCAGCTCCCAACTCCTTCTCAATCGCTTGCAGCGCGTCCGTGTGCGTAGCTTGTTCGACCAATAAGCGATTGTCAGCAGGTATCTGGCGGCTCGGCTGCGCCTCAATCAAACGCTTCGTGGCCTCAATCATGCGCAGGTCGGGATAAACGCCACCGCCATCATGAAAGCGCCCCAAGCCATTGCGGGCGCGCTTGAGCATGGGGGTGAGGTCATGACCTGCGGGTGTCAGCACCCAGGCGTGCGGCTGGCGATAACCTACAGGTCTTTCTGCATCGGGCCGTGCATGCCGGTGCAGTCGGCCTATGCGCTGGAGCAGCACGTCCATGGGGCATAAATCGGTGACGAGCAAGTCGGCATCAATGTCCAGACTTTGCTCCAGCGTTTGCGTGCCGATGATGACGCGGCCCTCAAAGTCTTGTCGCTGTTTGCCCAGTTGGGTTTCCACTGCTTTGTCAAGCAAGGGGCGGTCTTGTCGGCTGTATCGGCTGTGGTGGACGGTGCTGACGCCGTTGACTTTGAATAGCCAGTTGCCCCCATGCGCCAGCGCCAGTTGCTCCAGCGCTTTCAACGTCGCAACGGCTGCCGGTACGGTATTGCGCACTACCAACACGCGCGCCCCTTGCGCCGCAGCCTGCGCGGCCAGCGTGGCGATATGCACAGGATCGTCCATCGCTTCCAGTGTTTGCCAGTACACCGTTTTGTGTTGCGAGTTGCCTGCCACTTGTTGCAAGTGAACGCCAGACGCATTGCGGGCACTGATGGCGGGGTAGGGAATAGCGCAGGCATCCGCCAATGAGGACTGAATGAGCTTTTGATGCC
>MERZ01000099.1:14155-16189 GCA_001770785.1 Burkholderiales bacterium RIFCSPHIGHO2_12_FULL_61_11
GTGAACCTCGTCCACGACCAGCATGCTGCGGGCCAGCAGGGCGTGGCGCATGTGGGCATGGCGGACCTTGAGCGCGCCGAGCAAGGCCTGGTCGATGGTGCCGACTGCGATGGTGGCAGCCAAAAACCGTTTGGGTGATTCGGCCACCCAGCGCTGGTGCGCTTTCTCGTCAGCGGGATGGTCTGGCCACAGAACTTTGAAATCAGGCAGACTGATTTTTAACTGATCGTCCGCTGCTTCATAGCCGGGCAAAGCACGCACGACCACAGGTGCATTGAGCGGCCATAGGCGAGTTACGAACTCAAGAACCCGTTTGTACAACTGGGATGCGGCAACACGGGTAGGCAGTGCAAAGTACAAGCTATCGACCTCGCCTGCCTGGAACAACTGCACAAAGCGCCACAACGCAGCTTCGGTCTTGCCACTGCCGGTTTCTGCCTCCAGCACCACGATGCTCCCCAAAGACAAGTCGGCAGCGGCCAGTTGCATGGGGCGTGCCTCGGCCACACCGAATGCGGTGTTGAAAGCAGGCGGCTGGCTGCACAGTTCACTACGCCAGGTGTTTACATCCAAACCAATGGTGCGCACCGCATAAGTAGCGCGCACTGGGGCAGTCTGGACCCTGTCCTCACCAGGCGCGCTGTACGGAAAAAAGCCTTCGCGAGTGTCCGACCCCAGCCAGTCGGCCAACTGAACCAGTCCGGCAAACAGATGCGCGAACGCAGGCTTGTCAGGCAATAGTCGGTGGCACGCTGTGAACGCAAGCGGGTAACTTTGTTGAAGGCGATCACCCATGCAAGCCATGGTGACTGCGGGGTCGTACAACACCGCCCCACTTTTATCCAGCACGGGTTTCCAGATGGAGGCTGTCTGTTTTGCAGGGTCTTCCCCAAGAGGACGACCATGATGGCTGATGCTGGCATTCAAAAGTTGAAACGCGGCCTCGTCACCCCAAGAAGCAATTTCAGCAATGGGTAAACCAGCCCAGTATTGCGCGGCATTGTGCACGCCGCCTGAAATCAGCTCCCAACCTTCCGGACCATGACCCGAGGGTGTTCTGGCAGTCCAATAATCAGGCGGGTGCTCAGGTAACTTCCATCGCCGCGACTGAAAACCGGCGTTGGCTTTGCCGATGTCATGCAGAAAGACCAGCACGGCGAGCCGCTGTAAATCTGCGCCGTCAAGGTTTCGGCAGGCCGTAAGCTCCAGGGAACGTCGAATTGCCACACATTCAGCCAATGCCAGAAAGCATGCTGCGACGTCGGTCATGTGGTCCAGCAAAGGATGCACGCCTGTGAGTTGCCCCGATTTGTCTCGCGAGAGTTTGCCCCATGCAACAGTCTGCAGATGCGCGGCCAACAAGTGCCCGCCGGAGTGGGCCAATGGTACTAACACGATTGTTTTCCCCCTGAAATTTTTGATCTACTGGCAGCTTACCTTCGCACAGGCTCAACAGATGAACCTGTCCAGCTCTCTTCAAAAATATTTCTCCGCCATCTTCCCCACCTCCGCCGCCACCGCCTGCCGCAGGCTGAGCGGCCCCAGCACCTCGCAGTGTGCGCCGTGTTTAAGGATGTCCATGATCAGTTCGCGGTGGTCGGCATAAGGGAGGCGCAGCAGGTAGCTACCATCGGCCTGCAGTTGGCCTTGCTGCTGCGGGTGCCATTGCTCGCTGACCACCCAGCGGGTGCGTTCGGGCGTGAAGCGCAGGCGCGCCCAGCGGATGCGGCTACCCGAGAAGATGCCGTAGCTGGGGCCAAAGAGGGCGTCGAGTTTGGCGTCGCTCACTTCTTTCGCGGGGGTGTCGAGCAGGTGGGCATCGGTCATGGCATCAACGGCAAAGTTTCGCAGGCCTTTGCGCAGATGGCACCATGCATCCAGATACCAGTTGCCACGGTAATGCACCAGGCGCAGCGGTGACACTTCGCGCTCGGTGGCCTGGCCGCTGCCACGCGCCAGATAGCTCAGCGTCAGGCGCCTGCGCTGCACCAGCGCCGTGCCGACGCGCTGAAAGTGGGTGGGCTGCACGGCACG
>MERZ01000100.1 GCA_001770785.1 Burkholderiales bacterium RIFCSPHIGHO2_12_FULL_61_11
TCCTGTCGATTGGCAAAAGTCGCGCCAAGATTTACGTCCAGACCGACACCGGCGTCACCTTTGCCGATGTGGCCGGTGTCGATGAGGCCAGGCACGAACTCGAAGAAGTGGTGGATTTCCTGAAACATCCGAAGGAATACGGGCGCCTCGGTGCCCATATTCCCAAAGGCGTGCTGCTGGTGGGGCCGCCTGGCACCGGCAAGACGCTGTTGGCCAAGGCCGTTGCCGGCGAGGCCGGTGTGCCATTTTTCTCGATCTCGGGCAGCGAGTTCGTCGAGATGTTCGTCGGCGTGGGCGCAGCACGGGTGCGTGACCTGTTCGAGCAGGCCCGGAGCATGGCCCCAGCCATCATCTTCATTGACGAACTCGATGCGCTGGGCCGCGCCCGGGGCGCCTTCCCCGGCTTGGGTGGCCATGATGAGAAGGAGCAGACACTCAACCAACTGCTCGCCGAGATGGATGGCTTCGACTCATCAGTCGGCCTCATCATCCTGTCGGCGACCAACCGGCCCGAAATCCTCGACACTGCGCTGCTGCGGGCCGGCCGCTTTGACCGCCAGGTGCTGGTGGACCGGCCCGACCGCAAAGGCCGCACCGACATCCTGAAGGTGCATGTGCGCAAGATCAAGCTCGACCCCGCATTGAAGCTTGAGGACGTGGCGGCCCTGACTCCCGGCTTCAGCGGCGCTGACTTGGCCAATCTGGTCAACGAGGCCACGCTGGTGGCGACCCGGCGCAAGGCCGATCAGGTGACGATGGCGGACTTCACCGCGGCGGTCGAACGCATCGTCGCCGGCCTGGAGCGCAAGAGCCGCGTCCTCAACCCCAGGGAGCGCGAGGCGGTGGCGTTTCATGAAATGGGCCATGCCCTGGTGGCGCTGGCGCAAACCGGCACCGATCCGGTGCACAAGGTGTCGATCATTCCGCGCGGCATTGGCGCGCTGGGCTACACCATTCAGCGCCCCACCGAAGACCGCTACCTGACGACACGTCCCGAGCTGGAGCAGAAAATTGCCGTCCTGCTGGGCGGGCGGGCCGCCGAAAAGCTGGTATTTGATCGGCTTTCCACCGGCGCAGCAGATGACTTGGCCAAGGCCACCGACATGGCGCGCGACATGGTGACGCGCTATGGCATGGACGAGGCGCTGGGCTATGTGGCCTTTGAGCCGCAGCGTCAGCAGATGCTCGATCTGCCCGAAGGCATGCTGCCCCGCAGCCCGCCCGTGTCGCAAGAAACACAGCGCCACATCGACGAGGCCATTCGGGCCATCGTGATGGCGGGCTTTGATCGGGCGAGCGGCATACTGCGCGCCAACCGCGCCGTGCTTGAGCGCGGCGCGCGTGCGCTGCTGGAAAAAGAAGCGCTGGACGAGGCCGCCATTCGTGCCCTGGCCGATGAGCTGCAGCGAGTCGATGCAGACGGCTCCGCGCCGCCAGGCCTGCCAGCGGGCGTCCCGTCGTGACTTGACCCGCTGAATGGGAGTTTGCAATATGCTGGCCATGACCCTGAGTGCGCCCAGACAACCGCTGGTGCTGACCGGGTTGCCAATGCCCGAACCGGGCCAGCACGAATTGCGCATCAAGGTGCTTGCCTGCGGTGTCTGCCGCACGGACCTGCACATTGTTGACGGTGATCTCCCGCTCAAGCACCCTGACATCGTGCCGGGGCATGAGGTGGTGGGGCGCGTGGTGGCGCTGGGCCAGCTTGCACAGCGATTTCAGATCGGCGACAGAGTGGGCGTTCCGTGGCTGGGCGGAAGCTGCGGCCACTGCATCTATTGCGTGGAGGGCAGAGAAAATCTGTGCGACACGCCAGTGTTTACCGGTTACGACCGTAACGGTGGCTTTGCAGAGTACGCGGTTGCCGACGAACGCTACTGTTTTTTGCTGCCAGATCGGTATGACGACGTGCATGCTGCGCCTTTGTTGTGCGCCGGTCTGATCGGCTACCGGGCCTACCGGCTGTCTGGGGTATCGGGCTCGATGCGCCTGGGGCTTTACGGATTTGGCGCGGCGGCCCACATCATCTGCCAGCTTGCCGTGGCCCATGGGCAACAGGTCTATGCACTTGTGCGTCCAGGCGATCAGCAAAGCCAGCGTTTTGCCCTTCAACTCGGTGCCTGCTGGGCGGGTGCCTCCGACACGGTGCCCAACGCCCAACTGGATGCGGCGCTGATTTTTGCGCCGGTAGGATCACTGGTGCCTGCTGCCCTGCGCGCCACCCGAAAGGGCGGCAGCGTTGTCTGCGCAGGCATTCACATGAGCGATATCCCTTCGTTTGAATATTCGCTGCTGTGGGGCGAGCGCAGTGTCCGCTCGGTCGCCAATCTGACCCGGGCAGATGGCGACGCTTTCTTCTCAACCATTGAGCGCTATCCGGTCACGACACATGTGCAGCCGTTTGCATTGCAGCAGGCCAACGAGGCTGTCGCGGCATTGCGCTCGGGGGTGGTTGATGGTGCGGCCGTGCTGGTGCCGTGATGATGGCCGCCACTTGCGAATCGAGCGCGTTCTGGCCATTCTGAGTGACTTTCGATTTTTGCCGTGCATCCGGAAATTGGCCACGACGGGCAAATGCAACATGCCACCGCGTTCAACCTGGCAACGGCAGCTGACCACTTCTGTCAAAACATCGGTGCGCTGCCCTCTGGATTCAGCGCATCTTCATGAGGAGATGGCTTGGGTGCCGCGGCAATCAGGCAGTCCGTGGTCAGAATCAGGCTGGCGATGGAGGCGGCGTTCTGCAAGGCCAGCCGGGTGACCTTGGCGGGGTCAATGACGCCCATCTTCAGCAGGTCGCCGTATGTGCGTGTGGCTGCGTTGTAGCCGAATGCGTGATCCGGCGATTCGTCAACGCGGTTGAGAATCACCGAGGGTTCATCTCCCCCATTGCTCACGATGCGACGCAAGGGGTCTTCAAGCGCGCGAGAAACAAGGCGAATGCCGGAAGTTTCGTCGAGCGTGCTTCCCGTCAAATCCGTCAGGGCACGTCGCGCCCGCAACAAGGCCACACCGCCGCCGGGAACGATGCCCTCTTCGACGGCAGCGCGGGTGGCGTGCAAGGCGTCTTCCACCCGCAGCTTGCGCTCTTTCAACTCGGTTTCAGTGGCTGCTCCGACCTTGATCAGGGCGACACCGCCCGACAGCTTGGCAGCCCGCTCGTCGAGCTTCTCGCGGTCGTAATCGCTGGTGGCCAGCTCGCGTTCCCTGCGGATGGCGCCGATCCTGTCCTTGATCGATTTTGGCTGCCCTGCCCCACCGATCAGCGTGGTGCTTTCCTTGGTAATTTCCGCGCGCGTGGCGCGCCCCAGGTCTGACAGCTTGACCTTGGCCAGCGTCAGTCCGACTTCATCGCTGACAACCGTTCCACCGGTCAGCACCGCAATATCCTGCACCATCGCCTTGCGCCGGTCGCCGAATCCCGGTGCCTTGACGGCGCAGGTTCGCAAGGTGCCCCGAATCGTATTGATCACCAGCGCCGCCAGCGAGTCGCTGTCGACATCCTCCGCAATCACCAGCAAGGGCCGCCCCGCCTTCACGATTTCCTCTAACAGTGGCAGCAAATCCTTGAGCGAAGACAACCGGCCTTCACACAGCAAGATGGCCACATCTTCCAGAACTGCGCTTTGCCGCTCTGCATTGTTGATGAAATAGGGTGACAAAAAGCCCCGGTCAAACTGCATGCCTTCCACCACCTCCAGCACACTGTCCAGCCCGGAGCCATCCTCAATCGATATGGCTCCTTCCCGCCCCACTTTTTCGATGGCGCTGGCCAGCAAGTCGCCAATGG
Organism: Burkholderiales bacterium RIFCSPHIGHO2_12_FULL_61_11; assembly: GCA_001770785.1. Taxonomy (GTDB): domain Bacteria; phylum Pseudomonadota; class Gammaproteobacteria; order Burkholderiales; family Burkholderiaceae_C; genus Polaromonas. The sequence continues at coordinate 3,791 of MERZ01000100.1, forward strand.
AACGATCATTGTTGGCCGAGATCGCGGCCACATGCGCAATCTCCTGGGAGGTTGCGCAGGGCTTGGCCATCTTCTTGATTTCGGCTACCACCTTGTCGATGGCCAGCTCAATACCGCGCTTGAGATCCATCGGATTCATGCCACCCGCCAGATAGCGCAGGCCCTCAAGAATCATGCTATGGGCCAGCACCGTGGCGGTAGTGGTGCCGTCACCGGCCATCTCGCTGGTTCGGGCGGCGACCTCGCGCAACAACTGCGCCCCCATGTTTTCAAACCGGTCCTCAAGCTCTATCGACTTGGCCACCAGCACGCCTGAATTCACAATCTGTGGCGGGCCAAAGTCGCGCTCCAGAATGACGGTTCGTCCGCGCGGCCCAAGTGTGACCTTGACGGCCTCGGCCAGCGCGTCCACCCCGCGGCGAATTTTGTCCCGGGCCACATCATGAAAAATGAGCTGTTTTGGTTTCATGCTTGCCACCTATGCTTGTCGATAGGCATCAGCATCGAGCTTCGGATTTGCGCGGCGCTTGAGAAATATCAAGCCCGTGACACAACGGCGATATAAAGTTTGCCTGAGGCGTTGTGGCAGTCTTTCCATCGGCACACACACACACAACACGCTGGTTGCTGGGCGGGTCGTCATGGCAGGCTTGACCAATCATCTTTAAAGGGATTCTCCATGCTGAACTCATTGAAACAGACAAGCAAAAACATCGGTCGTGAAATTAGTCGTGCCTGGGAGAGTCTTTCGGAAGGCTGGCGCGAATTGCTCAGCCGCAGCGGCGATGCCCTCACGCACTTTGGCCGGCACAAGAGCGGGAAGGACGAAGCCAAGAATGAGGGCGGTGCGCTCGCCATTTTCCCGCATTGGAGCCTGCTGGCCGGGGAAGTGGAAGAAACCACAACAGATATCGTGGTGCGGGTAGAAGTTCCTGGCATGGACAAGGAGGATTGCCGCATCACCATCGAGGGCAATGTGCTTCATCTGAGCGGCGAAAAGCATCTGGAACGGGAAACGCATGACAGCACTTACCATGTCATGGAACGCGCTTATGGGGCATTTGAGCGCGACATCGCCTTGCCGCAAAACGTGAACGTCGACAAGGCCGAGGCCCACTACAAAAATGGCGTGCTGACGGTTCGATTGCCCAAGGAGGGCAGCGGCAAGGCCAAGTCCATTCCGGTTTCCTGAGTCAAATCATGTCACTTACCCTTACCTCCCCAGCGTTTGAGCACAATGGCCTGATCCCTTTCAGGCATACCTGTGATGGTGATGATGTTTCGCCACCGCTGTCGTGGGCGGGTGTGCCTGCCAGCGCGCAAAGCCTGGTCCTGATCGTCGATGACCCGGACGCGCCCGACCCCGCAGCGCCAAAAATGACCTGGGTGCACTGGGTGCTGTACAACCTGCCACCGACTATCCATGGTTTGCCTGAAGGCGTCGCCGCCAAAGACCTTGCTGCGGGAATCCTGCAGGGGCGGAACGATTGGGGGCGCACCGGCTACGGCGGACCGTGCCCGCCGATAGGCAGGCATCGCTATTTCCACAAGCTTTTCGCCCTGGATGTCCAGCTTCCTGATCTGAAAAATCCCGACAAAGCCGCTCTTGAGAAGGCCATGCAAGGCCATATTCTTGCGCATACCGAACTGATTGGCCGGTATCAGCGGAGACATTAGCCGATTGAAGCGACTGAAATGATTGTCCTGGAACAAGGGAATTTTGAGCAGCACCTTTAGGCCGTGGGGCTTTGACCATCATGCCGAGTGAAGTAAGCCTTTTCCCCCTGGGTGCCGGTGATGCGCTGTTGATCGTCGATGTCCAGTCCGATTTCCTTCCGGGCGGCAGTCTGGCCGTGCCTCGCGGCGATGAAGTGGTCGCCGTGCTCAACGGCTACCTGGCTGCTTTCCGGAATTCGGGCCTGCCCGTGGTGGCTACGCGCGACTGGCATCCGCCCGACCATTGCTCCTTCCGGCAGCAAGGCGGGCCGTGGCCGCCGCATTGCGTGGCCGGCAGCGAAGGGGCCGGCTTTGCACCGCAACTGCAACTGCCAACGGACGCCACCGTCATCTCCAAGGCCACGGCGCAGCAAAGCGATGCCTATTCCGGATTCGAAGGCACTGAGCTGGACCGCCTGTTGCGGCAATCAGGGGTTAGACGCCTCTTTGTCGGCGGTCTGGCAACCGACTATTGCGTGCTCAACACCGTTCGTGATGCCTTGCGGCTCGGCTATCAAACGGTGTTGCTGCTGGACGCCATCCGCGCGGTGGATGTTCACGCCGGTGATGGTGAGCGTGCCATTGCCGAGATGCTGCAAAAAGGCGCCAGAGCCGCGACCGCGCAGCAAATTCTGGCGAAACCATCATGACTGAGCGCACCAGCCCGCTGCTCACCGACCTCTATCAGTTCACGATGCTGCAGGCCTACTTCGACCAAGGCATGGCAGACACGGCGGTCTTCGAGTTCTTTGTGCGCAAGCTGCCCAGCAGCCGCAACTTCCTGATGGCCGCAGGGCTGGAGCAGGTGCTCGATTTCCTGGAGGACCTTCATTTCACCCCGCAGGAACTCGACTGGCTGGCCAACTGCGGGCGCTTGCACCGCCGCTTCGTCGATTCGCTTCACGAGCTGCGCTTCACCGGCGACATTCAGGCCATGCCGGAAGGCACGATTTTCTTCACTGACGAGCCTATCCTGCGGGTGGTGGCGCCGCTGCCCCAGGCACAGCTGGTGGAAACGCGACTCATCAACCTGTTGCAATTCCAGACCCTGGTGGCCTCGAAAGCAGCGCGGATACGGCTGGCGGCCCCCGACAGCCTGCTGGTGGACTTTGGCCTGCGCCGCGCGCACGGCGCCGAGGCCGGGCTGCTATCGGCACGGGCCAGCTATCTGGCTGGCTTCAACGGCAGCTCGACGGTGCTGGCCGGAATGAAGTGGGGCATCCCCCTTTTCGGCACCATGGCCCACTCCTATATTCAGGCCCACGAGCAGGAGACGGATGCCTTCGAGCATTTCGCCCGCTCCCATCCCCTTGCCTCAACCATGCTGATCGACACCTATGACACCGAGGCGGCGGCGCGCAATCTGGTGCCGCTGGCTCACAAGCTGGCGCGCGAGGGCATCAACATCCAGGCGGTGCGCCTGGACAGCGGCGACCTGGCCGAGCACGCGCGGCAGGTTCGCGGCATTCTGGATCAGGCGGGGTTGACGGAAATCACCATCTTTGCCAGCGGCAACCTTGATGAATACAAGCTGGCCGAGCTCGTCGCCGCGGGCGCGCCCATTGACGGCTTTGGTGTTGGAACGCGCATGAACACGTCGGCCGACCGGCCCTATCTGGATTGCGCCTACAAGCTGCAGGAATACGCCGGTGTGGCACGGCGCAAGCGTTCTGAAGGCAAGACCACCTGGCCCGGCCGCAAGCAGGTGTATCGCAGCCTCGGCGATGACGACCTCATGGCCGGTGATTTCCTGACCACAGCCGACGCGGTGCAGTCAGGTCAGCCGCTTTTGGTGCCGGTGATGCGGCAAGGCCGGCGGCTGGCAAAGTCACCCGCGCTGGGCGCCATCCGAGATCACGCCCGCGCCGAGCTGGCCAGGCTTGCCCTGCCCTTGCGCGCGTTGACGCCGGCAACGTCGCCTTACTGCGTGACGGTCGCCGAGCCACTCAGGCTGCTGGCAGCAGAAGTTGACAGGCGGACCTAGAGATGAAAGAGCACTGGGAACATTTTGAACATGGCGCCAATATCGGCGTGCGCGGCTTGGCTATGACCACGGCGGGCGCGTTCGAGCAAGCCAAGCGGCGCCAGCTCTAGGTACATCGCAAGCTCGCCCGGCTTTCACCCCTGATCTGCATCAAAGGCTAACAGCGTGAACAAACCTGAAAGCGTCACCTTAATGTTGACTGGCGACGTGATGACCGGTCGCGGTATCGACCAGATTCTTCGACACCCCAGCGCACCGGTGCTGTATGAGTCTTACGTCCAGGATGCGCGGGACTATGTGCGACTGGCCGAAGCTGTCAACGGACCCATACCCGCGCCGGTGTCGGCCGACTATATCTGGGGTGACGCATTGGCCGGGATCGCGCGGGCCGCCCCGGACCTGCGCATCGTCAACCTGGAGACTTCCGTCACCACCTCTGCCCATGCCTGGCCCGGCAAGGGCATTAACTACCGCATGCACCCCGCCAATGTCGACTG
>MERZ01000101.1:0-132 GCA_001770785.1 Burkholderiales bacterium RIFCSPHIGHO2_12_FULL_61_11
GGTCAGCCCCCTTCAAGCCGCAACCGTCGGCCCCATCCGGTCCCGCCTTGCCAGCGCCGGAAACAGCCTGAACCATCCGGCAGCGATCAATACCGTACCGACACCTCCAATGACCACAGAGCCCACCGCGCC
>MERZ01000101.1:169-1432 GCA_001770785.1 Burkholderiales bacterium RIFCSPHIGHO2_12_FULL_61_11
AACTGGTTGGAGGCACCAATGAACATCGAGTTGACCGCCGACACCCGGCCCCGCATCTCGTTGGGTGTTTCCAACTGAACCAGGGTTGATCGCGTCACCACGCTGATGCTGTCGGCTGCCCCGGCAATCGCCAGTGCCACCAGCGACAGCCCAAAATGGCTGGAAAGTCCAAAGACAACGGTGGCCACGCCAAAAATGACAACAGCCGCCAACAGCCGGCGCCCCACGTGTCTGGTCAGCGGCCAGCGCATGATCGCCAGCGACATCATCAGTGCACCCACGGCCGGAGCAGATCGCAACACCCCTAGCCCGATTGGCCCGGTATGCAGGATGTCCCGTGCATAAATCGGCAGCAAGGCCGTGGCACCACCGAGCAGCACCGCAAACAAGTCCAGCGAAGTTGCACCCAGCAAGACCTTGCGGCGCCAGACAACGGTGAATCCAGCGAGAACAGTCTGCCAGGTGGCGGCCAGATGGGCTTCCTGGTGCTGGTAGCGCACCAGCAAGGCCAGCATGGCAGACGCCAGAAGCAGGAGAGCGCAAGTGACATAGACGGTTGTGGCCCCTGTCGTGTACAGCATCCCGCCAAGTGCTGGTCCACCAATGATGGCCACCTGCATGCCGCTGGAGCTCAAAGCTACCGCACTTTGCAGCATGTCCTGCGGCACAAGCTGAGGGGTCAATGCCTGTTGTGCTGGCATCTGGAAGCCGTAGCCTCGACCAAACCAAAGCGTACCAATTGCTCCGTTCACAGGCGATGCTAAAGCGTGAAAGTATTGAGGCTATCGCGATTGGAGTTGTCAAAGCAAAAGACCTGCTGAATTTCTGACCAACCAAATGCGTCGGCGCGCTGTGCTTTGTCGACAGCATATGTAATTCGGTTTAAAAATTCGTCACCGCTGTGATGTCGTCATATCCAAAAGACGCCAGACATCCTTACGCCTGTACCTGAGCGTCGCACTCGCCAGCGCTCTGGGACACTGTCCTCATTGCAATTGGGTAAGTCGAAGATTAAATTTATGACACAGTAAGACTAGAAAGTCGCTGGCGTATTCACCCAAAAGATTCTTGCAGCGACCTTGCCAACATTGCGATACCCATGAGGCGTCTGACTGGAAAAATAAAACGCATCCCCAGCCTGGATCAGGTGACGCTCACTCCCCAGCACCAGCTCAAGGCTTCCCTCCAGAACAAAGCCAACTTCTTCCCCGACATGCTCTATCAAGCCATCGCTCGCTTCGCCTGGCGGAACGATGTGAATAT
>MERZ01000101.1:1440-1887 GCA_001770785.1 Burkholderiales bacterium RIFCSPHIGHO2_12_FULL_61_11
AACAGGCCACCCCGCTTGGGAAGCGTGATGCGCTCCAGGGAAATTTCCCCGGCCTTGATCACGGGGCGCTCGCCACTGAGCCGGATGGGACCCTCCCTGGGCGCTTCTTCCGTCGTCAATGTAGCAATGTTTGTGTGCAGCGTGACCGCAATTCGATGCAGCATGGCCAATGAAGGAGAGGCCTGTCCGGCTTCTATTTTTGAAATCAGACTTTCTGAACATTGCGACTTCTGAGCCACCTGCGTCATGGTCAGACCGGCAACCAGGCGGGCGTGCCTCAACCGGACACCCAGCATGGAGGGTGGTTTGACGGCAGCGTCTTCCGGGGTCGGCGCAGCAACAATATTTGATTTCATGAGTACCTCCATTTGTTTGCTTGAACGGTCAGGCATTGGCCAGCGACGTCACGGCATAAGCCAGCGCCTGAACACCCAATGACAACTCCTG
>MERZ01000102.1:0-302 GCA_001770785.1 Burkholderiales bacterium RIFCSPHIGHO2_12_FULL_61_11
GTTCCAGCATGTACTTGATTTCCTCTTCGCTGGCACCGTCGAATACCGGTGTCGCAAATGGCACGCCATGCTTCAGGTTGCGGCACAACTCGATGATTTCATCGTCGTTGAGCGCTTCCAGATCTGCGGTCTGACCGTTGTGATGGTTATATATCCTGTTCAGGAACTTGCGTACCTCCGCAATCTTGGCATTGGTTTGCAACATCTCGTCGATCTTCTTGCCCAAACCCTTGGCGGCCCAGCCCAAGTGCGTTTCAAGGATCTGGCCGATGTTCATCCGCGACGGCACGCCGAGCGGATTC
>MERZ01000102.1:372-7861 GCA_001770785.1 Burkholderiales bacterium RIFCSPHIGHO2_12_FULL_61_11
CGCCCTTGTTGCCGTGACGACCGGCCATCTTGTCACCCGGCTGCAAATGGCGTTTGACGGCCAGGTAGACCTTCACCATCTTGAGCACGCCGGACGGCAGTTCGTCGCCCTGCGTGAGCTTTTTGCGTTTTTCCTCGAAGGCCAGGTCAAAGCTGTGACGCGTCTGCTCCATGGCGTTCTTGCTGCTCTCCAGCTGCGCCGCGACGTCGTCATCGGCCGGACGGATGTCGAACCAGTGGTACTTTTCAATATCGGTCAGGTAGGCCTTGTCGATTTTGGTGCCCTTGGCGAGCTTTTTCGGGCCACCGTTGGCGATCTTGCCGGTGAGGATTTTTTCGAGGCGGTCAAACGCATCGGCTTCCACAATCCGCAGCTGGTCGTTCAGGTCCAGGCGGAAGCGCTTGAGCTCGTCGTCGATGATCTGCTGCGCACGCTTGTCGCGCACAATGCCTTCACGGGTGAAGACCTGCACGTCGATCACGGTCCCTTGCGAGCCCTGGCTCACGCGTAGCGAGGTGTCTTTCACATCGCTGGCTTTTTCGCCGAAGATGGCGCGCAGCAGTTTTTCTTCAGGCGTCAGCGTGGTCTCGCCTTTTGGCGTGACCTTGCCCACCAGCGTGTCGCCCGGCTGGACTTCAGCACCGACATAAATAATGCCGGATTCGTCGAGGCGGTTGAGTTGCTGCTCGGACAGATTGGGAATGTCGCGGGTGATCTCTTCACAACCGAGCTTGGTGTCGCGCGCCATCACCACCAGTTCTTCGATGTGGATCGAGGTGTAGCGGTCTTCGGCCACAACACGCTCGGAAATCAAAATCGAGTCTTCGAAGTTGTAGCCGTTCCACGTCATGAAGCCGATCAGCATATTCTGGCCGATCGAGATTTCGCCGAGGTCGGTCGATGCTCCGTCGGCAATCACGTCACCCTTGGCCAGCTGGTCGCCCCGCTTGACAATCGGGCGCTGGTGGATGTTGGTGTTCTGGTTGGAGCGCTGATACTTGATCAGGTTGTAGATGTCCACGCCGACTTCACCGGCCAGGGCCTCCGCATCATTGACGCGTATCACAACCCGGGTCGCATCGACGTAGTCCACCACGCCACCCCGCGTGGCGGTGACCACGGTCCCCGAGTCCACGGCCGCAACGCGCTCGATGCCGGTGCCGACCAGGGGCTTTTCCGGACGCAGCACGGGCACGGCCTGACGCGACATGTTGGCGCCCATCAGCGCACGGTTGGCGTCATCGTGCTCAAGGAAGGGCACCAGTGAGGCGGCCACCGACACGATCTGCGCCGGCGACACGTCCATGTACTGAATGCGCTCGGCACCGACAAGAATGGATTCGCCGTTTTCACGGGCAGACACCAGATCGCCGGTCAGCTTGCCGGCATCATCCAGCAAGGCGTTGGCCTGGGCAATCACGTACTTGCCTTCCTCGATTGCGGACAGGTAATCAATTTGCATGGTGACCTTGCCGTCAATCACCTGGCGGTAGGGCGTTTCGATAAAGCCGTAGTCGTTGAGACGGGCATACAGGGCCAGCGAGTTGATCAGCCCGATGTTCGGACCTTCAGGCGTTTCAATCGGGCAGACGCGACCGTAATGGGTCACGTGCACGTCACGCACTTCAAAGCCGGCACGTTCGCGGGTGAGACCACCCGGGCCAAGGGCCGAAACACGGCGCTTGTGGGTAATTTCCGCCAGCGGATTGGTCTGGTCCATGAACTGGGACAGTTGCGACGCGCCGAAAAATTCCTTCAGGGCGGCCGAAATCGGCTTGCTGTTGATCAGGTCATGCGGCATCAGCGGCTCTTGCTCAGCCTGGCCCAGACGCTCTTTCACGGCTTTTTCAATGCGGGCCAGACCAGTGCGGTACTGGTTTTCCGCGAGCTCGCCAACGCAACGCACACGCCGGTTGCCGAGGTGGTCAATGTCGTCGACCTGGCCGTTGCCATTGCGCAAGTCAACCAGGATCTTGACGACCGCGAGGATGTCCTCGTTGGTCATGACCATGGGGCCGGTCGAGTCCTCGCGACCGACACGTGCATTGAACTTCATGCGGCCAACGCGCGACAGATCATAAGTGTCAGGGTTGTAGAACAGGCGCTGGAACAGGGCCTGGACAGCGTCTTCGGTAGGCGGTTCGCCAGGGCGCATCATGCGATAAATCGCCACGCGCGCGGCAAACTCGTCAGCCGTTTCATCGGCCCGCAGGGTTTGCGAGATGTACGCACCCTGATCGAGTTCGTTGGTGTAGAGCACTTGCAGATCATGCACGCCAGCCAGGCGCAGCTTTTTCAGCAGCAGTTCGGTCAACTCATCGTTCGCCTTGGCGATGATCTCGCCGGTTTCGGCGTCGACGATGTTCCTGGCGACCACGCGGCCCACCAAAAAATCTTCAGGCACGCTGATGCTGCTGGTGCCGCTCTGCTCGAGTTCACGGGTGTGGCGCACTGTGATGCGCTTGTCTTTCGCGATCACGACCTTGCCGGCCTTGTCGGTAATGTCGAAACGGGCAACTTCACCGCGCATGCGCTCGGCGACGAATTCCAGCTGGGCACCACTGTCCATCAGGCGGAAGTTGTCGAACACAAAGAAATTGGCCAGGATCGATTCGGGGTTCAGGCCGATGGCCTTGAGCAAAATCGTGACCGGCATCTTGCGGCGGCGGTCAACCCGGAAATACAGGATGTCTTTCGGATCGAACTCGAAGTCGAGCCAGGAGCCGCGGTAAGGAATAATGCGGGCCGAAAACAGTAATTTGCCCGAGCTGTGGGTTTTGCCCTTGTCGTGCTCAAAGAACACGCCCGGCGAACGGTGCAACTGGGACACGATCACGCGTTCAGTTCCGTTGATCACGAACGATCCCTTGTCGGTCATGAGAGGCACTTCGCCCATGTAAACCTCTTGCTCCTTGACTTCCTTGACGACCTTGGACTGCGACGTGGACGACTCGCGGTCATAAATGATCAATTGCACTTTGGCACGCACTGCCGAAGCAAACGTCAGGCCACGAGTCTGGCATTCGCGCACATCGAAGGCCGGTTTGGCCAGGTTGTACTCGATGAATTTCATCTCGACAAACCCGTTGTGCGAGACGATGGGGAAGGCGTTGTCGAACGCCGCTTGCAGGCCTTCAATGGTGCGCTTCTGGGGCGCACGATCAGCTTGCAGGAACGCGGTGTACGCGTCTTTCTGCATTTGCAGCAAGTAGGGAACGGTCAACACGCTTTCGCGGTTGCCGAAGCTTTTGCGGATGCGTTTACGTTCGGTATAAGAATAGGCCATGAGTTCTCCGCGTTGATGGGCTCTGATGACTCTGTGCCCGAATACACCACGTATTCGGGCTGGCTTGGTGGTTGGCCACTACCAACCATGGCGGACGGTGACGTATTGCAGGTCACCCGAACCAAGGCATTTTCTGAAGTCGGGGGGTCAGAAAACACTGGAAAAAAGACTGCTGCAATCGGCTTTCCGGTGTTTCCACAAAATACGAAAGGCTGGAAGCCCTAAATGGGGCCTCCAGCCTTTGCCAACCCAAGAATTACTTGAGTTCGGCTTTCGCGCCAGCTTCTTCGAGCTTTTTCTTGGCAGCTTCTGCATCGGCCTTTGGAACGTCTTCCTTGACGTTCTTTGGAGCGCCGTCCACCAGGTCTTTGGCTTCCTTGAGGCCCAAACCAGTGAGTTCACGCACGGCCTTGATGACCTGCACCTTGTTGGGGCCTACTTCAAGCAACATAACGTTGAATTCAGTCTTTTCCTCAGCTGCTGCAGCGCCTGCGCCAGCACCGCCGGCAGCGGGCGCGGCCATGGCGGCTGCGCTCACGCCAAATTTCTCTTCGATGGCTTTCACCAGGTCGTTGAGTTCGAGGACCGTCATGCTATCCAGCGCGGTCAAAAATGCGTCTTTATCGAATGCCATTTTGATTTCCTAAAAGTATCTATTAACAGTTGGGGACAGCGCTCGCGCTGCGCGCCGCGCACTGTCCCGCAAGGTTCCATCGTTTACGCCGCTGCGGGCTCTGCAGCAGGCTCCGCAGCTTGCGCCACTTCGTCCGCGCCACCTTTTTTCGCTACCAGCGCGGCCAGCACAACGGCCGTACGCGACATGGGCGACATCAGCAAGCCACACAACATGGCCAACAACACGTCCTTGGACGGAATGCTGGCCAATTGCTTCACGCCGTTCACGTCTAGCGGTTTGCCATCAAATACGCCCCCGCGAATCACCAGCTTGTCGTTGGTTTTCGCGAATTCAGCCACTACTTTTGCAGCGGCTACAGCATCGACGGAAAAGCCGTAGATCAACGGACCGGTCATCTGGTCGGACACGACTTCAAATGCGCTACCTGCCACGGCACGGCGAGCCAGGGTGTTCTTCAGAACACTCAGGGTCACGCCATTGCCTCTGGCTTGGCTGCGCAGCTTGGTCATGTCAGCGACCGTGATGCCACGGTATTCCGCCATCACGAGCGTTTGAGCAATAGCTGCGAGGCCGGCCACTTCATCAATGACGGCTTGTTTCTCACTGCGATTGAGACTCAAGGTCTACTCCTTAAAAATGTGTCTTCAGGTTTCAGCTTGCGCATCATCCATTCAACACGCTCATATTCAGCGACCAACTGTTTTAGATTCTTTTCAAAATCATTCAAGCAGTGGGACCGCCATCTGCGTTGGCTGTCTTTCGATTAAGTGCCTGCTCAAAATCATTTGATTCAAGCTGGCACGCCAACGGTCCTGGATGACCTGCCGGAGAGAACCCCGTCAGCCCACCACATCGAACCCCCCTTGCGGACGATTCAAATTTCTTGCCAAATTCCCGGCTTATTCCTTCGATTAAGCTGCGATGGTTTGCGTGTCAACGCGCACGCCCACACCCATCGTTGATGAAACCGCAACTTTCTTCAAATACACGCCCTTGCTGGTAGCCGGTTTGGCTTTGATCAAGGCATCGATCAATGCAGCCAGATTACCTTGCAGCTTGTCGTTGTCAAACGAACGGCGGCCAATCGTGCCATGCACAATGCCGCCCTTGTCGACGCGGAACTGGACCTGGCCGGCTTTGGCATTCTTCACGGCGGTAGCGACATCTGGCGTCACGGTGCCCACCTTGGGGTTAGGCATCAAGCCGCGCGGGCCCAGAATCTGGCCCAGCGTACCGACAATGCGCATGGCATCGGGCGACGCAATCACGACGTCAAAATCCATCTTGCCGGCCTTGATGTCAGCAGCCAGATCGTCCATGCCGACGATGTCAGCGCCGGCAGCCTTGGCTTCCTCAGCCTTGGCGCCCTGGGCAAACACGGCAACGCGCTTGGTTTTACCGGTGCCATTGGGCAACACGACAGCGCCACGAACGACCTGGTCGGATTTCTTGGCATCAATGCCGAGCTGCACGGCCACATCGATGGATTCATCGAACTTGGCGACGGCAAACTCTTTGACAAGAGCCAGCGCATCAGGCGTTGCGTACAGCTTGTTTGCGACAATCTTGTCGCCAACAGCTTTTTGGCGTTTGGTCAGCTTGCTCATAGAACACCCTCCACCGTCACACCCATAGAGCGGGCAGAACCGGCAATAGTACGGACAGCTGCGTCAAGATCGGCCGCAGTCATGTCCTTCATTTTGGTCTTGGCAATTTCTTCCAGCTGGGCGCGGGTGATCTTGCCAACTTTCACATTGTGCGGCGTAGCCGAACCCTTGTCGATCTTGATCGCCTTCTTGATCAAAATGACTGCCGGAGGCGTCTTGATGATGAAAGTAAAGCTCTTGTCCGCGTAAGCGGTGATCACCACAGGCAGCGGCAGGCCTGGCTCAACACCCTGGGTCTGGGCATTGAATGCCTTGCAGAATTCCATGATGTTCAAGCCGCGTTGACCCAAAGCCGGGCCAATTGGGGGGGACGGGTTAGCCTTGCCAGCTGGCACTTGCAGCTTGACGAAGCCGACGATTTTTTTCGCCATACTTTTCTCCTTGCGGGTCATAACGCCTGAACACTGTTGGAATAACAGGCCCAGGCTCCCCGGGGGTTACACAACTCAAATCTGGTTCCGGGGAACCCATCGCGCCGAGTTGCAAGGCGCGAAATTCATCTATTCAGTTGGGGACGGAGCAACGCGGCGCTGCGCGCCGCGTTGCTCCGTCCCACAAATATCAGGTTTTCTCAATCTGGCTGAATTCCAGTTCGACCGGTGTGGCTCGTCCGAAAATCGTTACTGACACACGAACCTTGTTCTTGTCGTAGTTGACCTCTTCCACCGTGCCATTGAAGTCGGTGAATGGGCCATCCTTGACACGGACATACTCACCCGCTTCAAATTCAACCTTGTGGCGCGGCTTTTCAGTGCCAACTTGCATCTGGTTCACAATTTTCTGGACCTCTTCCTCGGAAATCGGAGACGGACGGTTCTTGGCACCACCGACAAATCCAGTGACCTTGTTGGTGTGTTTCACCAAGTGCCAAGTTTCGTCGTCCATCACCATCTCGACCAACACATAGCCCGGGAAAAAACGACGTTCCGTCGTTTTCTTCTGGCCGTTCTTGATCTCGACCACCTCCTCGGTGGGCACCAGAAAACGGCCAAACTTGGCTTGCATCCCGGCACGGTTGATGCGTTCAACAATATTACGCTCGGCCGCTTTTTCCATGCCGGAATACGCATGCACAACATACCACTGCATGCCGGGGGTCGGCGCAAGGGACCCTCCCGCCGCAACGTCTTTGACTACGGGGTCCTTCAGATCGCTCATTATTTTTTCCATCCAAGGATAAGGTCGTAAAACACCCATTCGAGTGTCTTGTCTGTCATCCACAAAAACAAGGCCATCAACACGACAAAACCGAATACGTAAGCGGTCATTTGCACCGCCTCTTTACGGGTCGGCCAGACAACTTTTCTGACCTCACGCCAGGAATCACGGCCGAAAGCCAAAAACTGCTTGCCCGTCTCCGATGTCATGAAAACGATTACAGCCGCCAGCAAGCCCGCAACCAGCGCCCCCCACTGGACAAGCTGACCTTGTTTTCCCAGCAGGTAAAAACCCGCCAGTGAAGCCAGAACCAGAGCGACAGCCAGCACCAGCTTGGCCTTGTCGGCGGTGGTGCTAACGGTTTCAACTTGAGAAGTGGCCATGGTTGCCGGATTTCCTGTTCAATCTTCGTTCGTCTTTTCAGACGCTTAAGCCCGCCTGGAGTTTTTGACTCCTGGTGGGCTTGCTTGCTGTCATTTCAAACCACCAGCGGCATTGATGACTATCAATGACCGGGTGGCAGGGGCGGAAGGAATCGAACCATCAACCTTCGGTTTTGGAGACCGACGCTCTGCCAATTGAGCTACGCCCCTACAAATCTTCCAATCAATTGGGGGAAAGTGCAAAAATGCCGCGCATTTCCTGGCCTGTCCCGCAAGTTACTAAATCAAGCGATCACTTTGGCCACCACACCGGCGCCAACTGTCCGGCCACCTTCGCGAATGGCAAAGCGCAGGCCTT
>MERZ01000103.1:0-8062 GCA_001770785.1 Burkholderiales bacterium RIFCSPHIGHO2_12_FULL_61_11
CACGGCGTATTGGTCACAACCGGGCCGTATCGGTGGATTCGCCATCCCATGTACACATCAGTCCTTCTGGGCGCTGGAGCGCTCCACGGCGTATTGGTCACAACCGGGCCGTATCGGTGGATTCGCCATCCCATGTACACATCAGTCCTTCTGGGCGCTGGAGCGCTCGCGTGGACATCCAGTCCTCTCATCGGGTGGGTCGCGTGGCTAGCACTGGCAATTGTCCTGCTCAAGAAATCAACGCTCGAAGAGCGCTGGATGTGCGCGAAACACCCCGGCTATGCCGCCTATATCCTTCGGACCAAACGCTTTTTGCCTTGGCTGTTTTAAAGGCATCGGCACTCAACAGCCAGCTAAAGCAACGCGAGCGTACGCTCATCAGGCTGCCCACCGAAAAAACGCTCCAGCGCCTGGCTGAAAACTGGTTCATCCGGGGCGACCTGTGCGAAAAGCGTCATGCATGACCGGAATTTGAGGTCATCCGGAGAGCCGAAAATATCGTGGATAGTCTTCTCGCCAACTGCCAGAACGAGCTTCGTGCACTCCTTCAGGCGCGGTCCAAGGACGGGATGCTTCCAATAAGCAAGCGCCTCGTCTCTTGACCCGATGCCGAAGTGTTTGGCAATAGGGCTTCGGCCCAGGGCCTTGAGCTGAGGAAAGACGAACCACATCCAGTGGCTTGTCTTTTCCCCAGCTGCCAGTTCTTCACAGACCGAAGCATAGACGCGGTCTTGCGCCTCTACAAACCGCTCCAGACCGTTATTGCTTAAATTAAATGGCATGGTTACCTCCAAGTAAAGCAGACTGGCAACAACCTCCGCTCCTGGCCCGACTAGCTTCAAGGCCTGGGAAAAGACACTTGCACATCCGAATCAGTTGATATTTCTCAAAGCATCTGTTATCCAGGAGCGCACATTTAGCGTGTGTTTATATTGCGTTAGAACTCTATGTTGCCTACCAAATTTATACCCTCGCTGTTCGCGTCGATTGCTGTTTTTTGCCTTTTGCCTGGTTGCCAACTCACCAAGCAACACACCGATAGGCCGGCGGCCTTCGGTTCATTGGCGCAAATCACTTCCATCTCACCTGACACAACCCAAGTCCTTCGCTCTGGTGAGCAAGTAAAGCTGAAGGTCGATGTCAGTTATGTCCTGACCTCGGAATCAGGAACTATTAAGCTTGTCGTTCTCGCTGCAGACAATTCGGACCTTGCCCAAGATTTCAAGGTGATCACAAAGGGTAGCGGGAAATCCATTCTAGAAGCTGAATTCACGGTCCCCAGCACAACGGAAATCCGCGTATTTGCTCCGCTTGTGGTTCAGGGTCAGAACTCAACATCTGTAGCCGATGGCAGAGCATTCAAGGTGGTCGCCAATTGAGCAGCGCTCTCATCAATCCAGCGGACCATTAGCAAATCGACCATCCAGGTCACTGGCATTGCTGTTGTGTTTGCGCAAGGCTTGTATCCCGACGTTCGCATGCGACAGGTTCACAAGAAGTTGGATCGAGTTGTCGCAGAACCTGAAAAATTGCCATTTGGAACTGATAAGGCGAAAACATAGGGGGGGCCAAGGCACGCCCAACTGACGGCGACTTGAATCGAAAGGAAACAGAGATGGATATGGTCGAAACGAAGCTGAAGGAAGTTCTTGCCCACTACGGGTACACGTACGACAAGAGCGGCGCTGATCTGCTGCCCAAGGTAGTGGCTGACGCTCAAGAGCTCACACAGCCATCGCTTGAAGGTTCTGTCGGCTTTGACGTTGATGCGCTGCATGTACTCAACCTGATGATTCAGCACCTGCTCTACAAGCACAGACTCTGAGCAGGTTAGTGCCTTTTTCGCTGAGCTCGCAAGCGGTGCTGCATCCTCCAGCAGCACACTTGCCATGCGGAGATTACGAGGGCATTTCCCGCAATCGCAAGTCGTTCACCGCAAATCTTGCGGCAAATGAGCGGCTTCAGGCGGTGCCGGCCTTCACCTTCAAGCGCCAGGCATGCAGCAGCGGCTCGGTGTAGCCACTGGGCTGCTCAAGTCCCTTGAACACCAGGTCGCAAGCCGCCTGGTACGCTGCGCTGGTGTCGAAGTGGCCCGCCATCGGCTTGTACAGCGGGTCGCCAGCGTTCTGGCCATCGACCACGGCGGCCATGCGCTCGAAGGTTTCCCTGACCTGCGCCTTTGTGACCACGCCATGGTGCAGCCAGTTGGCGATGTGCTGGCTGCTGATGCGCAGCGTGGCGCGGTCTTCCATCAGGGCGATGTTGTGGATGTCGGGCACCTTGGAGCAGCCCACGCCCTGGTCGATCCAGCGCACCACGTAGCCCAGAATGCCCTGGGCGTTGTTGTCGATCTCCTGCTGGCGCTCGGCGGCGCTCCATGGGGCTTTGGCGACGACCGGAATCTGCAGCAAGTCGTTCAGCAGGCTGTTGTGCTCGGCCACTGGGTCGGCTTGGGCCGACGCCTTTTCCATGGCCAGTTGCACCTGCGACACCAGCACCTGGTGGTAATGCAGCGCGTGCAGCGTGGCGGCCGTCGGGCTGGGCACCCAGGCGGTGTTGGCGCCGGCTTGGGGGTGGGCAATTTTCTGCTCGAGCATGTCAGCCATCAGGTCGGGCATGGCCCACATGCCTTTGCCGATTTGCGCCTTGCCGCGCAGGCCGCAGGCCAGGCCGACCAGCACATTGTTTTTCTCGTAGGCGGCAATCCAGGCGCTGGTTTTCATGTCGCCCTTGCGGATCATGGCGCCGGCCTGCATGGCGCTGTGGATTTCGTCGCCGGTGCGGTCCAGAAAGCCGGTGTTGATGAAGGCCACGCGCGCGCCGGCTTCGGCAATGCAGGCCTTGAGGTTGACGCTGGTGCGCCGCTCTTCGTCCATGATGCCGAGTTTCACGGTGTTGGCGGGCAGGCCCAGCAGCGCCTCGACGCGGCCAAACAGCTCGGACGAAAACGCGACCTCGGCGGGGCCGTGCATTTTTGGCTTGACGATATAGACCGAACCCGCGCGGGAGTTCCTGATGCCGGGCTGGCCCTGGCGTTTCAGATCATGCACCGCGATGGCGACCGTGACGACGGCGTCCAGAATGCCTTCGGGAATTTCCTTGCCGCCCGCATACAAAATGGCTGGATGCGTCATCAGGTGGCCGACATTGCGGACAAACAACAGCGAGCGCCCGTGCAGCGTGACCAGCTTGCCATCAGCGCCGCTGTAGACGCGGTCGGGGTTCAGGCCGCGCGTGAAGGTTTTGACGCCACCTTTCCCGTCGCTTTTCGTGACTTGCTCGGTCAGCGTGCCCTGCAAAATGCCCAGCCAGTTGCTGTAGGCCAGCACCTTGTCTTCGGCGTCCACCACCGCCACGGAGTCTTCCAGATCGAGGATGGTGGAAAGCGCGGCCTCGAGCACCAGATCGCAGACGCCGGCCGGGTCGGTCTTGCCAATGGCGGTGTTGCGGTCGATCTGGATGTCGATGTGCAGTCCGTTGTTCACCAGCAGCACCGACGAGGGGGCCGCCGCATCACCTTGAAAGCCGGCAAACTGCGCCGGCTCGGCCAGGGCGGTCTGGCCGCTTTTGAGCGCCACCACCAACTGGCCGCCTTCCACGCGGTAGCCGGTCGCGTCCTTGTGCGAGCCGGTGGCCAGCGGCGCAGCCTGGTCGAGGAAGTTGCGGGCAAACGCAATCACCCTGGCGCCGCGCACCGGGTTGTAGCCCTTGCCCTTTTCGGCACCGCCGGTCTCAGGAATCGCGTCAGTGCCATACAGCGCGTCGTAGAGCGAGCCCCAGCGTGAGTTGGCGGCGTTCAGCGCGTAGCGCGCATTCAAAATGGGCACCACCAGCTGCGGCCCGGCCTGCAGCGCCAGCTCGGCATCGACGTTGGCGGTGGTGGCGCTGACGGTGGCAGGCGGCGGCACCAGGTAGCCGATTTTTTCGAGAAAGGCGCGATAAGCGGGCAGGTCGGCAATCGGGCCGGGGTGGGCTGTGTGCCAGCGGTCCAGCTCGGATTGCAGTCGGTCGCGCTCGGCCAGCAGGGCCATGTTTTTCGGCGCCAGGTCGGCCACGATGGCGTCAAAGCCTTGCCAGAAGGCCGCGCTGGCCACGCCGGTGCCGGGCAGCACCTTGTCGTTGATGAATTGAAAGAGTTCGGTCGCCACCTGGAGGCGGTGGCTGCTCGTGCGTGCGGTCATGGCTGGAGTTTCCTTTGAAAAATAAACTGGAAAATTAAATGAAAAATTGAATGTTCGGAGGCGCCAGGCGGCGTCATGCAGGCGTTCCCAAGCCCGGCAGGCCGAGCACGTCGCGCAGGCTGCTGCCGGTGTCATCCGGTTGCGTTCCCAGCTCTTCAAAGGGCAACTGGTAGCGGTTCACCCACAGCGTCTGATAGCCGTACCAGGTCGCGGCCAGCGCGTCCCAGCTGTTGCAGCTGACAAAGGCAATTTGCCGCGCTTCAAGGCCGGTGGCCTGCGGACCCAGCGCGTAGGCCGCCGGATCGGTTTTGTACTTGCGGATGCCATCGACGCTGATGACAGGGTCGAGCAGGCCTTGCAGTCCGGCGGACCTGACCGCCGCGGCGAGCATGGCCGGGTCGCCATTGGACAGGATGCCGGTGACGATGCCGCGGTCTTTCAGCGCCTGCAGCACTTCCCTGGCTTCAGGAAAAGCCGACAAATGCCGGTACTGGTTCATCAGCTTTTCCTCGCGCTCTGCCGTGAGAATCAGTCCCAGGCGCTTGCAGGCATAGCGCAAACCGGCGCGGGTCAGCTCCCAAAACGGCTGGTAGTGCGCGCCGCCATTGCTGGTGGTGACCAGGCGCGTGTACTCGATCTGCTTGTCGCGCCAGAGCACGCTCAAAGCCTGGCCTTGGCCGGGAAACAGCTGCTCGGCCAGCAGAGCGACGCTGTACACGTCAAACAGCGTGCCGTAGGCATCGAACAAGACGGCACGGATAGGGGCGGGCGAGGCCGGGCGAGGTTTTTCCATGAGCTCTACTGTATTGGACCCTTGAGCGGCAATCAATGAACGTGGAATAGTTTTATTGGTGACTTTTATGAGGCTAATGTGCGGGAGGCTTGAATCTGGATTTGGCCCGTTGTCCTGTTGTTGTCCCCCTGGATGCCGCGCGCTTTATTCACGCCCCTGCGCGACTTCCACGCGTTGTTGCCCGAGCAGCAGGCGCGAACTACGGGTTTTCCATTATTTTTCAAGCAGTTTTTGGCAGGATAGGCGCCTCCTTGACCTTGGCACGTTTTGTGCTAAAAAATGGGTGCGAGCGATCCAATGACTGAGTGAATGACCCTTTACAAACTGAGGATGAACATGAAGACTTTGAAATCCCTGACCCTGTGGGGCCTTGCCTCAAGCGTTCTGGCCGTGGCTGGAGTGGTCTGCGCTGCCGACATTCGTGTCGGCTATACGCTGGACGCATTGACGCTTGATCCGGGCAACCACCGCAAGCGTGAGACCGAGACCATTCTGCGCAACATGTATGACGGATTGTTGACGCGCGACAGCAAGATGAAAGCGGTGTCTGAACTGGCAGCCTCATGGAAGCAGATTGACGTCACGACCTATGAGTTCAAGCTCAGGCCGGGGGTCAAGTTTCACAGCGGCGATGAAATGACCTCGGAGGATGTGAAGTTCACGCTCGACCGCATGATCCAGAAAAACGGCATTGACGGACAGACGAGTCCGCGCGGTGGCCTGCTCGGGCCGCTCAAGGAAGTTCAGGCGGTCGACAAATACACGGTCCGGCTGGTGCTGTCGACGCCATGGGCCATCCTGCCGGCCATGCTGCCGTTCCAGGAAATCGTGTCCAAGGCCTTTGTGCAAAAGGTCGGCGACAAGGGACTTGCCACGCAGGTCAACGGCACCGGGCCGTTCAAGCTGGTCGAGTGGCGCAAGGGCGACGCGATCATCATGGAACGCTTCGCTGATTACTACGGCGGCTCGCCCGCCATTCCACCCGTCGGTCCCGCCAAGGCCGACCGGGTCATCTTCAAGGTGATCCCGGAGAATTCGTCGCGCGTGGCGGCACTGCTGGCCGGCGACGTCGAAATCGCCGCCGAACTGCCCGTGCACATGATGAAGCAGGTCGAGTCAGGCAAGAACACCAAGGTGGTCAAGGTCAACGGCACGCGGAGCTTTTTCGTCTCCCTCAACAACACCAAGCCGCCCTTCAACAATCCGCTGGTGCGTCGCGCCGCCAACCACGCGCTGGACAAGAAACTGATCATCGACCGCATCCTGCAGAAGACGGCCACGCCGATCAATGGCGTGTTGTCGCCCGATACCTTCGGTTTTGATGCGACCCTGCCGGCCTATGAATACGATGTCGCCAAGGCCAAGAAGTTGCTCGCCGAAGCCGGTTTCCCGAACGGGATCGATGTCACGCTGGACGTCGAAGGCGCCTTTGCCGAGATGGCGCAGGCCATCGGCTCCCTGCTGACCAAAGCCGGCATCCGCACCAAGGTGGTGGTGGGCGAGGGTTCGGTGCTGAAGGCCAAGTGGGACCCGAAAAAGCCCAAGGTGGGCGACATGTGGCTGACTTCCTGGGGCAATGGCTCGCTTGATCCGGAAGATATCTTTGCCCCGACGCTGGCCACCGGCGATCGCGGCAATTCCGCCGGTTATTCCAGCGCGATCGTGGACGGCCTGCTCAGCGCGGCCAGCACCGAAACCAACCCGGCCAAGCGCGCCGAGATGTTTGGCCGGGCGCAAAAGCAGGTCAACGCCGATGCGCCCTGGGTCTTCCTGTGGGTTCCGCAAGACATTTATGGTGTGTCCAAGCGGCTCAAGGGCTGGCAGCCCAGCGCAGACTCGCGCATCAACCTGCACCGCGCCTACATCGAGTGAACCAGCGGCCCGGCCCCGGCAGCGGGGCGGGTCTTTTCCAGGCGGAAGCGGCATTGACCGTTTTCCATACATGCATCATTTCACCGTGAGGAGGTTCCATTGAATCTCGGTAAATTCATTGAGCGGCTGCTGCACCTTGTGCCGGTGCTGCTGGGCGTGTCGCTGATTGCCTTCCTCATGATGGCTGTCACGCCCGGCGATCCGGTGGAAATCATGCTCGGCGACCAGCAAGTCACCGAGGAGCAGCGCATTGCCTTGCGCCAGGATATGGGGCTGGACCTGCCGCTGCCGCAGCGCTTCGTCCACTTTCTGGAGAACGCCGTCACCGGCGACTTCGGCATGTCTTATTTCCACCGCCGGCCGGTCTCGCAGGTCATTCTGGAACGCATGCCCGCCACCATCGAGCTGACCCTGGTGTCGCTCCTGGTGGCCCTGCTGGTGGCCATTCCATTGGGGGTGCTGGCGGCCGTCAAGAAAAACACCCTGTTCGATCGCGTCGCCACAGTGGGATCGTTGATGGGCATTTCGCTGCCGGGCTTCTGGTTCGGGCTGCTGCTGATCCTGTTGTTCGGCGTGACGCTGCAGATTTTGCCGGTATCGGGCCGCAGCGACCTGGGAAGCAGCATTGCACCCGTCACCCATTTCCTGCTGATCGACACCTTGCTGGCCGGCAACCTGGAAGCTTTCCGCTCGGCCGTGGCCCACCTCGTCATGCCGGCGCTGACGCTCGGCCTGCCGATGGCGGCGGTGCTGACGCGGGTGACGCGAACCTCGATGCTGGAGGTGCTGCGGCAGGACCACGTCACCTTTGCCGAGGCCAAGGGCCTCGCGCCCATGCGGGTGCTGTTTCGTCATGCGCTGAAGAACGCGCTGATTCCGACAGTGACCGTGGCGGCGCTGGAAGTGGGCTCGCTGCTGGGCGGCAGCATGATCGTGGAAACGGTGTTCGGCTGGCCGGGGCTGGGGAGGGTCGTGGTCGAGAGCATCTTCACGCGCAACTACCCGCTGATCCAGGCCTCCATCCTGCTGTACGCGGTGATTTACGTGCTGCTGAACTTTCTGGCTGACATTCTTTACACCGTTCTCAATCCGAGGGTCCGTCTATGAGCGCGAATCCCGCCCTGCTGTCTGGTGAATCGCCAGCGCAGCTCGATACGCCCTTGCGGCGCAGCCTGCGCACTTTCGCGCGCAACCGCTCCGCGGTCGGCGCCGTCGG
>MERZ01000103.1:8077-8828 GCA_001770785.1 Burkholderiales bacterium RIFCSPHIGHO2_12_FULL_61_11
CTGTTGCGCCGGCTGCAGCCGCCGGTCTGGCTGGAGGGCGGGGAATGGTCCTACCTGCTCGGCTGCGACGCCCTCGGACGCGACCTGCTCTCGCGCATCATTTTTGGTTCGCGCGTGTCGATTTTCATCGGCACCGCGGTGGTCGTGCTGGCCACCGGCATCGGCATCGTCGCCGGGCTGCTGGCAGGGTATCTGCGCGGCTGGGTCGACACCGTGATCTCCCGCCTGGTGGACATCCTGCTGGCGTTCCCGTATCTCCTGTTCGCCATCGGGCTGATGGCCATGATGGGGCCGGGCCTGGAGAACATTATCATCGCGCTGGCCTACAAGGAATGGGTCATCCCGTG
Organism: Burkholderiales bacterium RIFCSPHIGHO2_12_FULL_61_11; assembly: GCA_001770785.1. Taxonomy (GTDB): domain Bacteria; phylum Pseudomonadota; class Gammaproteobacteria; order Burkholderiales; family Burkholderiaceae_C; genus Polaromonas. The sequence continues at coordinate 8,425 of MERZ01000103.1, forward strand.
CCGGCTGGTGCGTGGCGAAACACTGGCGCTGCGCGAGGTCGAGTACGTCGAGGCGGCCCGCGCCGTCGGTGCCCCGTCGTGGTACATCATGGCCCGCGAAATCCTGCCGAACATCCTGTCGCCCGTGATCGTGGTGTCGACCATCCGCATGGCACACGTCATCATTCTGGAAGCCAGTCTGTCATTTCTCGGCATCGGCGTGCAGCCACCCACGGCTTCGTGGGGTTCGCTGGTCGCCGATGGTCGCTCGTTCATCATGGACGCCTGGTGGATTTCCACGTTTTCCGGGTTCGCCATTCTGGCCCTGGTGCTGGCCATCAATGTCGCCAGTCAGGGCTTGCGCGACGCCTTTGATCCCCGTTTGCAGGAGTAGTCCCAGTGATGCCACCCGATCCGATGCCGCT
>MERZ01000103.1:8868-9434 GCA_001770785.1 Burkholderiales bacterium RIFCSPHIGHO2_12_FULL_61_11
GTGCAGGGCGTCGACCTCGATGTGATGCGCGGCGAGTGCCTGGGCGTCGTCGGCGAGTCCGGCTCCGGCAAGAGCGTGACATTTGCCAGCGTGATGGGGCTGATCAAGCCGCCCGGCAAGATCACCGGCGGCAGCATCCTGCTGGAAGGCGTGGAACTGACCCAGCTGGAGCCGCGCGCCATGCGCCAGCTGCGCGGCAAGCGCATCGCCATGACCATGCAGGACGCGCTGACCGCGCTCAACCCCAGCATGACGGTTGAAACGCAGCTGTGCGAGGTGATCTTCGCCCACGATGAAGACATTGCCAGCCTGCCGCGCCACCAGCGCTCGCGCATGGCGCGCGAGCGCGCCATCGAGATGATGGCGCTGGTCGGGATCCCGTCGCCGCGCGAACGGCTCAAGGAATACCCGCACCAGTTTTCCGGCGGGATGCGCCAGCGCATCATGATTGCGATTGCGCTGGCCTGCAAACCGCGGCTGCTGATCGCCGATGAGCCCACGACGGCGCTCGATGTCACCATCCAGGCCCAGGTGCTGGAGCTGATCGCCGAGCTGCGCTCGCGCCT
>MERZ01000104.1 GCA_001770785.1 Burkholderiales bacterium RIFCSPHIGHO2_12_FULL_61_11
TTTGTGGGGCAAGGGGGGGCTAGGTGTGGCGTGGCAGGCCTGGCTTGGCATGACGGGGTCAGGTATGGCTCGGCCCTGTGCGGTAAGGCGGGGCGTGGCACGTTGAGGCAGACGATGCGACCCCGGGTGATGATCGCCAGTCCGTTTTCCGGGGCAGTGAGTGGGATTGAGTACGTGTCCCGCTCGCTGCTCCGGTCCCCGTTGGCCACAAGGTGGGAGTTGATACCAGTGGACACGGCGACATCGCGGGCGAACTCCGAGCGCGGTCGGGCATCCTGGGGCGGACTCTGGAGTTTGGGGCGTGCGGCCCATCGCCTGCACGCAGAAATACAAAGGCACCGGCCACAGGCGGTCTGGCTACAGTGTGCCCGCAATCGAATGGGGTTCGTGAAGTTCTCGGCCCTGGCTGGGATTTGCTTTGCGCACTCCGTGCCCGTGGTTGCGAAATTCGGCGGGGATCATTTTGATCGCTTCTTCGCCACCCTCTCAGGGCCATTCAGGGACGGGGTCCGTGCGGTGCTCTTGCGATGTCGGGTGATCCTGGTCGAGGCGCGGTGTCTCGAAAGCCAGTTCGCTGGCATCATTCCCGGAGATCGTCTTCGATTCTGCTATCCCGGAATCGACCCGAACGATATGCCGTTCACCGCACGGAAACGCCAGGCACGCAATCTCCTGTTTTGCGGCGTCGTATCGCGGGCGAAAGGCGCGGTGGATCTGCTGGCGGCGGTGCCCTCGGTCGCCAAGGCCGTCCCCGGCGTCCGGCTGGCGATGCTGGGGGAAGTCCTGCGCCGGGAGCGGAGCGTCCTGCACGTCCATGATCCGCACGGGGCATGGAAAGCGGTGAAGGCGAAACCACTATCAGTGGAAATGGCTGGTGTGCTGACCGGTCCCGCGAAACGGCACGCGTTTTCGGAAGCGGACTGCTTCGTGTTGCCATCTGCCAGCGAAGGCTTCCCGATCGTCATTCTTGAAGCCATGGCCTCCGGTCTGCCAATCGTCTGCACACCCGTCGGGGCATTGCCAGAGGTTCTCATCGAGGGCATCAATTGCCGCTTCGTGCCGTTCGGGAACCCGGAGCGGCTGGCCGAGGTGTTGAGCGACCTCCTGTCGAACGCGGGGCGGTATGCGCGACAGCGGATGGCGGCGGAGAATCGAAGGCTCGTCGAGGAAAGGTTCACGCTGGAGGAATTTGCACGAGGTGTGCGCTCTGCATTGGAAGACGTGATCGGGTGAGGTCGCGTTGGGTATGATCACCTCGCTGCTAACCAAAAGCCGTCCACACGTACTCAAGGGCATGCACCGTTGGTTGGCGAGTACGGACAGTGCCGTGCAACAGATCGGATGGGAGATCTGCGTACGCCGTATATTCCCAAAGAAATCGCCAGCGCTCTTCTGTCTCGTCAATGCGTTTAGCGTTGTGGAGGCCCATCGGAATGGGCAGCATATGGTGGCACTTTGGGAGGCAGATTGGTTGATCCCCGACGGCGTAGTCGTGGCCAAGATGCTTCGATCTCAAAGAACCGCAGGCGCTGATCTTATGTTGTCGGCCGCGAGGAATCCGATGCTCGCAAAATGCCGACACACACTTTTGGGTGGTTTTGGGGTGGCATACCGAGCGGCCATCCGGCAGTTTCAAGAAGTCGATTGCACATTTGTGCAGCCGCCATTCGTTCCAAGTCTCCCGACCGATAGTTCTTTAATCGCGATGGCAAACGCGATTCCATGCGATGTATTGTGGCTTTCGCTTGGTTGTCCAATCCAAGAATCGTGGGCACTCGAACACCGATCATCTTTGAGCGCGAAGGTTGTAATCCCAGTCGGGGCCGCGTTTGACTTCCTGGCGGGTCGCATCCG
>MERZ01000105.1 GCA_001770785.1 Burkholderiales bacterium RIFCSPHIGHO2_12_FULL_61_11
CGAAGCGGCGCGCTGGCAATGCGAGGCCACCGAAATTCGCCGTTTGGTCACCGAACGACCGATCTCTGTGCTGGTCGGCAGGGGGAGTTCTGGCAACGTCTGCACCTTTGCCTCTTACCTGTTTGCACTGCAAACCGGGCGTCAACCGATCGAGTTCCGACCCTGGCTGACGACACAGCCGCTGCCCGCAGCCGACTGGAGCGACGCCGTTGTTTATGCATTTTCATTTTCGGGCAAGTCAACCGACGTCGCCGCCTGCGCCGAATGGCTGCGCGCGCGGGGTGCGCTGGTGGTGGCGATTTCCGAGCCCGACTCCCCTGATGCGCAACTGCTGAAACCCGCGCATCACATCATTCGCCTGGGCTGCGGACCCGAGCGCGCGGTGCCCGCGACCAAGAGCGTGATCGCGCAACTCTTCATTGCCGCGGCATTGGCCGGCTATGAGATCGAGGTGGCGGCAGAGCAGACGGCGGCCTGCATGCTGCGCATCGATGCTCAAGGCGTGCCGTCCAGGCTTGCCGCTTTTTTGGCCGGTGCCCGCACTGTCACCTGGCTGGCGCGGGGCCCCTCGTCTGCTGGCGCACTGGATGCCGCGCTGAAGCTGCAGGAGAGTGTCGGCATTCCCGCGTTTGGTTATTCGACGGCCGAATTTCTGCACGGACCCATCGCAGCGGCGAGCCCGGAAGACCGCGTCGTGTTTTTCTCCGGTGCTGTCGAGCCGATGCAGAGCAAGGAGGCGGTAACGGCCGCACTGCTGGCGCGCGGGGTGCCCTTTCTCTGCCTGGGTTCCGACCAGACGCCCGAGGCACAGTTGCCGCTGCCGTTCCCCGACGCGCGCTGGGCGCGAACGGCCTTGCTGGCCTACATCGCGCAACTTGCTTGCACCGATCTGGCCGGGCGTTACGGCCTCAATCCGGATGAGCACCCGTCGCTGCGCAAGGTCACGAAGACGCGCTGATTTTCCATCGCGGCGACATGTTCACGACTCGCGCCCGACAGCTGTAAATTGCAGGCGCGCGCCGGATCGTCATGAGCCGCGCGTGGCGGCGGACTCTCAGCTCGCCAGTTCAGTCAGGATCGGGCAGTCCGGCCGGTGATCGCCCTGGCAGCAATGCGCCAGTTGCGTCAGGGTTTTTCGCATCGCTTGCATCTCGGCAATGCGCCGCTCCAGGTCGGCGACATGGGCCAGCGCAATGCGCTTGACGTCGGCGCTGGCGCGGTGCTTGTTCTGCCACAGCCTGAGCAGCTCGGCAATTTCCATCATGCTGAATCCCAGCGCGCGGGCGCGGTGGATGAAGCGCAGGGTGTGCACCTGCCCGTTGCCATACTGGCGGTAGCCGGCGTCGGTGCGCCGCACGGGCGGCAGCAGGCTGAGCGACTCATAGTGGCGGATCATTTTTGCCGAGACGCCAGAAAGAGCCGCCGCCTGGCCGATGTTGATGGGGCCGCTTGCGTTGGCATTGTTTGTGTGTTTTTCAGTCATCGGGCACTCCCTTTCCAGCGGCGCAGCAGCAGCGCGTTGCTCACCACGCTGACGCTGCTGAGCGCCATGGCGGCACCGGCAATCACCGGGCTGAGCAGCCCGAAGGCGGCCAGCGGAATGCCGACCACGTTATAGATAAACGCCCAGAACAGATTTTGTTGAATCTTGGCGTAGGTGCGGCGCGAGATGTCGATGGCGTCGGCCACCAGCGCCGGGTTGCCGCGCATCAGCGTGATGCCCGCGGCATGCATGGCCACGTCGGTTCCCGTGGCCATGGCAATGCCCACATCCGCGGCGGCCAGCGCGGGCGCGTCGTTGATGCCGTCGCCGACCATCGCCACGCGGCCGCCGCCTTTGTTGACCTGCTCCCTGAGCTGGCCGACGAGGACGGCCTTGTCTTCGGGCAAGACCTGGCAATGAACAATGTCGATGCCGAGCTGCTTCGCAACAGCCTCGGCGCTGCCGCGGTTGTCGCCGGTCAGCATGGCGGTTTTGATTCCTAACGCGTGAAGCTGTGCCACCGCCGGGGCCGCGCTGGCTTTGAGCGTGTCGCCAAAGGCCAGCAGCGCCAGCAGTTGCGGCTGCGCTGTGACATCGGCCAGCCACGACACCGTGCGGCCGCCGCCTTCCAGTTCTTCCGCGCGCGTCGTGAAGGCGCTGAGGTCCACGCCAAGCTCCTGCATGAAGCGAGGGCTTCCCAGCCGCAACTCGCGACGGTCCACCAGGGCCGACATGCCGCGCCCGGCCACCGCATGCACTTCGGACGCAGCAGGTACGCGGAGCTGGTCTTTCAGGGCGAGCGCGGCGACGGCTTTGGCCAGAGGATGTTCGCTGCCGGCCTGGATCGCCGCGCTCCAAGCCAGCAAGTCCTGGCGCAAGAATTTCGCGGTCGGCTCCAGTGCCACCAGCTCCGGCTTGCCTTGCGTCAGCGTGCCGGTCTTGTCGAAGGCCACAACTTTCACCTTGTGCGCCACTTCCAGCGCTTCGGCATCCTTGATCAAAATGCCGTGCTTGGCCCCGGCGCCGGTGCCAACCATGATGGCAGCAGGGGTTGCCAGTCCCATGGCGCAAGGGCAGGCAATCACCAGCACGGCGACGGCATTCAAAATGGCCGCCTCCCAGTTGCCGGTGGCCAAGCCCCAGGCCAGCAAGGTGACGGCGGCGATGACGATGACGACCGGCACGAACACGGCGCTGACCTGATCGACCAATCGCTGGATCGGCGCTTTTTTGGCTTGCGCCGACTCCACCATGCGCACGATGCGGGCCAGCATCGATTCGGCGCCAATCGCCGTGGTCTGCAGCACGATCAGCCCTTCGCCGTTGACCGCGCCGCCGGTGACCGGGTCACCCGCCTGTTTGTTGACCGGCAGGCTCTCGCCGGTGATCAGTGACTCATCTACCTCCGTGCTGCCTTCAATGATCTTGCCATCCACCGCGATGCGCTCTCCGGGGCGCACCACGACCAGGTCGCCAACGACCACCTGGGACAGCGCCACCTCCTCGTCGCGGCCATCGCGGCGGCGCCGGGCGGTTTCAGGTCGCAGCGCATTGAGCGCGCGAATGGCTTCGGTGGTCTGGCGCTTGGCCCGCGCTTCCAGCCATTTGCCGAGCAGCACCAGCGTGATCACAACCGCCGATGCTTCGAAATAAAGATGCGCCATGCCGCGCTCGCCATGCACCAGCAGCTGGTAGACGCTGAGCCCGTAGGCGGCCGAAGTGCCCAGGGCCACCAGCAAATCCATGTTGCCAGCGCCGGCCCGAACCGCTTTCCAGCCCGAACGGTAAAAACGCGCACCGAGCCAGAACTGAACCGGCGTGGCAAGCAGCCATTGCAGCCAGCCGTCCAGCATCCAGTGCTTGCCGAACAGGCCCGCCAGCATGGGCAGCGCCAGTGGCGCTGACAGCGTCGCCGCCAGCGCGATCGGCCACCAGTCGGCGGCGGGTTTTTGGGCAGGTCCGGCAGCAGCGCCAGAGCCGGTGCCAGCGGCCTGAACTTCACGCGCCTGGTAGCCGGCTTTTTCAACGACCGCAATGAGTTGCGCCGGCGTGACGGCGCCACCCGAGAGCTTGATCTCGGCGGTTTCGGTGGCCAGATTGACTTCGGCCGACAGCACGCCCCGCAGTTTGACCAGCGCTTTTTCGACGCGCGACACGCAAGAGGCGCAGGTCATGTCGCCGATCTTCAGACGCACAGACTGCTCGCCCACAGCGTAACCGGCTTTTCTTACCGCGCTTTGCAGCGTTTCCATGCTGACCGCGCGACTCGCCTTGACGCTGGCCTGCTCGGTCGCAAAATTGACGCTGGCTTGACTGACCCCGGCCAGGCCGCCGAGGGCTTTCTCGAGTCGGGCCACGCACGACGCGCAGGTCATGCCCTCGACCGGAAAGTGCCATTCTGTCAGGCCGGTATCGGCCGGTCGCAAGGTTTGGGTCGTGCTCATAGGAAGTTTCTTTCAGCGGATCGGCGAGTGTGCAGAGGGAGAATAAAGAGCATAGTCTGAACCTTACCACCATGGCAGGGTCAAGCGGCAGGGAATTTATGGTGCCCAATCCACTGGCGACGGCGGAAAACCGCTTGACCCTGCCCCCATGGCAAGGTTCAAACTTCCTTTTTAATGCTTGTTCATTCCCTCAACTCTTCAAGGAAATATCATGGAATTCGATATCCCGGCCATTAGCTGCAGTCACTGCATCAAGGCCATCACCGAAACGGTCAAGGCGCTCGATCCCGAGGCGAAGATCAGCGTGGATATAGCCAGTAAAAAAATGACGCTGGAAACGTCCAAAGACCGGTTGACTGTCGTCGAGGCACTGACCGAGGCGGGCTATCCGACGTGCTGAGCCTCTCGGGACCGCTCGGGCATTTTTCGTCTCCCGATAAAATGCCGCGACACCCACCACCATGAGCGCCTGTGTCCGACCGTTTTGCCGTTTTTCTTCAATACCTGCTGCCCAAGCAGGCGCTCACCGCTTTCGCGGGCCTTGTCGCATCGCGCGAGCGTGGCTGGCTCACCACCGCGCTGATCCGCTGGTTTGTCGGCAAATACCAGGTAAACATGGGCGAGGCGGCCAATGCCGACATCACCGCTTACCGAAGCTTCAATGATTTTTTCACGCGCGCCCTGAAACCCGGTGCGCGGCCTCTGGCGCAGGCCGCGCTGATCTGCCCGGTGGACGGCATCATCAGCCAGTTTGGCGCGATTGAGCAGGGCCAGATTTTTCAGGCCAAGGGCCACAGCTATTCCACCACCGCGCTGCTGGGCGGCGATGCGGCGCTGGCGGCGCAGTTTCAGGAGGGCCACTTTGCCACGCTCTATTTGAGCCCGAAGGATTACCACCGCATTCACATGCCTGCAGGCGGGCGCTTGACGCGAATGATTTATGTGCCTGGCGACTTGTTTTCAGTGAACCCGACCACCGCGCGCGGCGTGCCTGGCCTGTTTGCGCGCAATGAGCGGGTGGTCTGCGTGTTCGAGTCAACCGATGCGTCGCCGGGGCCGTTTGCGCTGATTCTGGTTGGTGCCACCATTGTGGGCAGCATGGCGACGGTCTGGCACGGCGTGGTGAATCCGCCGCGCGGCAAGGCAGTGCGCGAGTGGCACTATGGTGATGAATCAGCGCCCGCCATCGTGTTAAAACAGGGGCAGGAGATGGGCCGCTTTTTGCTGGGTTCCACGGTCGTCATGCTGTTTCCCTCAGGCCCCCTGCAATTCAACCCTGAATGGGTACCCGGCCGAAGCATTCGGCTGGGCCAAGCCATGGTGAACCTTGCCAACAAATAATCAACCACCCCATTGGAGTTGACCATGAACGCACCCCTGCACCGCGAAATCCCCGCCGCCCAGCTTGACGCTGCCCAGGCCCTGTCACAGGTCACCGCCCAATGGGACGGCGACATCGTCAAGCAGCTCGCCGACTACATTGCCATTCCCGCCAAGTCTCCCGCGTTTGACAGCGACTGGGTGCAACACGGCTACATCGAAACCGTCGTGCGCAACGCCGCGAACTGGGTGGAAGCGCAAAAAGTCGAAGGGCTCAAACTCGAAATCGTGCGGCTGCAAGGGCGCACGCCGCTGCTGTTTTTTGAAATCGCGGCGACGCGCGCCGACTCAAACCAGACCGTGCTGATGTACGGCCACCTCGACAAGCAGCCCGAATTCACCGGCTGGCGCAGTGACCTGAGCCCCTGGAAGGCGAGCTACGAGGACGGCAAGCTCTATGGCCGTGGCGGTGCCGACGACGGCTATGCCGTTTACGCCAGCATTGCCGCTGTGCAGGCGCTCAAAAGCCAGGGCGTAGCGCATCCGCGCGTCGTCGGCCTGATTGAAACCTGCGAAGAAAGCGGCTCTTACGACCTGCTGCCCTACGTGAACGCTCTCAGGGCGCGGCTGGGCGAGGTGGCATTGGTGGTCTGCCTGGATTCGGGCGCGGGCAATTACGACCAGCTGTGGCTGACCACCAGCCTGCGCGGCATGGCGGCGGGCGTGCTGAAAGTCGAGGTGCTGACCGAAGGCATTCACTCGGGCGACGCCAGCGGCCTGGTGCCGTCGAGCTTTCGCATCCTGCGCCTGCTGCTCGAGCGGCTGGAAGACAGTCAGACCGGGCGCTTGCTGCCGCAAAGCTTTCACTGCGATATTCCGGCGGACCGGCTGGCCCAGGCGAAGACCACGGCCAGAATTCTGGGTGACGAAATTTACAAACGCTTTCCGTGGGCGCATGACGACTGCGAAGGCGCGAGCCGCTTTGTGCTGCCCACCACCACCGATCCACTGCAAGCGCTGCTGGCCCGCACCTGGCGGCCCACGCTGAGCGTGACCGGTGCCGAGGGTTTCCCGGCGCTGAAAGATGCGGGCAATGTGCTGCGCCCTTACAGTGCCTTCAAGCTCTCGCTGCGATTGCCGCCGCTGATTGATGCCAGCGTGGCGGTGCGCGAACTCAAAGCCCTGCTGGAAGACAACGCGCCCTACCAGGCCAAGGTCACCTTTGAAAGCCACGGCGGCGCCAGCGGCTGGAACGCGCCCGGCAGCACGCCCTGGTTTGAAACGGCGCTCAACGACGCCTCGCTAAGTTTTTTTGGCGCGCCCTGCGGCACGATCGGTCAGGGCGGAACGATTCCGCTGATGAGCATGCTGAGCCAGGGCTTTCCCAACGCGCAAATGATGGTCTGCGGCGTGCTGGGCCCCAAGAGCAACGCGCACGGGCCCAACGAGTTTTTGCATGTGCCCTATGCCAAGAAGCTGACCGCCGCGGTCGCCCAGGTGATCGCCCGCGTTCCCGGCTGAAACCCGGTGCGGCCCTTTCATCCCGGTTTTTCAAGCGCGATTTTTTCGTAGTCAGGCGCCCGCTGCATGCCTGTCCCGATGTTGCGGTCATTCACCACTCGCGATGGTGAGAACCTGGCCCTGTATGACTGGCCCCTGAACGTACGGGACAGCGGAAATGGTCAGCAGATGCTGGCGCCGCGCGCGCTTGTATTGATCGCTTGTATTGATCGTGCACGGCTTGGGCAAGCACGCTGGCCGCTACGATGCTGTGGCGCGCCAGTTGATCGGCTGGGGCTTCGCGGTGCGCGCCTATGACCAGCGCGGCCATGGCCAATCAGGCGGCGCGCGCGGTGTCTTGCCCAACGACACGACGCTGCTCGACGACTTGGCGGAGGTGGTGGACGACACACGACTGCACTGCCTGAGCCTGGCGCAGGGGGCCCCACGCTTCGGCTGGCGCAGCGCAACCCCTGCCCTTGATCCTTCTCGGGCACAGCCTGGGCGGCCTGATAGTGGGCCGTTTCGTGGCGCTCAAGATGCGACCGGTGGAGGGGCTGGTGATATCGTCGCCCGCGCTGGATGCGGGACTCGGCGTCGTCAAGAACTATCTCGCTGACCGCCTGCTCTGGCGGCCTCTGCAACGGTCGTCTCCGATGGCCTGGCCTGCTTCGCCGCAGTCACCAAGGCCGGCTGCATTCACGAACCGGAAGTTGGCGGCAAGAAGCGCAAGACTACCGACTTGTCCTGCTTCCAGTGGGTCAACACGATGCTGGGGAATCTCAAGACGGCGGCCAGCGGTACCTATCACGCATTTGCTTTCGGCAAGTATGGCTACCGATACTTGGCCGAGGCTCAGTATCGGTTCAACCGACGCTTCGATCTCTTTGTCACCCTGCCACTTCTGTTGCGTGCCGCCGTTGCTACCGGCAGCGCACCGAGCCATGGCTTCGGCTGGCTGAATCTCAGCGCTAATCAGGAAAGGGTATGGATTCGAGCATTTGATCGTTTTTGGCTGGTAAGTGTTTTCGCCTTGCGGATGCTGCAGGTCGATCTTGGAGACAGGTTCAGTTTCGTCAATTCGCTATTTAGATGCGAATGGTTCTCGTTTACAATTAGTTCGCATGAAGATTGAAC
>MERZ01000106.1:0-1072 GCA_001770785.1 Burkholderiales bacterium RIFCSPHIGHO2_12_FULL_61_11
CACCCGACTCATCCAGCACGGGCGAACCCGGGTCCACGCCCTGAAGCAAGCCCTTGTCGATGATGACCTTGCGCGTGTAGGGATCGGCCGCTTCGTACAGCACTTCGGCCGCCATGACCGGAATGGCAAGCTGCTCGCGCAGGCCCAGCAGCTTGCGCAACTGGTTGTTTTCCAGCGTCAGCTGCTCGACCTGGCCGGCACGCAGCGACTGCAGCGCCAGCTTTTTGCTGGCCGCTTCACTGTTCGACTCGGCCTGGCTCAGGCTGGTGAAATACTCGCTGCCGCTTTTTACCGCATGCACCGGCTGCAGCGCCAGCCATTGCACCGGATACAGCACAGTGGCCAGCACGGCGCGAATCGGCTGGGTCACGCCAAACCGCGCATCAGCCACCATCAGCAACAGCGACAGCGCGCCAAAGATCATCAGCTTGGAATGCGCCGACGGCCCCTGATGAAAAAAAGGCGGCGGGGATCTGTCGAGTGTTCCTAGGGACATGGTTCGCTCTCAAGCTGGTCCCGCTGCAGACGACGGCGGTTCAATGGAAAAGACGCCGTCGCCGGGCTTATTCCGTGGTGAAGATGGAGCCCTGCCGGTCCATGCGCTCCAGCGCAATACCACAGCCGCGCACCACGCAGGTCAGCGGGTCTTCGGCCACCAGCACCGGCAAGCCGGTTTCCTCGGCCAGCAGGCGGTCCAGGTCACGCAGCAAGGCACCGCCGCCGGTCAGCATCATGCCGCGGTCGGCAATGTCGGCGCCAAGCTCGGGCGGCGTTTGCTCCAGCGCGTTCTTGACGGCAGAAACAATCTGGTTCAGCGGATCAGTCAGGGCTTCGAGAATTTCGTTGCTCGAAATCGTGAAGCTACGCGGCACGCCTTCGGACAGGTTGCGGCCCTTGACTTCCATTTCCTTGACTTCGGAGCCCGGAAAGGCCGAACCGATGTTTTTCTTGATGGCTTCAGCCGTCGGCTCGCCAATCAGCATGCCGTAGTTGCGGCGGATGTAGTTGATGATGGCGTCGTCAAAGCGGTCGCCACCAACGCGCACGCTGCCTTTGTAGACCATGCCGCCCA
>MERZ01000106.1:1086-2760 GCA_001770785.1 Burkholderiales bacterium RIFCSPHIGHO2_12_FULL_61_11
TCAACCTGGGTGGAGCCACAAGGCACGCAAATGATGATGCGCGGGCTCGGCGTGAGCAGCCGGCGCGGATGCACCATCTTGATGAACTGCTTGATCATCTGCTCGGTGATCACGAAGTCGGCAATCACACCGTCCTTCATCGGGCGGATCGCCTCAATGTTGCCAGGCACCTTGCCCAGCATGGCCTTGGCCTCGCGGCCGACGGCCTGGATCACTTTCTTGCCGTGAGGGCCACCTTCATGGCGAATCGCAACCACCGAGGGTTCATCCAGCACAATGCCTTTGTCGCGCGCAAAAATCAGCGTGTTGGCAGTTCCGAGGTCGATCGCCAGGTCGGTGGAAAAATACCTACGGAAAGATTCAAACATATGCAGGGTCCGGTTGGGGCATGCGCCGAGCTTCGTCGCGCATCGCCTTTTTTATGATTAACCAATAATGAGGAGCAAGAAGAGAATTGGGCTAAAGTTTTGCGAAACCTGCCGAAACCCGGATTCCAGCGCCTAAAAAGCGCCTAAAGAGTGCATCCAGCCGTGATTTCTGATCAAAGGCAGGATAATAACGCATCCCTTGTGAAACGATGGTCCCGCAAGCAGCCCTTTTTCAGCTTTACACCTCGTTTCAGTTGGCGTTTTTTACGGTATTTTTCTCCCTGTATTCCTTCACGAACAAACCATGGCACTGACACCCCAAGACATTGCACGCGTCGCGAACCTGGCCCGCCTGGAGTTGCGTCCTGAAGAAACCGAACACACCCTGCGCCAACTCAACGGGTTTTTCGCCCTGGTCGAGCAGATGGCAGCGGTCAACACCGACGACGTGGAGCCGCTGGCCCATCCGGCAGCCATCCTGGGCGAAGTCGCCCTGCGCCTGCGCGACGATGTCGCCAGCGAACCCAACCAGCGCGAGGCCAGCCAGGCGAGCGCCCCAGCCGTCGAACGCGGCCTGTTTCTGGTTCCCAAGGTGATTGAATGAGCAGGCCGGTGAATAACATGGATTTGCATGAGCTCGGCGTGGCGCAGCTTGCCGCCAAGCTGGCCGCTGGAGAAGTCTCCAGCGTCGAAGTGACACAGCATTTTCTGGCGCGCATTGAGCGGCAGGGCGGCCTCGGTGCTTTCCTGTCCACCGATCCTGACGTGTCGCTGGCGCAAGCCCGGGCCGCTGATGCGCGGCTGGCCGCTGGCGAACGCTCACCGCTGCTGGGCGTCCCGCTGGCGCACAAGGACGTTTTTGTGACGCGCGACTTCCCCACGACCGCCGGCTCAAAAATGCTTGAAAACTACCGCAGTCCCTTTGATGCAACGGTGGTCAGCAAGCTCGGCGTCGCTCCCGGCGGTGCCGGCATGGTCACGCTGGGTAAGCTCAATTGCGACGAGTTCGCGATGGGCTCTGGTAGCGACAACAGCGCCTACCAGCCGGTGCACAACCCATGGGACTTGAGCCGCGTTCCTGGCGGTTCCTCGGGGGGCTCCGCGGCGGCCGTCGCGGCACGGCTGGTGCCGGCTGCCACCGGCACCGACACCGGCGGCTCGATTCGCCAGCCGGCTTCGCTCACCGGCATCACCGGCATCAAGCCGACCTACGGCCGCTGCTCGCGCTACGGCATGGTGGCTTTTGCCTCCAGCCTCGACCAGGCCGGCCCGATGGCGCGCAGCGCGCTCGACTGCGCCCTGCTGC
>MERZ01000106.1:2766-15173 GCA_001770785.1 Burkholderiales bacterium RIFCSPHIGHO2_12_FULL_61_11
CCATGGCCGGGCCCGACCTTGACCGCGATTCAACCTCGCTGGACCTGCCCCCAGTCGATTACGCTGCTGATTTGACAGCTTCCAGTGCCCGAGGGACGGGCGGTATGCCGCTAAAAGGCTTGAGAATCGGTCTTCCCACGCAGTTCCTTGGTGCCGGCTGCTCGCCCGACGTGCTGGCCGCCGTGCGCGGCGCGCTGGCCGAGCTGGAAAAGCTCGGCGCCACGCTGGTCGACGTGAGCCTGCCGCTGACCGAGCTGTCGATTCCGGTCTACTATGTGATCGCGCCGGCCGAAGCCAGCAGCAACCTGAGCCGCTTTGACGGCGTGCGCTATGGCCACCGCGCGGCACACTACACCGACCTGACCGACATGTACAAAAAGTCGCGATCCGAAGGCTTTGGCCTTGAGGCAAAGCGCCGCATCATGATCGGAACCTATGTGCTGTCGCACGGCTACTACGACGCCTATTACCTGAAAGCGCAAAAAATCCGCCGCCTGATTGCCCAGGACTTCCAGAAAGCCTTCGCGCAATGCGACATCATTGCCGGGCCGGTGTCACCCACCGTGGCCTGGAAGATCGGCGAGAAATCAGACGACCCGGTGGCCAACTACCTGGCCGACATCTACACGCTGCCAGCGAGCCTGGCAGGCCTGCCCGGCATGAGCATTCCAGCCGGTTTCGGTGCCCATGGCATGCCGGTGGGCCTGCAGCTGATTGGAAACTATTTCAAGGAAGCGCAGCTGCTGGGAACGGCCCACCAGTTCCAGTTGGCGACGGACTGGCATGAAATACCACCGGAGGCATTGGCATGACTGGCATGAACAAGACCAAAAAATCCCTGCTGGTGCAGGGCTACGAAATCGTCATCGGCTTTGAAACCCACGCCCAGCTCACAACGAAATCGAAGCTGTTCAGCCGCGCCTCCATTGCCTTTGGTGCCGAGCCCAACACGCAAGCCTCGGCCGTCGACTTTGCCCTGCCCGGCGCGCTGCCGGTGATGAACAAGGGCGCGGTGCAACGCGCTATCGAGTTCGGCCTGGCTGTCAACGCCCACATTGCAAAGCAGAGCGTCTTCGCGCGAAAAAACTACTTTTACCCCGACCTGCCCAAGGGCTACCAGATCAGCCAGTTCGAAATCCCAGTGGTGCAGGGCGGCGTGGTCGAGTTCTTCCTTGACGGCGAAAGGAAATCGGTGCGCCTGGTGCGCGCGCACCTCGAAGAAGATGCCGGAAAATCATTGCATGAAGACTTCGTCGGCATGAGTGGCATCGACCTGAACCGAGCCGGCACGCCGCTGCTGGAAATCGTCACCGAGCCCGACATGCGCTCCACCGCCGAGGCCGTGGCTTACGCCAGGGAACTGCACAAGATTGTCACCTGGATCGGCATTTGCGACGGCAACATGCAGGAAGGCAGCTTCCGCTGCGACGCCAACGTGTCGGTACGCAGGCCCGGCGAGCCGCTCGGCACGCGCCGCGAAATCAAGAACCTGAACAGTTTCAAGTTCATGCAGCAGGCGATGGATTACGAGGTGCGCTGGCAAATCGGACAGCTCGAAGACGGCCACGCGATCGAGCAGGCCACCGTGCTGTTTGACCCCGACACGGGCGAAACGCGTTCCATGCGAAGCAAGGAAGACGCAGCCGACTACCGCTATTTTCCCGACCCGGACCTGCCGCCGCTGGTGATTGGCCGGGACTGGGTGGAGCGCGTGCGCGCCGAGATGACCGAGTTGCCGCGCGTGATGGCGCAGCGCTTCGTGGCCGACTACGGCCTGTCCGAGTACGACGCCGGCCAGCTCACGCAAAGCAAGGCCATTGCCACGTATTTTGAAACAGTTGCACATATAAGCGGCGCTCCAAAACTTGCGGCAAATTGGGTGCTCGGAGAGGTGTCAGCGTTGCTAAATCGGCTTCAAGTGGACATTAACGCCGTCGGAGTACCGGTGCCAACTGCACTCGGTGAACTCATTCGCCGTGTTGCCGACAATACGATCTCCCACTCTGGCGCCAAGATTGCGTTTCAGGAGATGTGTTCACGCATTCACGAAGAAATCAGCGACCTTGCTGCGTTTATCGAGAACATCATTGAGTCGCGCAATCTCAAGCAGATGAGCGACACCGGCGAGCTGGAAAGAATCATTGATGCGGTGCTGGCGGCCAACGCCAAAAACGTTGACCAAGTTCGTGCCGGCAATGTCAAGGCCTTCAACGCGCTGGTCGGCCAGGCCATGAAGGCCAGCCAAGGCAAGGCCAATCCGGCGCAGGTGAACGAACTGCTGAAGAAAAAACTGGCTTGAGGGTCTGGCGATCCGGCTGACATCCGGATTGCCATTAAAAATATAGCCGCTTGCGCCCGTCCTTCTTGGACTAAAAGCCAATTTTACTTAACCCTAGTTTTTCACGGTGGTCTTGGGGCGGTTCGCGACTGCATTGGCAGGCGCGTCCCCTGACGATGCCCAAAGCTCCTTGAGCTTGACCAGCTCTTCGTCAAAACGCCGGTTGACGCGCTTTTTTTCCAGTTCTTGATCCAGAATGAATTTCTTCTGCACAAGCATGCTGCTGTCGTTTTCCTCCAGCCTGCGCTTGAGTGCAGACGGAGCCTTACTCGGATCTTTCACGTAAAACTCAAATTCGCTATTGACGGCCTTGCGATGCTCGACCAGTTCCAGCGTTCTTTTGCTGGAAGCCTTGATGACTTCGTCAATCTGGGAAAGTGCCGTGGCGCGCTCCTGATCGTGTACCGCACGGCTGGGATAACGCAGCAGCAGGGCCCGGTCGCGGCGCTTTTCCTCGGCTTCGCGGGCACGCAGTTCGGCGGCTCGTCTGTCTTTTTCTTGCTGCGCGGCCTGTTCGTGCGCGGTCAGAGACGGGCCAATCTGGCGCTTGACGGTGCCGCTGCGAGTCAGCTCCTGCTGCGAGCGGTCCAGGCATTCAATAATCGGCCGGTCCGCCGTGAGGGTGCGGCCTTTTGCATCGACACAGGTGTAAATGCCCTGCGCCGCCGCATTGCCGCCCAGGCAGGCGACCCAGAGCAGACCCACTGTAAGCGTTGTTTGCGAAAGCAATTTAAGTCCTCAATCGACGCCGTAGCGTTCGCGGTAAGCCAGCACAGACTGGTAATGTGTTTGCAAGAGCAGTGCACCAGCGGCATCGACTGCCGACGCGCTGCTTTGCAAAGACAGATACTGCAGCAAGTCGGTCAGGCGCGCAATCGCGCAAACCTGCAGACCCAACTGTGTGCTGACATACTGCACAGCGCTGTAGTTCACGTCAAGCCCATTCTCGGTGGCCTTTTCCTGCCGGTCCAGCGCAATCACCACGGCATGGGGCGTGGCCCCAGCGGCCCGGATGATGGCAATCGATTCGCGCACCGCCGTGCCGGCCGACATCACGTCATCGACAATCAGCACCCGGCCTTTCACCGGTGCACCGACCAGCGTGCCGCCCTCGCCATGGTCCTTGGCTTCCTTGCGGTTGTAGGCAAATGGCAGGTTGCGCCCCAGCCGCGCCAGCTCGATGGCCAACGCCGTGGCCAGCGGAATGCCCTTGTAGGCCGGGCCAAAAATCATGTCAAACTGCAAGCCGCTGCGCTGCTCCTCGGCCAGCAGGCAGCGCGCATAAAATTGCGCCAGCCGGCCCAGCTTGGCACCGTCATCAAACAGGCCCGCGTTGAAAAAATACGGGCTGATGCGGCCAGCCTTGGTTTTGAACTGGCCAAAACGCAGCACCCCCGATTCAACGGCAAACTGCACGAATTGCTGGGCCAGCGCGGGATCGGGGGATGCCCCGGAAGTCGTCTGGCCCCTGTTGTCTGCTTGCCCTGCCTCACTCATTGGAAATTCCTTGTTTAAATTAACCAGCCTCAACCTCAACGGTATCCGTTCCGCCGCCAGCAAAGGCCTGCAGGACTGGGTGGCCCAGTCCATGCCGGATTGTATTTGCGTGCAGGAACTCAAGGCGCAAGCCTTTGACATGAGCGGCCGCTTCGAGGAAATCGCCGGTCTCAAAGGTTATTTTCATTTTGCCGAAAAAAAAGGCTATTCCGGCGTCGGCATCTATACGCGTCACGAGCCCAGCGACGTGATCGTGGGCTATGGCTCGACGGAATTTGACACCGAGGGCCGCTACATTGAACTGCGTTTTGACCGCCCTGGCCGACAGCAAAGCCCCAAGCTGTCCATCATCAGCGGCTACTTCCCCAGCGGCTCGTCGGGCGAGGAGCGGCAGGCCGCCAAGTTCCGCTTATGATGGACAGCTTGGGGCCCTTTGACATGAGCGGCCGCTTCGAGGAAATCGCCGGTCTCAAAGGTTATTTTCATTTTGCCGAAAAAAAAGGCTATTCCGGCGTCGGCATCTATACGCGTCACGAGCCCAGCGACGTGATCGTGGGCTATGGCTCGACGGAATTTGACACCGAGGGCCGCTACATTGAACTGCGTTTTGACCGCCCTGGCCGACAGCAAAGCCCCAAGCTGTCCATCATCAGCGGCTACTTCCCCAGCGGCTCGTCGGGCGAGGAGCGGCAGGCCGCCAAGTTCCGCTTTCTGGCCGAGTTCTACCCGCACCTGGCGGCCCTGAAGGAAACCCGCGACTTCGTGCTGTGCGGCGACATCAACATCGCGCACCAGGAAATCGATCTGAAAAACTTCAAGGGCAATAAAAAGAACAGCGGCTTTTTGCCCGAGGAGCGGGCCTGGATGACCGAACTGCTGCGCGATGCCGAGCTGGTCAACGAAGCCGCTGACGAATTAACCCAGAGCACCGGCGTCAGGGGTGGCGGCATGGTCGATGTCTACCGAGCGCTGCACCCCGCGACGACCGGCGACGCCTACACCTGGTGGAGCAACCGCGGCCAGGCCTATGCCAAAAACGTCGGCTGGCGACTGGACTACCACCTCGCGACGCCCGCGGCGGCGGCGACTGCCCGCTCCGCCGCGATTTACAAAGACCAGCGTTTCAGCGACCACGCGCCCTTGACGATCGAGTACGACTGGGACCTTTGATGGGCTATTGATCACACAGCGTCAACCAGGTAGGCGTGCGTGTCTGCTTTCGCCTGGACCCATTTTGGTCATTCGGCAGCGACGGTTGCGGTGCTCGTCCGTTTTCAATAGCTGCGGTATCAAGCTATCGCGCCAGTCCCGGATAGAGCCTGGACGCCAGAGCCAGCATCACCGCAAACACCAGCAGCATCACGCCAAAGCTCGTGCTGCTGGCATGGAGGCTCTTGCCGCCGACAATCATCGCCCCGCGCAGCACGTCCACCAGATAGGTCAGGGGGTTGAATACTGCGATGGCCTTGAGCCAGGCGGGCATCAGGTCCAGGGGGTAGAGGGCATTCGACGCAAAAAATAGCGGCATCGTCAGCACCTGACCGATGCCCATGAATCGCTCACGCGTCTTGACAATACAAGCAATGAGCAGCGAGAAGGTCGAAAAGATGCACGATCCAATGAAGACGCCGGAAGCCACGGTCAGCATGGGCAACAGCTCCCAGCGTATGTTTACCTCCAGGGCAATCGCCACCAGGTAAACCACGGCGGCCTGTACCAGTCCGCGCAGTCCCGCCGCCACGGCCTTGCCCAGCACCAGCGCGCTGCGATGGGCCGGCGTGACCAACAGCTTGTGGACGATGCCCAGGTCGCGCTCCCAGATGACCGCGATGCCATAGAAGATGGCGCTGAAAAGAATGCTTTGGGCGAGTATCCCCGGCGCCATGTAGTCCAGGTAGCGCAGGTTTCCGGTTGGTATGCCCCGCACCTGACTGAAGACTTGGCCGAACACGGCCAACCACAGCACCGGCTGCACGGCGCGCGAAAGCAGCTCGGTCGGGTCACGCATCAGCTTGCGTACCTCGGCATCAACGACGGCAGCACTCTCGTAGATAAAATTGAGCATGTCTTTCACCCCCGTCCCCGGAAAGCTTCGCGGCTTTCACGCACATCGCGGTAGTGGCCGCCATGCTCGATCACCGCGCCGCTGAAATGGGCAAACACATCGCCCAGATTGGCCTCGGGACCCACCTGCGCCTTGAGCTCAGCGGGTTTGCCCACAACGGCCAGGCGACCCTGATGGAGAATGGCTAGTTCGTCGCAAAGGATGTCGGCCTCTTCCATGTCGTGGGTGGTGATCAGGATGGTCATTCCTTTGTCCTGCCGCAATTGCAACAGCCTTTCCCACACGGTCCTTCGAGCGACGGGGTCCAAGCCCAGTGTCGGCTCGTCCAGAAACAGCACTTCGGGATAATGCAGCGTCGCCTGAGCGATCTCGAGCCGCCGAACCATGCCGCCGGAGTAGGTTTTAACCAGTTTCCCCGCAGCATCCTCGAGACCGGCAAACGCCAGGGCCTCGCTCACGCGTGCCGCACGCTCTGCACCGCGCAGACCCTGCAAACGTGCTGACAGGTTCAGATTTTCGGTGGCCGTCAGTGCGCCATCGGCTGACAGCAACTGCGGCACATAGCCAATACGCCGCCTCACCTCGACCGGGTCCGCCGCGACATCGAAACCAGCAACTGTTGCCGAGCCGGAGCTCGCTTCGAGCAGCGTGGTGAGAATCTTGATGGCCGTGCTCTTGCCCGCGCCATTGGGACCCAAGAGGCCAAAGATCAGGCCGCGCACCACATTCAGGTTCAGCCGGTCGAGCGCGGTGAAGTGGTCGAAGCGCTTGCTCAACTCGACGGTGGCAATGACGACATGTTGGTTGGTTCCAGCCATGGCGGGATGCTAGCATCTGCGCTGTGTTCCTCAGTGATCTGAACGAGCAATTTACGCGCAGCACATTCAGCCGCGGGAAGTTCCGCTTCGGGCCGACTGCCGACATCGAGAGGAAAAATGTGGATTTTTTTGATGGCACGACCATCACCTGGCAACCCCCTGGTATCGCAGCCACCGCCGGCCCGGCCGTGAATGATCGGAAGTTGGTGGGCGCCATGGAACTCACCAGCAACGACGGCCCCAAGTTCAGCCGGAGCGCCTGCACAAAAAAATACCGCCCTGCGGCTGTCCTCGGGCAGCGCAGGGCGGTGGGGCCCGACTACATGCGGTTCAGATCCTGCAATGCATCGATCACCATTGCGGTGCCGACGGCAATGAGCAGAATGTCAGCGCCTACACGCACATAGCGGTGTCCGGCCGGCGGTACGCCCAGTTGCACGACGAGGGAGGGCGGCACACTGTAATAAATGACATCACGCGGCAAAGGCTGGCCTATGGTCCACTTGCGGGCCTGCCCCGGCGGCATGCAGCCATTGTTTTTCTTGGCCAGGCCGGGCGGGCAACGGCCAACGCGGAATTGCTCGCTGTAGTAGTTGCGCACCACCGTGCGCTGGGTATCGCCGAAATACCCACCCACCTGGACAGGCGCACCTTGCGCCTTCCCTTGCTTGGACTGACCCGGCCGGGCTTGCTTTTCGCTCTGCCCGGGCTTGCCGGACTTGGCACCGGCCCACTCCGGCTTTTCGGCCATGGCCCCAGCGCTGGCCAGCAGACCGGCGACAAGGAGCCCGAGGACGCGGACCGTTTTGAATTCAGTGATTTTCATACCTGACCTCTTGAGAGCTTAAGGGAACGTGAAATTGGTTTTAGAGTAACTTCACGGAGCACCTCATTCATAAAATATTACCCGGCAAGAACACCGCAACGGGATGAAAGATGAAGTTACCAACGGAACTCATCGACCCATGTAGGACGATGCCACGATGACTTGTCTCAATATGCGGATGTCGCTGGACTGCGCAGAAGATACTTTGGTAAGCCTTACGCTCTCACCCAAGTGGTGAAATTTTTCAAGACCAGAAAAGTGGGCAGTCATGCGGCCTCATTGACTGAAGCAAGCGTCCCACTGAATACGAAGGGACTCCCCACTTTCAGGTAACGACATCAAGTACCAATATTGGTTTTACGGAAGTTGCGCTTCACTTCGTTCGTTGTGATCAACTTACGGCGGAACTTACACCCGCAGGAGTGCGCCCATGCTGGGCGCACATGAAAAAGCCCGCACATGGCGGGCTTGGATGGGAAAGTAGGCGGCTAATATAGCTGCTGCCCGTCAGGTTCGAATGAGGTTACCCGCGAATTTCGGATATCGATGCAGTATTCCTCCTGGCCGGGCTTGAAGGCCAAGCATTCGCTGCCAGTATGCGCGCACGAGGAAACGGTATGCAGGAAGAATAATCGGCGCACAACACGCAGGCCCATCACTTTTGTAAAGCTAGAGCGCACGCTCGTAAAGGTGTGCGCTCTATCGCTTCGCAACGATCAGGGTATCAACGTGAAATTAACTGCAGTCTGGTTAGCGGTAGAGATATCCACCGATGGCATGGACGCTGTCGTATAACCATTTGCCGAAGCCTCAAGTTTATATTTCCCCGTACCTGGCGTCGTGTCTGTCTTCGTTACAAACACTAGAGGCAAGGTCGCACTATATGAAACAAGCTGCGGTGCAACGGTCGGCAAACTCAGGGAATATGCTCCGGTTGTCACGTCGGCGCCCTGATATTTGATGGACACGGTAGGGCCAGTGGCAAAACTTTGTTTTGCCGTCACGTAAGCGGCTTCGGTTGTGCTGAGCGGATTCAGGATAGCCGTGCCACTGATGATGCGGTTTGCGGTAGCAGCCGCTTGCAGGTTGATCGGCTCGACACTGGAACTGACAACGACTGTGCTGGTGGTGCTGGCGACCGGCACCGCAGCGATGACAGCAGTGGCGCTGTTGTCGGCCGTGATGACTACGTCGTAATTACCCGGGGCAAGACGGGCCAGGTAAAACTCGCCGGTTGTGGCATTGGGGGCAGTAGAACCGAAGATCGTTCCGTTCTGTTGCGCCGTCACCAACACATGGTCAGCCAGCAACGACGTGTTGATGAAACCGTTGATGCCATTGAGGACGGTTGGGACGACCTTGATGACAGGCTTGAGCGCGTAAACGCCATTCCCTCTTTTCACGATCGATTTGCACGCATCGAAGTCCAGCACCAGATCGACCCGCTGTCCGGACGCGACGTCGAACTGGTTGATCAGCTTGAGGCCGCTTTGCATTGCGCTTGGCGTTTCAAGAGATATTTCCGTCTTTGTGGTGTCGTCGGTCAGGACTACCGAGTTGGCCCCAGCGTTGGCATCAAGCACCAGGCGCAATTGCGTGTAATGACCTGCTGCAAGCGGTGTCTCTCCTAACTGTTCCAGAGCGCCGTTGGTTAGGTCGAGGAGATTGATTTTACGTGCGGGATTCAAAATAATTTTGGCCCAGCCCTCGTCTTTTTCGCCTGCGGATGCGCTTTGATGCACACGGACTTCATTGACCGTGACATTGACCTCGTCATAGCCGCAAGACGGCGCATCAGTCATTGCCACACTCAGCGTGCCCGGTGCCGGCGTACTGCCACCACCGCAGGCCGCGAGGCCCGCCACCAGAAGACCACCCAGGGCCAGCTTCAGATTTTGGAGTAACTTCATGGAGCACCTTATTCGAACAATATTGCCCGGCACGAACACCGCAACGGGATGAAGTGCGAGCTTACTTGCGGCACTCATCGCGCCACGTAGGACAATTCCACGATTGCCTGTCCGGATACGTGGCCGCCACTGGGGCGGCGTCCGGTACCGAAGAAACGTGAGTGAAAGTAAGCAATGAAACGGAGGTGGCGCATGGCAGCATTCCGTCGGATTGCGACCACACCTCGAATGACCGGAGTAGGCCGCCATGTACTTTGAACGGGCTATAACCTCACTCCTGCGTCGCCCAGATACGCTGGATCTGCGCGGAAAGCGCCATCGGGTCAAAGGGCTTGGGAATGACTTCGAGCGCGCCCAGCGCCTTGTAGGCCGCCACTTCCGCGGCCTGCACCTTGGCGGTCATGAAAACCACTGGCGTGTGGGCGGTGGCGGGCAGCGCGCGCAGCGCCTTGAGCGTGCCGGGGCCGTCCATGCCGGGCATCATGACGTCCAGCAGCAGCAGGTCGGCTCGGGCATCCGGTGCGGCGCTCAGTGCTTGCTGGCCGGAGGCGCAGGCGATCACGGTGAAGCCCCCCACAACTTCCAGGGCCATCTGCGCCACGACGCGGATATCAGGCTCGTCTTCAACATAAAGAATGCGGTTCAAGGGTGCGGGCATGGTTTAACTCAGGGGTTGAGGGCGGGTGGGGCCGGGGTCACCGGGGATACGAAGAACGCGCTGGATGGTATTTAACAACTCGGTGTTGGAGGTATGGGCCTTGAGCAGGACCGCTTCGGCCCGCCGGCCGTCGGTCGGGTCCACATCGCTGGCCGAAAACACGATGACCGGCGGCCGTGGATCGAGCGCATCGATATCAGCCACGAGATCCCAGCCCGAATCCTCGCCCAGTGCGAGGTCCAGCAGCACCAGGTCAAAGCGGTGCTCGCGCAGCCGGGTTCGGGCTTGCTCCAGCGTGGCCGCAAATTCGAAGTCTGCAAAATCCTGGACAATCGCTTCGGTGATGCGCTGGATGTCGAGATCATCTTCCACATGCAGGATGAGCGGCTTGCCTGAATGCAGGCCGGCTATGGCCCGGCGAACGCTGAGAATCAGCAGGCTTTCATCGATCGGTTTTTCAAGCCAGTCCGAGACCGTGAGCGGTTTATGGTTGAACTGCAAGCGCCCTGCTTCGGCCATGGCCGAGATCATTACCACGGGCAGGTGGCGTGTTCTTTCTTCGCCGCGCAGCGCACTGATGAAGGCGGCGCCGTGTTGACCCGGCAGCTTCAGGTCCACCGTGACGGCATCGTAGGCGTTGCGCGCGAGGAAGGCCAAGGCTTGCGCCGCGCTATACGCCATGTCGGCTTCAAATCCGGCTTTGTTCAGCATCATGCTGATGAGCCGGGCCACGTCGGGGTCGCCCTCGCAAATCAGGATGCGCGGCCGGGAGGCTGACGCCCGCGCCTTGAGAGGCTGGCGCAGCGGCGCCGGATCCCGCCATTCGGGCAGCTCGAAGAAGAAGGGGCTGCCCGCACCCGCCTCGCTGCGAAAGCCGATCTGGCCGCCCATCTTCTCGATGAGGGCCCGGGAAATGCTGAGTCCGAGGCCGGTCCCGCCTTTTTGCCGGGCGTCGGAAGCATCCGCCTGTGAAAACTTCTGGAAGATGCGGCTGCGAAATTCCTCCGAAATACCGGGGCCGTGGTCCGCGACTTCAACCCGCACCTGCTGCCCCACGCGCGACACATTAAATTCCACCGCGCTCTCCGGCGGTGAAAACTTCACCGCATTGGACAGCAGATTGGTCACCACCTGGGTCAGGCGGTCGCTGTCAATACGCACCTGCAGCGGCTCATCGGGCGGGCGCAGTTGCAACTTCACGCGATGCTGGCTCGCGAAACCTTCGTTGGCGGCCAGCGCCTGCTGGAGCAGCGGCCCGATGTCGACGACCTGCAGGTCCAGGCGCATCTTGCCGGACTCGATTTTTTCGCTGTCCAGGATGTCGTTGATCAGCCGGATCAGGCGCTCGCAGTTGTTCTTGGCAATGCCCACCAGGCTCTTCACGGCCTCGGGCAGCTCGCCGGCTACGCCGCCGGCGATCAGCCCCAGCGAACCGCGGATCGAGGTCAACGGTGTGCGCAACTCGTGGCTGACCGTTGAGACGAACTCGGTTTTCATGCGATCAATGCGCTTGAGCTCGGTGATGTCGGTGCCCAGCACGAAAAAGCCCAACACCTTGCCTTGGTCCTCGTTATCCCCATAGCGCGGGAAAAACTGGAAGGCATAGCTTCTGAGGTCGCCCTGCGGCGTCATCTGGTCGCGCTCGTAGCGTACGGGGTTGCCACGCAGTACTTCTTCGACCTTGTCCTGGACACCCCCGTAGGTTTGCGGGCCGAGCACCTCGGCCAGGGTGTGGCCATTGATCTGCCCGAAGTTCAGGCCAAAGAGCTCTTCGTAGGCCTTGTTGTGAAAGCGGAAGCGCTGCTCCAGATCCAGGTCGGCAATCAGGGCCGGTACGGTGTCGGTGAGCTGGCGCAACTGCAATTCGCTGGCACGCAGCGCCTCGGTGATGCGCTTGCTTTCGGTGATGTCGCGCATGCTGCCAATGAACAGACGACGCCCTCCCAGGAAAAATTCCGAAACCCGCAGGTCCATCGGGAAAACGCCGCCGTCACTGCGCAGCCCCGTCACCTCGCGTCCGGTTCCGATTATTTTCGCCTGCCCGGTATGGAGATAGCGCCCCAGGTAGCCATCGTGTTCGCTGCGGTAAGGCTGCGGCATCAGCATGGAGACATTCTTGCCGAGCACCTCCTTGCTGCGGTAGCCGAACATGCGCTCGGCAGCCGGATTGAATAGTTCAATCATGCCGCTATCGGAGATGCTCAACATGCCTTCATCCACATTGTCGAGGAGCGCCCGTTCGTGACGTTCGCTGTCGCGCAAACTGGTACTCATCTCGCGGGCTTGCGCTTCCGA
>MERZ01000107.1:0-1388 GCA_001770785.1 Burkholderiales bacterium RIFCSPHIGHO2_12_FULL_61_11
CCCATCACTCGATTTTTTTGTGGCTGGAGTGGCTCTTCACCCTCGCTTTCACGGTGGAGTACGTGGCCCGATTGGTGTGCGTGCGCCATCCCTTGCGTTACGCCCTCAGCTTTTATGGCGTCATTGATCTGTTGGCCCTGTTACCGACCTATGTGGCTTTGCTGGTGCCCGAAGTTCAAGCCTTGATTGACGTGCGGGTGCTGCGTTTGCTGCGCGTGTTTCGTATCTTCAAATTGACCGCCTATGTGGCTGAATACCAGTCCCTGGGCCACGCCCTGAACGCCAGCCGTCGCAAGATACTGGTTTTTTTGTCAGCGGTCTTGATGATTGTGCTGGTCATGGGCACCCTGATGTATGTGGTGGAAGGCCCCAACAACGGCTTCACCAATATCCCGACCTCGGTGTATTGGGCGATTACAACGATGACCACGGTTGGATTTGGCGACATCACGCCCAAGACCGACCTGGGCCGATTGATCTCATCGGCCATGATGTTATTGGGCTGGGGTACGCTGGCGGTGCCGACAGGCATCGTGACTGCAGAGATGACGGCAAGACGCATTTCCACGGCACCAACAACACGCACCTGCCAAGAATGTCTCACCGAGGGACACTTGGCGCAGGCCAGTTTCTGTTTTCATTGCGGCGCTCAATTGCCCAACTACATCAACGACGCCCCTGAGCGACCGGCGCTGGATTAGGATCACCAACGCCACCTGGGTTTGCATGTTGGCGTGCCGGCGAATTGACATTATTTTTTGGAGATTAACTTGTTTCAAACCTCTATGGCGGGTGGCCTGCCAAAGTCGGCCAAGCTTACCGGGACGCATCAGCAGATGGTTGACCCTCTCGGCAAGGTGCTACCCAGTCTGTCACCGGATCAGGTCGGCTTGTGCCCACAGCGCACGAGTCGCGTCATGGCGGTACTGCAAGCCGAGGTGGATCGCCAGCGCCTGCCCGGCGCCGTTGTTCTGATTGCCCGGCACGGCAAGCTGGCCCTGTTTGACAGTTTGGGCGCGCTGGACCCAGCCACCAATTCCCCCATGACGCGGGATGCCATATTCCGCATTTATTCCATGACCAAGCCGATTGTGTCGGTGGCCGCCATGATGTTGATGGAACAGGGGCAACTGTTGTTGAATGACCCAGTGGCCAAATACCTGCCTGAGTATGCGATGCAGAAGGTGGCCAATCTGGTTGACGGGGCGGTCCAACTGCAAGCCGTGCGACAACCGGCCACGCTGCAGGACTTGTTGCGGCACACGGCCGGCCTGACCTATGAATTCATGGGCAATGCATCGGTGCAACGGCAGTATGCGCAAATCAGAATCGGCTCGCGCGAACGCAGCAATGCCGAGCTTTCGCATCAACTGGCCGCTTTGCCGCTG
>MERZ01000107.1:1494-1702 GCA_001770785.1 Burkholderiales bacterium RIFCSPHIGHO2_12_FULL_61_11
ACATTTTCAAGCCGCTGGGCATGACCGACACCGGCTTTTCCGTGCCCCCCGAACATCACGCTCGCATTGCCGACCCCTTTGCCCGCGACCCTGAGGGCGGGGTACAGATGCGGCTGATCGATGTGCGCGAGGACGCGGCTCTTGAATCCGGTGGCGGTGGCCTGGCATCAACGGCGATGGATTACGCGCGATTTTTGCAGTTCATGCT
>MERZ01000108.1 GCA_001770785.1 Burkholderiales bacterium RIFCSPHIGHO2_12_FULL_61_11
AATTTTCTTATTGAACACTTCCCCCGGTATTCCGCTGCTGATTCCGGGGGAAGTGTTCAATAAGAAAATTGTTGATTACCTCAAGTTTGCCCGCGAGTTCAATGCGCAGTGCCCGGGTTTTGAGACGGACATCCATGGTCTGGTCGAGCAGGCAGATGCCAAGGGAAAAGTGCGCTACTACGCTGACTGCGTGAAGAAATAGCCTGGAGTCCGCTGGACTTAAGGAAATGGCCTGCGCGTGCACTGGTCATTTTTTTAGAGAGATGCGTCTTCGCGCACGCGCATGAAACTGGCAAAGCGCGGGATGCCGCTGTCGTTCAGGCCGCGAAAGCGGTAGGTGACCGTGCTGCCTATGGCTGGCGGTCTCTGGCGCTGTTCGTCGCTGAAGCCGGTGCCAAGCTTGAAGCGTTGGCCCGGTTGGCCGTTCAACCCTGGCATTTCCACCAGCAAGGCCCCCATTACGCCTGCGTATTTGTCTTTGCCCGGAATGTGCGCGATCACGCGCGCCTCCGTATCCTCATGCGTTTTAACCTTGAGCAGGTCGTCCGTGCGCTGGCCTTTGTAGAGCGATGCGCCGCGGTGCAGCATCAGCCCTTCGCCGCCCCGTTTCACGGTTTTGGCCAGCAAGCTCTGCAAAGCCTGGTGGTTCGCCAGCCTGAACTGCGCCACGGCCTGCACCCAGGGCTGGTCAATCCGGCCGACCAGGCCATTCAAGGCCGGAATTCGTTCCGTGAACGAGCCGCCCTGCGCAGGCAGGTCGAACACCATAAAACGCATGGCACGCCAAGCCCCATCGTCGGGCGTTTGCTGGCGCACCGTGGAAACCGCTTTGGCAAACTGGCTGCGGCCAGCCCAGAGTTCGCCATCCATGGGCACCGTGGGCCAGCCGGCCGTGAACCAGGCGGGTGCGGCAATGCGCTCACCGCCGCGGGTGAGCAATTTCTCGCCATCCCAGTAGCCGCGAACGCCGTCGAGCTTTTCACTCACCCAGTAGTCAGGCAGTGAAATACCGGCGTGGTAAACCTTGGCAAGCATCAGCGGCGGACCGGCTTCGGCTGCCCACAAAGGCAGGGCGGGCGTGAGCAAACCCGCGAGGGCCAGCAGCAGGGCAAGCGTTCGGACGCGAAAGAGGCGTAGGCGTTTATCGGACTTGGCGGGGGCGTCTTGCAAGGTCATGTGTCATTCCGGATTTAGTGGGTCATTCATGCCTTTTACCAAGGAAAGGTGGGCATAAGGAGCTATCAAAATCATAGTCTTAAAAATGGATTGGCAAGATCAGCGCTGGGACCGGCGGTGAATCTGTCTGACCAAGGGATTGAATGCTGTACACCCATACGGGCTATCCACTTAGCTCCACAGACTGTATTATTGGCGGTTTTGATTGGGAAACAACGTTTTGATAGGTCACTGGCGTAGTCACGACTGCCTGCTCCAGTAACCTATAGAAAAGCATTCCGCGTGACAGTGATTTCCGCCTGTTGAAGCGAAATACAAACTCGTCAAGATAGTAGTCCAACTGAGCGGGCTGCACCGCGCCATGATGTGT
Organism: Burkholderiales bacterium RIFCSPHIGHO2_12_FULL_61_11; assembly: GCA_001770785.1. Lineage (GTDB taxonomy): Bacteria > Pseudomonadota > Gammaproteobacteria > Burkholderiales > Burkholderiaceae_C > Polaromonas. The sequence continues at coordinate 1,547 of MERZ01000108.1, forward strand.
TCCGAGCAACCAACGATGGATGAGCGCTGCTACCCGGTGGACACCTGGCATGGAAATATGCGCTGGCGTGTCCGAGCCAAGCATGACGCTTCGCTGGTGTACGTAGCCTTCCTCTTTGAGACTGCGGTAAGCGGCCGAGCCATCGGTATGCACGGTTGCCCCAGCTTGGATGACATCTTTCACAAAAGGGATGTAAGCGTCTAGCCGTGGCATATTGATTTGATTGCGCTACTTGCCGACCA
>MERZ01000109.1 GCA_001770785.1 Burkholderiales bacterium RIFCSPHIGHO2_12_FULL_61_11
GAGCACGGTGGTGATCGCTGCCGTCAGGGTGGTCTTGCCATGGTCAACGTGGCCAATCGTGCCGACGTTGACGTGCGGGAGCACGGTGGTGATCGCTGCCGTCAGGGTGGTCTTGCCATGGTCAACGTGGCCAATCGTGCCGACGTTGACGTGCGGCTTGGTCCGCTCAAATTTGCTTTTTGCCATTTTTTCAACTCCGAAAAGTTACAAAACCAGTTAACAATTACAGCCAGCCACAACAAAAACTGTGCCGCGCCAACTCAAAATATGGTGCCCATTCCGGGAATCGGACCCGGGACCTCTCCCTTACCAAGGGAGTGCTCTGCCACTGAGCCAAATGGGCTGAAATCAACAAAACTCTTCTCACTCACAGCAACTTGGCGCGAGCTCAACCGGCAGAACTCACAAACACCAGCAAGCACAGCTTGATGGAGCGGGAGACGGGAATCGGACCCGCGTCATTAGCTTGGAAGGCTAGGGTTCTACCATTGAACTACTCCCGCGCAGCTCTGCCAATTCAAAATTCACACCAAAAAGCCTGACAACTCAAAACAAGCTGACGGCCCATAGCCATGTCGTGCTTGCCGTGCGCTGGCCAAAAATCTGGTGGATGGGGCTGGATTCGAACCAGCGTAGGCGTAAGCCAACAGATTTACAGTCTGCCCCCATTAACCACTCGGGCACCCATCCTTCAAGCGAACCTCAGATTATGCCACGGTTTCATGTTGGCTGGCAGGTGCGTCATGATAAAAACTTGAGGTCTTGGGCCGGCAGGGTACGGTTGATATCAGACGCGACTCTATCGGAATCCGGTCGCAGGAGTCTTAAGGCTTATTAAGCACAGTTTTTTGCACTTTCCCCATAGTGGACGGGCGCAAGAAGCTATTGAAGCCATAGCACATATTTAGCCGTTCTGGTCTTTCTGGCGACTCTGCCGCGGGTCACGCCACTGGCCCACCTGCGAGAAATGCCCGCATCCGATAAAAGGCAGCGGTGGCCGCAGGGCCGATAGCGGCGACGGATGATTGGCCAGCAGCACCTTGTGGCGGCTGGCGTCGATCAGTGCTCGCTTGCCTTGTGCATGGACACCCCACAGCAAAAAAACCACGGAATGTTCACCGTTTGACACCTGACGGATCACGCTGTCGGTCAACACCTCCCAGCCCTGCCCGGCATGGCTGCCTGGCCGGCCCTCTTCCACCGTCAGGCAGGTGTTGAGCAGCAGCACGCCTTCGCTCGCCCAGCGCACCAGGCTGCCGCCGGGAACCGGAAAGGGCGGCGGCGGTGTGCCCAAGTCGCGCTGCAGTTCCTTGAAGATATTGCGCAGCGATGGCGGCAAGGGCACGCCGGGCGCGACCGAAAAAGCCAGTCCTTCGGCTTGGCCCCGCCCGTGATAAGGATCCTGACCCAAAATGACGACACGCACCGCTTCCGGCGGCGTGAGTTCCAGCGCGCGCAGCGGCTGGGGTGGAAAAATCACCGCACCTTCGGCCAGCCGGCGGCGCAGAAAACCCAGCAGCTTGCGGCCTGTTGCACTGGCAAAAAAAGCCTCGGTCAGAGGCCGCCAACCGGGCGCGACAGGCCAGTCCAACGGGTCGGCGCTGGTCAGGTGCTCAGGCGCGCCCGATGCCGACATTCCGCCCAACCGCGCCTGTTCCATGGCAATCCTTACAAGCCAAACAACTGCTTCAGCGCCACGCCCGGGTCCTCAGCGCGCATGAAGGCCTCGCCGACCAGGAAAGTGTTGACATTCGCTTCGCGCAGCCGCTGCACATCTTGCGGCGTAGCAATGCCCGATTCGGTGACCAGCAGGCGATCGGCAGGCACCTTGCCCAGCAGGTTGAGCGTGGTGTCGAGCGAAACCTCAAAGGTCTGGAGCTTGCGGTTGTTGATGCCGATCAGCGGCGTTCTTAGCTTGAGCGCACGTTCCAGTTCGGCCTCGTCATGCACCTCGACCAGCACCGCCATGTCGAGTGACAGCGCCAGCGCTTCCAGCGCCTTCAACTGCGCATCGTCCAGGCAGGCGGCAATCAGCAAAATGCAGTCGGCCCCGATGACGCGCGATTCATAAATCTGGTAGGCATCGACCATGAAATCCTTGCGCAGCACCGGCAAACTGCATGACGCCCGCGCCTGTTTCAAATGGTCAATGCTGCCCTGAAAAAACTGCTTGTCGGTAAGCACTGACAAACAGGCCGCACCATATTCAGCATAGCTCTGTGCAATGTCGGCGGGAATGAAATCGTCGCGCAGCACGCCTTTGGACGGGCTGGCCTTTTTGATTTCGGCAATCACCGCGGGCTGACCAGCCGCAATTTTGGCGCGCAGGGCACCGACAAAGTCGCGCGTCAGAACGCGTGACTCGGCGTCTGCGCGCATGGCGGCCAGCGGCTTGCGACTGACCGCGTCGGCGATTTCCTCGCGCTTGATGGCAATGATTTTGTTCAGAATATCGGTC
>MERZ01000110.1:0-7804 GCA_001770785.1 Burkholderiales bacterium RIFCSPHIGHO2_12_FULL_61_11
CAGGTGCTGGCGACTGACGACAGACCTGAACGCGCTGAAAAAATCTTGCGCGCCTACCGCTTGTACCTGGCGGGCAGCGCCATGAGTTTTGAGCAGGGCTGGCTCTCGCTGCACCAATTGCTGGCCACGCGGCCCGCCGGCGACGTGACCGACGCGCGGCTCGCGCAAGCCAAGGGAGCACAGTCGGTTTACCCCTTCAGCCGGGACTACATGTACCGTTGATCTCCACCGCTCCGGGCAGCAGGTCAACCCCGCGGATGGTGCTGTGCATGCAGCAACTTCAGACGTTCCCGGGCCACATGGGTGTAAATTGTGGTGGTGGAAATATCGGCATGCCCCAGCAGCATCTGCACGGCACGCAGATCGGCACCATGGTTCAGTAAATGGGTCGCAAACGCATGGCGCAGGGTATGCGGGGACAGCGGAGAAGTGATGCCAGCCACGCGCGCGTGCTTTTTGACCAGCATCCAAAACATCACCCGGCTCATGCCATGGCCATGGCTGGTGACAAACAGGTCATCAGTTTGCTGACCCCCAAGAATTGCCGGTCGTGCCTCTGCCAGATAAAGCACGATCCACTCGCGCGCCACCTGCCCGAAGGGCACCAGCCGCTCCTTGCTGCCCTTGCCCATGACGCGCAGCACACCTTCATTCAAGCCCACATGAAAAGTCTTGAGCCCGACCAGCTCACTGACGCGCAGGCCGCTGGCATACATCAGCTCCAGCATGGCGCGATCGCGCTGTCCGAGCGCGGTCTCAACGGAAGGGGCCGCCAGCAACGACTCAACTTGCGCCTCGCTTATGACCTTTGGCACCCGCAGCGCCTGCTTGGCGGATTGAAGTTTCAGCGTCGGATCAACTGTCATGAAACGCTCGCGTAGCGCCCAGCGAAAGTAACGCTTGAACACCGTCAGGCGCCGATTCGCCGAGGTGGCCTTGGTGGTCGCATGTCTGATGGCGAAGTAACTATTGAGATCGCTCTCAGCCGTCTCGTCGAGATTGCGGCCTCCTTGCCTCTGGGCGCCCAGCCAGATCGCGTAAAGCGACAGGTCGCGCCGGTAGGCATCCAGCGTATTTTTGCTTAAGCCGTCTTCCAGCCACAAGGCGTCGATGAATGCATCAATGCTGGACTGGGTTTGTGATTGCATGCTGCTCACGATAACAAAAAAAGTGCGAGGCACGTTCAAGCGGCTAGCGGATGACGCATTGGGGCACCTCAGCAATGATTGCGGTTATTCTTGCCCGGTGTTCTATGCTCAACTTCTTTTCCCCGATTTTTCCCTCATTGTTTGTGGCTACCTGATTTGCCGCTACACCGCGCTCAACCGCACCGTCTGGGCGCAGGTGGAAAGCCTGGTTTACTACTTTCTGTTTCCGGTGCTGCTGTTTCAGTCGATTGTCAAAAGTCCACTGGATCTGGTGGCTGCCTCCAGCTTCATCAGTGCCGGCTTGCTGCTGGGGCTGACCGGCATAGGTTTGGCGTACAGCCTGCCGCACCTGCCCTGGTTGGGCCGGCATATCGACCGGCGCGAACATGCGGCCAGCGCCCAGGTGGCGTTCCGCTTCAATTCCTTCATTGGCTTGGCCCTGGTCGACCGGCTGGCGGGCAGCCAGGGGCTGCTGCTGCTTGCTGTGTTGATTGGCGTTTGCGTGCCGCTTTTCAATGTGGCGGCGGTGTGGCCCATGGTCAGGCACGCACAGCGCGGCCTCGGTCGCGAGCTGGTGCGCAATCCGTTCATCCTGGCCACCGCCAGTGGCCTGACGGCCAACCTGCTGGGCTTTACCCTGCCGCTCTTCCTGGAACCCACGGTCACCCGCATTGGCGCAGCATCACTGGCACTGGGATTGATGGCGGCCGGTGCCGGCATGCAGTTTGGCCATTTGTCACAGGCCAAAACCCTGGCGACAGCGGTGCTGTCAATACGCCACCTGCTCTTGCCCATCGTGGCCATGGGCCTGGCCAAAGCATGGGGTCTGACCGCCGTGCAGACCACCATATTGCTGGCGTTTTCCGCGCTGCCCACGGCCTCCAGTGCCTATGTGCTGGCGGCGCGCATGGGGTACAACGGCGGCTATGTCGCGGGCCTGGTGACCTTGTCAACAATGCTCGGCGTCGTGAGCCTGCCGTTTGCACTGGGCGTGCTGCGCTAGTCGGGTGCCTAAGCTCTCAAAGCAAGGGTAAACCCTCTAGTTACGGTGACCCCGCAAGGGGCATATCCCTTGAAACCTGTTGTATCCTTTCCCCACGCGTTCCCGCCCAACTTCAAAAAGAGAGATCACCATGCGCTTACTGCAAAAAATCGGCCTGACACTGAGCTTGGGGGCCGCCTTAACGACCGGCGCCGCTCTCGCACAGCAACAGCAATTCGTCAACATCCTGACTGGTGGCCAGAGCGGCGTGTATTACCCGCTGGGCGTGGCGCTTTCGCAAATTTATGCCAAGGCCATTCCCAACACCCGGGCCACCGCCCAAGTGACCAAGGCATCGGCGGAAAACCTTAACCTGCTGCAGGCGGGTCGCGCTGAGTTGGCCCTCGCGCTGGGCGATTCGGTGTCCAATGCCTACAAAGGCAATGCCGAAGCCGGCTTCAACGCGCCCTTGACAAAGCTGCGCGGCCTCTCGGCCACCTACAACAACTACATCCAGATCGTGGCCAACGCTGACTCGGGCATCAAGACGCTGGCCGATCTCAAAGGCAAGCGTATTTCGGTGGGCGCTGCCAAGTCGGGGACCGAACTGAACGCGCGCGCCATCTTCAAGGCGGCCGGGCTGTCCTATAGCGACCTCTCCAAGGTGGAGTATCTGCCCTTCGGTGAATCGGTCGAACTGATGAAAAACCGCCAGCTCGATGCTACCCTGCAGTCGGCCGGTTTGGGCGTGGCCTCGATCCGGGACCTGGCCACCTCCGTGAAGATCATCGTTGTGGCCGTGCCCGCCGATGTGGTGACCAAGGTCGGTGACGCAGCCTACCAGCCCGCCATCATTCCGGCCAATACCTATGCCGGCCAAACCACCGACATTGCCACGGCCGCCATCCCCAACTTTTTGGTCACGCACTCCGGCGTGTCCGACGAGCTGGCCTACCAGATGGCCAAAACGATGTACGACAACATCGACACCCTGTATGCCGCCCACAACGCAGCCAAATCGATCAAGCGTGAAAACGCGCTGGTTGGCATGGCGATACCCGTACATCCAGGCGCGGCACGCTACTACAAGGAAGTCGGCGTGATGAAGTAACGCGTCGCCGGCGACCCCTCAGATCGCCCGTGTTGAAACGGCCCCGGCAAACCTTGGGGCCGTTTGTGTTTTCAGTTTCCAAAGGTTCCCATGAGTGACACCAACGACAGCCACACGCAGCCCCTGAGTGGCGCGATCTTCTGGATAGCCCTGGCCTTTTCCAGCTTCCAGCTCTGGACGGCAGCGTTCAGCCCCTTGTCAAGCCAGGTGGTGCGCGCCATTCACGTGGGCTTTGTGCTGCTGATGGTATTTGCCTTGCGCCCGGCCTTCCGCGGCAGCGGCCCTGGCAAGCCGGTATTGGCCTGGATCCTGGGTTTGACGGGTTTCGGCTTCAGCTTCTACCACTGGGTTTTTGAAGCCGACCTCACGCTGCGCGCCGGCGAGTTGACCATCGCAGACTGGGTCATTGGCGTCGTGACCATCGCGCTGGTGTTCGAGGCGGCCCGGCGCATGATGGGCTGGGGCCTGCCACTGATCTGCGGCATCTTCCTGGCCTACGGGATCTTCGGCCAGTACTTGCCGGGCGCGTTGGCGCATCGCGGCTTCGGGCTCGACCAGGTGGTCAGCACGCTGGGCTTTGGCACTGAAGGGATCTACGGCACGCCCACTTACGTTTCGTCCACCTACATCTTTTTGTTCATTTTGTTCGGCGCTTTTCTGGAACAGGCAGGCATGATCCAGCTGTTCAACGACTTCGCCATGGGCACCGTCGGCCACACGCGGGGCGGTCCAGCAAAGGTGTCAGTAATTTCTTCAGGTCTGATGGGCACCATCAATGGCTCGGGCGTAGCCAATGTCGTTACCACGGGGCAGTTCACCATCCCGCTGATGAAGCGCTTCGGCTACAGCCCGGCGTTTGCCGGTGGTGTCGAAGCCACGTCGAGCATGGGTGGCCAGATCATGCCGCCCGTGATGGGTGCGGTGGCCTTCATCATGTCGGAAACCATCAACGTACCCTACATCGAAATCTGCAAGGCTGCGCTGATACCGGCCATCCTTTACTTCGTCACGGCGTTCTGGATGGTTCATCTGGAAGCGGGTCGCAAAGGACTGCTCGGCTTGTCCAAGGAGGAATGCCCCAACCCCTGGACGGCAGTGCGCGAGCGCTGGTATCTGCTGCTGCCGCTGATCGGCCTGGTGGCCCTGCTGTTCTCGGGTTACACCCCGCTGTTTTCCGGCACCGTGGGCCTGGGCCTGACCGTCATCCTCATTTTCGGCGCTGCCGTGATCAGCGGGGTCAAGGGCCTGGCACTGCGCGGACTATTCTGGGTGTTGCTGGGTTTTGCCAGCGCCGGCTTTTTTGAGTTCGGCGTCGGCACCTTTTTTGTGATCGCGGCCGTGCTGGTGGCGATAAGCTACTTCCGGCGCACCGGCGGCGATGCCCGCAAGCTGGCGGTGCAAGCCCTGGTCAACGGCGCTCGCCACGCGCTGCCGGTGGCGATTGCCTGCGCGCTGGTGGGAGTGATCATTGGTGTTATCAACCTGACGGGTGTGGCTGCCGAACTGGGTGGACACATTATTGCCATTGGCGAAAAAAGCCTGTTCCTGGCGCTGCTGCTCACCATGGTGACTTGCCTGGTGCTGGGCATGGGAATTCCCACCATTCCCAACTACATCATCACCAGCTCACTGGCAGCACCGGTGTTGCTGCAGCTTGGCGTGCCGCTGATCGTCTCGCACATGTTTGTTTTTTACTTTGGCATCATGGCCGACCTGACGCCGCCAGTGGCGCTCGCCGCCTTTGCCGCCGCGCCCATCGCGCGCGAATCAGGGCTGAAGATCAGCGTCCAGGCCGTTCGGGTGGCCATTGCCGGCTTCATCGTTCCCTACATGGCGGTTTACACCCCTGCGTTGATGCTCCAGGGGGGTGACTGGCTCGATACCACTTATGTGGTATTCAAGGCGCTGGTGGCCATTGCCATGTGGGGCGCAGGGGCCATTGGTTTCCTATTTGGACCGCTGAACTGGCTTGAGCGCATCCTGACCATCGTTGCTGCCAGCTTCCTGGTGGTAGCCTTTCCGATGACCGATGAGATCGGCCTGGGCGCGGTGGTGTTTTTTGTCGCCTGGCATCTCTGGAAGACACGGGGGCATCGCGATAGCGGCGGCACGCCCGGTCAGCGCGGCCAGGCGATCAATGCCACCCCACGTTGAGCGCGATGGGACTGACAGGCGTCTGTCTCGCGCTGCTGACCGCGGCCGGGGTCAGCGCGGGACCCACGGCGTTCGTACCGGTTGAACGCTTCACGCTGGCCTGGACGCACTCGATCGAGAAAGTCCGCTGGGAAGAAGATTACGCCATCGTGCCGGGCAAAAATCCGGGCAGCGCGCCCGTCCTGAATGCGGTTGCGGCCCGGGTGCACGGCTCGGGCGCAGGCATGGAGCCGGCCGACGATGCCCGGCTGGTGGAGGGTGGCTGGTACGAATACACGCCGCAAATACGGACTCTCACCGAACTGCGGCTCACGCGCTCAGGTTTCACGGCAGATTACGACTGGTGTAGCCAGGCAAGCTGCCGCCCTTTGTCCGAGTTGCTGCCGTCCGACGGCGGTGTGACGCTGCTGACGGCGTGCCGCCGCCCGCCCGCAGGCTGACGCGGCAGTGGTCTATTGAATTTCCTGCAGGCGCCTGACCTGCCGCTTCGTCAAGTGATCGATTTCGGCAATATCCGCTGCCGATAATTTCGGTCCGGGTTTTCGGAGCACGGCAGAGGCAATCACGCCTCGTTCGGCCATGATGTGCTTTCTGACTGCCAGCCCAATCCCGGTCTGCTGTTCATAGCGTGCCAGAGGCAGGTAAGCATCGAAGATGTCATGGGCCCGCTCGATATTTCCATTGGCGTGCGCCTGGCAGACGTCCACCATCATTTCAGGATAGGCAAATCCGGTCATGGCGCCATCCGCGCCGCGCGCGAGTTCCTCCGGCAAAAAGAGGCCGCCGCCATTGCCGGTGAGGATGGACACCCGCCCGACTTCGCCGCGCTCTGCCGCCGCGCGTATCGCCGACAGCTTGGCCAGACCGGGGGAGGCCTCATGCTTGAGCATCACGCAATGGGGCGAGTTTTTTAATATGTGCAAGACAACGGAGACTGACATTTGCACGCCGGTCGACAGCGGGTGATCCTGCAAGACCCAGGGAACCTTGGGGCCCAGCGTTTCATTGACCATCTCGAAATAAGCAATGATCTGCTCATCGGTTCGAACCACGGGAGATGGCGCGATCATCACGCCGGACGCGCCCATCGCCATGACGCTTTCAGTCAATTCGCGCATAGGCGCAAAGCCTGGCGACGAAGCACCGACGACCACTGGAACCCGGCCATCGACTCGAGCTAAAACCCTTTTGGCAAATTGCCGCGATTCTTCTGCGGTCAGCTTGGTCGCTTCTCCCAGGATGCCCAGGATGGTCAGGCCCGCCGCGCCACGATCCAGGTAAAAATCAACCAAACGATCTGTACTGGCCAGATCAAGCGCGCCATTTTCCGTAAAGGGGGTCACTGCGATCAGATAAACGCCTTTGGCCATAGCATTCAATTTATTCACGCTTCAATCTCCTGATTGGATGGGATGACAAAATGGTTGCCACGAGCCGGTGGCCGCGACCAGCGAAAAATTTCTTCGAGGCATTGGCAGGAACAGTGATGGGGCCGGTACCGCCGCCTCAGCGCACGGTGCGTGCCCAGGCTTCGTAGCGAGCCCTGGTTTCGTCGTTTGGCGGATAAAGACCGGGCAAAGGTTTGCCGGCGTCGACCTCGGACATGATCCAGCCCTCCAGCCGTTCCTGCTCGACCGCCGCGGCAACCACCTCGTCCAGCAAAGCGGCTGGAATCAGCACCGCACCGTCGGAATCGACCACCACCACATCGTTGGGGAACACCGCCACGCCACCGCAGCCGATCGGCTCCTGCCAGGCGACGAAGGTCAGTCCTGTCACCGATGCGGGTGCAGCAGTGCCTTGGCACCATACGGGCAGTTGTGTGCCCAGCACACCCGCCAGGTCGCGGATCACGCCGTCAGTGACCAGTCCGGCCACGCCGCGCTTTTTCATACGGGCACACAGGATGTCGCCAAAGATTCCGGCGTCGACGACTCCCATGGCATCGACCACGGCAATGCAGCCGGCAGGCATGGCCTCGATCGCGGCACGCGTGGAAATCGGCGCGCCCCAGGACGCGGGCGTTGCCAGATCCTCTCGCGCCGGCACGAAGCGCAGCGTAAAGGCACGCCCGACCAGGCGCGGCTGGCCGGGCTGCAGCGGCTTGGTGCCGCGCATCCAGACATTGCGCAGCCCTTTCTTCAGTAAAACGGTCGTCAGCGTTGCGGTCGTGATGCCGGACAGCACACGGACCAGGTCCGGGTCCAGCGGAAGGGGATCAGCACCCATTGGAAAACCTCCAGGAATTGGATTGCATTAAAAAAAGAAACGGGTGTGGGAGCGCAGACTCAGATGCTTGCGATCAGCCCGCCGTCGACACGAATCACTGAACCGGTCAGGTAAGACGCGCGCGCGCTGGCAAGGAAACACACGGTGTCGGCGTATTCCTGTGGCTCGCCGTAGCGGCCG
>MERZ01000110.1:7817-13416 GCA_001770785.1 Burkholderiales bacterium RIFCSPHIGHO2_12_FULL_61_11
CCGTAGCGGCCGAGCGGGATGCTATCCGCACTTTCCGCCCTTACCTCCTCGACCGGCCGCCTCTCGCGCAGCGCCTTTTGTTCGTCGAGAAACTTGATGCGATCGGTCGCCACGCGTCCCGGCAACACGATATTGACGGTGATGCCGTCCCGGCCGACCTCGCGGGCCAGTGTCTTGGACCAGCCCACCAGCGACAGGCGCAGGGCGTTGGACAGCCCCAGATTGGGAATGGGCGCGACCACGCCCGACGAGGTGCTGGTGATGATGCGGCCAAACTTGCGCTGGCGCATGCCTGGCAGCACGCGATCAGTGATGGCAATGACCGACAGCACCATGCTCTGGAAGTGCTTGCTCCAGACCTCGGCGGACTGGCCCGAGACGGGTGTGGGCGGTGGTCCGCCGGTGATGTTGATCAGTATGTCGACCGGACCCAGTCCGGCCTCGATGCGCGCGACGTTGGCGTCGATCACAGACAGGTCGCCGAGATCCCACTGCAGCGCCAGCGCCTTGGCGCCCGCCAAGCGGATGTCGGCCATCACCGGATCCAGCGCCTCGTACTTGATGTCGGCCACCGCGACTCGGGCGCCTTCGCGCGCCAATGTCCGGGCGATGGCGCCACCCAAGCCGCCGCCGGCGCCGAGCACCAAGGCGGTTTTGTCTTTCAGTCCTAGATCCATAACGTTTTCATTCTCTGGTTAAGGGAACGACTATTAAATCACGTCGAGTCGGTCCGCTGAGTCAGCGCCCACAGCACATGTTCCCTGACCACCTCGCTCGGATGCTCGGCACGCGCTTGCAGGCTTGTCCGTATCGCTGCATCACTGGCAATGCTCGCACGCAGCGCATTTCCCATGGCGACGGCAATGTTGCGCAGCCAGCGCTCATGACCAATGCGGCGAATGGCGCTGCCTTCAGTCAAGCGCAGAAACTCTTCCTCGGTCCAGCCAAACAAAGTCACCAGTTGCTGCCCCGTGAGGCCCTGGCGTTCATCAAAATCGGGCAAGGTGCTGCGCTGCGCAAACTTGTTCCAGGGGCAGATGAGCTGGCAGTCGTCGCAGCCGTAAATGCGGTTGCCCATCAGGGGGCGAAGCTCCAGCGGAATCGGCCCGGCATGTTCAATCGTCAGGTAAGAGATGCAACGCCGGGCATCGAGCCGGTACGGCGCAATGATGGCCTGCGTGGGGCACACGTCAATGCAGGCGCTGCAGGTGCCGCAGTGCTGCGTCACCGGCTCGCTGGGCGGCAAGGCCACATCCACATAAATTTCACCGAGAAAAAACATCGACCCCGCTTCGCGGTTCAGCAGCAGCGTGTGCTTGCCGCGCCAGCCCTGCCCACTGCGCGCCGCCAGCTCGGCTTCGAGCACGGGCGCTGAATCGGTGAAGGCGCGGTGACCCAGTTTTTCCACATGCAGGGCTATCCGCTCGCTGAGTTCTTGCAGACGCGATCGCATGATCTTGTGATAATCGCGACCGCGGGCATAGACCGACACAATCCCCTCGGTGGGCCGCTGCAAGCGGCTAAACTCCAACGCTTGCCATTCACCGGGGTTGACAAAAGTGGCGGCAGGCAAATAATCCATGCGTGCCGTGATGACGCTCACGGTACCCGGGATCAGCTCGGCCGGCCGTGCCCGTTTAAGCCCGTGCGCCGCCATGTAATGCATGTCACCATGAAAGCCCGCAGCCAGCCAGGCCGATAATCCCGGCTCAGCTGTCGACAGATCAACACCAGCAATGCCAATTTGGGAAAATCCAAGCTCGCGCGCCCAAGTTTGAATTTGAGAAACGAATTGATGACTGTTCAGGACCATCCGCTGATTGTAAAAAATATAACCTGGAAGAACGAGGCCGAAACTGAGGCCTTTGCCCAGGCACTGGCCCGACAGCCGTCAATTGGCCACGCACTGATTGCGTTGCAGGGTGACCTGGGCGCAGGCAAGACCACGTTCGTCCGCCACCTGCTCAAGAGCCTGGGCGTGGCAGGCCATATCAAAAGCCCTACCTATGCCGTGGTCGAACCCTATACCCTGAGCGCTTCCGGTTTAAACATCTGGCACTTCGACTTTTACCGCTTCAACGACCCGCGCGAGTGGGAAGAAGCCGGGTTTCGCGATATTTTTGCCAGCCCCGGGCTCAAGCTGGTCGAATGGCCAGAAAAGGCGGGCGACCAGCTGCCGCAGCCAGACCTGCTGATCCATATAGAAATGCTGGCCAACGAATCCCGCGCCGTCACGCTGACAGCGCATACCGCCATGGGCGCGGAGCTGCTGCCATGAAGGGCGCCATGACTCACCCGAGCCGGCGCAGCGCCCTGCAAATGGGCAGCGTGGTGCTCTTGCTGGGCGTGCAGCAGATCGCCCGCGGTGCCACGATTGTGGCGGTGCGCGTCTGGCCTTCCAAAGACTACACGCGGCTGACCATCGAATCGGACGTCGAGATCAAGGCCCGGCAATTCTTTGTGGCCGATCCACCGCGCCTGGCCGTCGATCTGGAAGGCATTGACCTGATCCCGGCCTTGCGCGAACTGGTGGCCAAGGTGAAATCGGACGATCCGAATATTTCAGGCATTCGCGTCGGCCAGAACGCGCCCGGCGTGGTGCGGCTGGTGATGGACCTTAAACAAGCCATGCTGCCGCAAGTATTCACCCTGCCGCCCGTGGCGGCTTACCAGTACCGGTTGGTGCTTGATCTCTACCCGGCGCAAGCCGTGGACCCGCTGGAGGCGCTGATTGCTGAGCGGCTCGCAGCCGAGCCGTCGCAAGTGAGCCCCGCCGCGGATGCGGACAATGATCCGCTCGGTAACCTGATGGCGCGGCAATCGGGCAAGTCGCCCTCGAATGCCGCATCAAACCACGCGTCAAGTCTTGGCAAAATGGCGGATAACAAGCCTGCGGCAGAAATGGCCGCCACCGCCAGGAGAAATGCTGAAGCCAAGACAGACCGGCTCATCATCGTCGCGCTCGATCCGGGCCACGGCGGCGAAGATCCCGGTGCGGTCGGCCCCGGCGGCACGCGTGAAAAAGATGTGGTGTTGCAAATTGCGCAGCGCCTGGCAGGCCGCATCAACCAGCAGCCCAACATGCGCGCCTACCTCACCCGTGACGCGGATTTTTTCGTGCCGCTTCACATTCGCGTGCAAAAGGCGCGCCGCGTGCAGGCCGACCTTTTCATCAGCCTGCATGCCGATGCATTCTTCAACGAACGGCCGCAGGGCGCCAGCGTTTTTGCACTGAGCGAAAAAGGCGCTTCCAGCAGCGCCGCGCGCTGGATCGCCAACAAGGAAAACTCAGCCGACCTGGTGGGCGGCATCAACGTGAAGATCAAGGAGGCGCAGGTTCAAAAAGTCATGCTGGACATGAGTACCACCGCGCAGATCAATGACAGCCTGAAACTCGGCAGCGCCATGCTGGGCGAGATCGGTCATGTTGGCAGGCTGCACAAGCCCAGGGTCGAGCAAGCCAGCTTCGCCGTATTGAACGCCCCCGACATTCCCAGCGTGCTGGTGGAAACGGCCTTTATCAGCAACCCGGAGGAAGAAGCCAAGCTGCGCAGTGATGACTACCAGATACAGCTCGCCGATGCACTGATGCGCGGCATCACGCGTTACTTCGCCAAAAATCCGCCGCTGGCGCGCAACCGCGCCCTGTAAGCGCCGCAAGTCACTGCGCCTGGGAGAGTCGCATGGCTCATCGCGCTACCCCAGACCACGGCGAGCGGCGGCCTTCTCCTACAGGTCGGAAGCGTTTGTTCACTAAAGTGAAATGACAGGCAAAGCCAAGACATCAGAACCTCAAAGGACGCCGATGTCAGTAGCCAAGAGCCTGAAACTCCAAGCAAAGATGAACACTATGAATACGAAAATTTTGATGTCCGTTGCAACCGCTTCTGCGATTGCCCTCGTCACGCTGAGCGGCTGCGGAACCAACCCGACCAATGCGCAAATTGGAACCGCCACTGGCGCCGTCGTCGGCGGCGTGGTGGGCGATGCGGTCTTCGGCAGCACGCTCGGCACGGTGGGTGGCGCCGCTGCTGGTGCGTTGATTGGTAACGAAGTAGGCAAGAATCAGTGAGTGACAGGCTCAGCCACCAAGCCACGCGGAACGACTGGCAAGGCGGTGAGTTGAAGATCAGCTCACCGCCTTTTTTTGCTATACGCTGGCCGCCTTGCGCCTGGCCTTCCACGCACCAAACAGGATGAGCAGCCCTGGAATCAGAATCATGGCCCAGATGATTTTGTCCAGATGCGCTTTGACAAAAGGCACGTTGCCGAAGAAGTAACCCACCGTGACAATGCCGCCTACCCACAGCGCGCCACCGGTCACGTCGTACAGCGTGAATTTGCTGCGCGTCATTTGCGACACCCCTGCCACAAACGGTGCAAAGGTTCGCAAGAAAGGCATGAATCGGGCCGCCACGATGGTAATGCCGCCGTAGCGCTCGTAAAATGCATGGGTTAGGTTAAACGCCCTCTTGTTGAAAAATCTTGAATCTTCCCATTGAAACACCTTGGGACCGAAATAATGGCCGATCGTGTAGTTAGACTGATTTCCCAACACCGCCGCGGCAAACAGCAGCCCAAGGGCCAGCGGATAGCTGAGCAGGCCGACCCCGCACATCGTCCCAACGACGAACAGCAGCGAATCGCCGGGTAAGAACGGCATCACAACCACCCCGGTTTCGACAAAAATAATGAGAAACAGCAGCGCATAGACCCATGTGCCGTAACTGTTCACAAAGGTCTCCAGATGTTTGTCAATGTGGAGGATGAAATCGATGAGAAAGGCAGCTAGTTCCATGCCCGCGATTTTGACAGGTCTGCAATCACCCCCGCGCCGGTCTCACTTCACCTGCCCGGAGGCTACGCCTAAAATTGCTTTCACATGACCTCCCAGCCCCACGCCCCGCGCCGCCCCATCCGCGAACTCCCCGACGAACTGATCAGCCAGATTGCGGCGGGCGAAGTGGTCGAGCGGCCCGCCTCGGTGGTGCGCGAGTTGGTGGACAACGCGCTGGACGCCGGTGCCACGCAAGTGACGGTGCGGCTGCTGGCCGGCGGCGTGCGGCTGATTTCCGTTGAAGATGACGGCCTGGGGATTCCGCGCGAAGAACTGCCGATTGCCCTCAGGCGCCACGCCACCAGCAAGATTGCCTCGCTGCAAGACCTGGAAGCCGTGGGCACCATGGGCTTTCGGGGCGAGGCACTGGCCGCCATTAATTCCATAGCCGACATGAGCCTGCAGTCGAGAACCCTTGCCACCGGGCATGCCTGGCAACTCGATGGGCGCACCGGTGAGCTGAAACCGGCAGCGCGCGCATGCGGCACCAGCGTGGAGGTGCGCGAGCTGTTTTACGCCACGCCGGCCCGCCGCAAATTCCTGAAAACCGACGCCACCGAACTGGCGCACTGCGTTGAAGCGGTGCGACGCCATGCGCTGGTGCGACCTGATGTGGGTTTTGACATCTGGCACGACGGCAAGCTGGTGGAGCAATGGCGTGCCTGCCACAACCCATTGGCCCCCGAGTTGGCCCATGTGCAGCGCCTGGCCGATGTTTTGGGCAGCGACTTTGTGGCGCAGTCTGTCGCAGTCAGCTACGAA
>MERZ01000110.1:13456-17916 GCA_001770785.1 Burkholderiales bacterium RIFCSPHIGHO2_12_FULL_61_11
CGGCATTCCGGACGCCGCCCGCTCGCGCTCCGATCAGCAGTTTGCCTATGTCAATGGCCGCTACGTGCGCGACAAGGTGCTCACGCACGCCGCCCGTAGCGCCTATGAAGACGTGCTGCACGGCCAGCGCCAGCCGGTCTATGCGCTGTATGTCGAAATGGACCCCGCCCGGGTGGACGTGAACGTGCATCCCACCAAAATCGAGGTGCGCTTTCGCGACAGCCGCGAAGTGCATCAGGCGGTGCGCTACGCCCTTGAAGATGCGCTGGCGACACCGCGCGCTGGCCTGGCGGCCGGGGCCGCCTCGGGCCCGGCCAGCGCCGACCCGGCCGCGCCACGGGCCTCCAGCGAATTTCTTAAGAAGAGCTGGGCTTTTGCCCAGCAGGGATGGGCACAGCCAGCTATCAGTTTGATGGCCAATAGAGGCAGCTACGCTTCAGACCTCGAAGCGCTTTGGGGTCCCAAGGCAGCGTCAGCCCGTGGCCCAGGCGGTCTGGCAACCAGCCCCCGGCCCGCGGAAGAGGCAGAAAACCCAGACACCCATGACTGGCCGCTCGGGCGCGCCATCGCCCAGTTGCAAGGAATTTACGTGCTCGCCGAAAATGCGCAAGGCCTGGTCATCGTGGACATGCACGCCGCCCACGAGCGCATCGTCTATGAACGGCTGAAAAGCCAGCTCGACACCTCCCGCATCGCCAGCCAGCCGCTGTTGATTCCGGCCACCTTTGCCGCCACGCCGCAGGAAGTGGCTACCGCCGAAGCCAGCGCCCAAGCGCTTGGCACGCTGGGCCTGGAAATCACCCCGTTTTCCCCCAGAACCCTCGCTGTGCGCACCGTGCCGACCAGCCTGGCGCTGGGCGACGCGGTGGAACTCGCCCGCAGCGTGCTGGCCGAACTGGCCCAACACGACGCCAGCACCGTGATCCAGCGAGCCCAAAACGAGTTGCTCTCGACCATGGCCTGCCACGGTGCCGTGCGCGCCAACCGCCAGCTTACGCAGGGTGAAATGAATGGCTTACTGCGCCAGATGGAGGCCACCGAGCGCTCCGACCAGTGCAACCACGGACGGCCGACCTGGCGTCAGGTCAGCATCAAAGAGCTTGACGCGCTGTTCATGCGCGGGCGCTGAACTTCTCAACCGGTGACTCATTAGTCATAAGCATGAAACGCTGGCACTTCTTCGCATCCTTCTGCACGGCGCTGGCTTTGCTGGCCGGCTGCGCTACCCTCGACGAAAAGCAGCGAGACTGGATTTTTCAGCCGAGCGACCGCAGCTGGGGTGGCGGCGCCGCAGCCGCCGAGGGCATGGACGACGTGTGGATTGATTTGAACCCGAAGATCAGCGGCCACAGCGCCCGGCTGCATGGCCTGTGGCTGGCCGCTGACCGGCCGGATGCGGCCAAAGCGCCGGTGCTGCTTTACCTGCACGGTGCGCGCTACAACGTCACCGGCTCCGCGCCGCGCATGCGTCGCATGCAGGCGCTGGGGTTTTCGGTGCTGGCCATTGACTACCGTGGTTTTGGCAGAAGCACGCACGAGCTACCCTCCGAAGCGTCGGCCTACGAAGACGCACGCGCCGCCTGGGACTGGCTGGCGCAAAAATACCCGGACCGCCCTCGCTATATCTTTGGCCACTCTCTGGGCGGGTCGATTGCCATCAACCTGGCCACCGAGGTGAGCGACGAGAGTGGCACCATTGTCGAAGGTGCATTCACTTCGATTGCCGACGTGGTGAGCAATTCCCGTTGGGGCTGGATGCCGGTGTCGCTGCTCATCACCCAGCGATTCGAGGCCATCCTCAAGGTTGAGCACATTGGCTCCCCGCTGCTTGTGGTGCATGGCGATGGCGACCATACCATCGCGCCCGAACTGGGGCGCAAACTTTTTGATGCGGCTGTTCAACCCAAATTGTTCATGCTGGTGCAAGGCGGCTCGCACCACAACACCAACGTGGTCGGCCAGCCCCAATACCGACAAGCGCTGGCGCAGTTGTTTCACCTGAAGTAAGCTAGCGCCAGCGGGCTGGGCAATCTGATACTCTCAACCGGATGCCCGTTTCTACCCCGTCAAGCGCCAAAATTCCACCGGCTGTCGCCGAGGCTGCCGCGCCCCCCTCCATGTCCGCTGGCCTGATCGTGTTAATGCTGTCAATGCTGCTGGGCATCCAGCCGGTCACGACCGATTTGTACCTGCCCGCGCTGCCCGCGCTGACCGAAGGCTTTGGCGCATCCATGCCTGCGGCGCAGCTCACATTAAGCGCGCTGCTGCTCGCCTTTGGCACTTCGCAGTTGCTCTGGGGCCCGCTGTCCGACAGGTTTGGTCGGCGCCCCATCCTGCTGTGGGGTCTGTCGGCCTATACGCTGGCATCGATTGCCAGCACGCTGGCGCCCTCCATGGCGCTGCTGATCGCGTGGCGCGTGGTGCAGGGTGCTGCGATGGGTGCGGTGGTGATGTGCGCGCGCGCCATCGTGCGCGACCTCTACCAGCCGATCGAAGGCGCTCGCATAATGTCCAAGGGCCTGAGCGGCCTGGGCGTTCTGGCCTGTGTCAGCGCCCCGCTCGGGGGCTTGTTGTCAGAGTTCTTCGGCTGGCGCATGGCGCTGATGGCGCTGGCGGTGTTTGGCGCCTGCACGCTGGCCCTGATCACACTGCGCTTCGAGGAAACCCTGAAACTGAAAAACCCTCAGGCACTGCGCCCGGCCACGCTGCTTCGCACCTGGATCCATATTTTCAGCAACCCGACGTTTCTGGCCTTTTCCGCACTGACCGCGGCTTCTTACGGCGGGCTGTTTACCTTTCTTGCCAGCTCGTCTTTTGTCTTCATCAAGGTGTTGGGGTTGAGCAAAACGCAATACGGCCTGGTGATGTTCTCCATGAGTTTTTGCTACCTTATCGGCACTTTTGTCTGCCGACGGCTGCTGCTGCGTTTCGGCGTGCGCAAATCAGTCGCAATTGCCGCTTGCCTGAGTTTGAGCGGCGGCACGCTGATGGGCGTTTTGGCCTGGGCTGGCGTGCAAAACGTCTGGGCCATCATGCTGCCCTACTACCTTTTCATGCTCGGCCATGGCATCCACCAGCCCTGCGGCCAGAGCGGCGCGGTCGGGCCTTTTCCCAAAGCCGCGGGCGCAGCTTCGGCGATGAACGGCTTTTTGATGATGGTGGCGGCGTTTGCCATTGGCGGCTGGCTGGGCAGCCACATGGATGGCACGGTACGCCCGCTGACCCACGGTGTCTGGTTCTGGAGCGTGCTGATTGCCACGGTGGCATGGACCTTGATCAGAAAATACGGAGAGCCGGCCCATGCAGCGCCCGCAAAACCCTGACGATGGGCATCACGCGCACCGTATGAAAAACGGGGCCACCGAACGCAGCGCCGGGCCGCCCAAGCCAAATTCATCCCCTTCCGGGGGCAGCGCATTACACGTAATGAAAAGCGTGGGGGCCAACTACATTGCGCTGGCCGGGCCCACGGCTTCCGGCAAAACGGCAGCCGCCCTGGCCATTGCAGCGCAATACCCGATTGAAATCATCAGCGTTGATTCGGCGCTGGTGTACCGCGGCATGGACATCGGCACGGCCAAGCCCAGCGCTCATGAACTGGCGGCAGTGCCGCATCACCTGATTGACATCCGCGACCCCCTCCAAGCCTACAGCGCCGCCGAGTTTGTGCTGGACGCGCAGCAGCTGATTGAAGACATCAATGCGCGTGGCAAGCTGCCGCTGCTGGTGGGCGGCACCATGCTGTATTTCAAGGCGCTGATTGACGGACTTGACGACATGCCCCAGGCCGACCCGGCCGTGCGCGCCGTGCTGGCCAGCGAAGCCGCCAAAAAAGGCTGGCCTGCGCTGCATGCCGAGCTGGCCCGGGTGGACCCGGTCACGGCGGCAAGGCTTGCGCCCAACGACTCGCAGCGCATCTCGCGGGCGCTGGAAGTGTTCCGGATTTCAGGACAACCGCTGGCATTTTTTCATCAGCGAAATGCTGCTAAAAACATAGTTTCTAACAACTGTCAGACATGCGATGGAGCCCTTATTTCTCTCGAGCCGAGTGACCGTGCGTGGCTGCATGGCCGGATTGCCGAGCGCTTTGACGCCATGCTGGCGGCGGGTTTTCTGGACGAAGTCAGGGCCCTGCGTGCGCGCGGTGATCTGACACCCGATTTGCCGTCGATGCGCTGCGTCGGCTACCGCCAGGCCTGGGAGGTATTGGATGGCAGCAGTCCCATCAAGGAGTTGCGCGACAGAGGCGTTTTTGCCACGCGCCAGCTCGCCAAGCGCCAGATCACCTGGTTGCGCGCCATGCCGCAGCGGCGCGTGGTGGCCTGCGACGAGCCCAGCGCGCTGCAGCAAGTGCTTGCACTGGTTAAAAGACAAACAGATAACTTCCGATGAGCCTGAAAATCAGCAACCTGGGCAAGCGCTATGGCGACACGGCGGTATTCAGCCAGGTCTCGCTGAGC
>MERZ01000110.1:17927-20170 GCA_001770785.1 Burkholderiales bacterium RIFCSPHIGHO2_12_FULL_61_11
CGAATTCGTCGCCATCATCGGTGAGTCTGGCGTCGGCAAATCCACGCTGCTCAACTGCATGGCCGGGCTGGACAATTGGGATGAAGGCTCGGTCATGCTCAATGGCGCCGACCTTGGCGCGCTGTCCGACGACCAGCGCGCGCTGCTGCGCCGCCGCCACGTCGGCTTTGTGTTTCAGGCCTTTCATGTGCTGCCGCATCTGGATGTGACGCAAAACGTGGCGCTGCCCTTGCTGCTGCTGAACCAGCCCGACGACGACCGGGTGCAAGCGATGCTCGAGGCAGTCGGCCTTGCGGGCTTGGGCAAACGCCTGCCGCAACAGTTGAGCGGCGGACAGCTGCAACGCGTGGCGATTGCGCGCGCCCTGGTGCATAGGCCCGGCGTGCTGCTGGCCGACGAACCCACCGGCAACCTTGACCCGACCACAGCCGCCAGGGTGATGGACGCGCTGATTGCGCAAACCCGCGAACACGGCGCTTCACTGGTGCTGGTCACGCACTCGCAAGCTGCTGCCGCCCGCGCTCACCGGGTACTGCACCTGAGCAGCGAAGGCATCACTGGATGACAGCTAAAAGCAGGCAGCGCCAGGCAAACGCACGCTTGAAACGTTATCGACACCGCACCCGGCAGCGCAGCGTCCAGTCCAAAAAATCCTCAAGCACGCGTTTTTGCCGGATGCACGGTCGCGCAACAGATCGGCACCCTGCAACAGTGCTGCGTCAAGCCGGGCGGCCAGCCCCACGTTGATAAAAATCAACCCGGCTGCCTTTTGAGGCGACACCGGCTTCCACCTGCCCCAACAAGCGAACCATCGACATCCGAATGACGCCGCGTTTGCGAATTGTCAAATGCCCCATCGGTCCCTCGGCGCATAAATGAACGCTTGGAGCAATCACCGCATATGCCGCTCTTTTACTGAATACTCCGGACACGACAGCCATGGACAACCATTGGGAACACTTCGAGCACGGCGCCGACATCGGCGTGCGCGGCATAGGCGCGACCAAGGCCGGTGCCTTTGAGCAGGCGGCCCTGGCGCTGACGGCCGTGATAACCGACCCTCAGCGCGTGGCCGCAGTGGGCACCGTGCACATCCGCTGCGAGGCGCCGGACGACGAGTTGCTGCTGGCCGACTGGCTCAATGCCCTCATTTACGAGATGGCAGTGCGGCGCATGCTGTTTGGCCGCTTTCATGTCGACCTCAATGGCACGCACCTCGACGCGCAGGCTGAAGGCGAGCCAACCTCGGTGCAGCGCCACCAGCCGGCGGTAGAGGTCAAGGGCGCCACCTACACCGCCTTGCGCGTCGCACCGGTTGATGGCGGCTGGCTGGCGCAAACCGTGGTGGATGTCTGAACCATGGACCTGAATCTCCTGAAACAACACGCTCCCTGCGCCTGGGAGATCCCGGCCCAGGGCAAGATGCATGTGCCGGCCATGATTTATGCGAGTGAAGAACTGGTGCGCACCATGGACCACAAGGTCTATGAGCAGGCCGTCAACGTGGCCATGCTGCCGGGCATCGTGGGCGCCTCGTACGTGATGCCCGACGCCCACTGGGGTTACGGCTTTCCGATTGGCGGGGTTGCTGCCTTCGACGCCGATGCCGGTGGCGTGGTCTCGGCCGGCGGTGTGGGCTTTGACGTCTCGTGCGGCGTGCGCTGCCTGCACACCGGGCTGCGCCGCGAACACGTCATGGCCGTGCAGCACAAGCTGGCCGATACGCTGTTCGAGCGCATTCCGGCCGGCGTCGGCAGCACCGGGTCGATCCGGCTCAACAGCGAGCAGATGGACGCCATGCTCAGCGGCGGCGCCAAGTGGGCGGTCGGGCGCGGCTGGGGCACCAACGCCGACCTGGAACGCACCGAAGAGCAGGGCCAGATGCTGCACGCCAAACCCAAATACGTCTCGGAGCAGGCCAAGAAGCGCCAGCGCGAAGAAATGGGCACCTTGGGCAGTGGCAACCATTACCTGGAGGTGCAGGAGGTCACGGCGGTGTACGACGACACGATTGCCACCGCCTACGGCCTGCACCAGGGCGATATCGTGCTCATGATCCACTGCGGCTCGCGCGGGCTGGGGCACCAGATCGGCACCGAGTTCCTGCGCAGGATGGTCGAGGCCGCCCCCAGCCACGGCCTCGTGCTGCCCGACCGCGAACTGGCCTGCGCGCCGATACGCTCCGACCTGGGCCAGGAATACCTCGGAGCGATGCGTGCGGCCATCAACTGCGCGCTGGCCAA
>MERZ01000110.1:20315-23401 GCA_001770785.1 Burkholderiales bacterium RIFCSPHIGHO2_12_FULL_61_11
CCCCGGCCACCCCGAACTGCCGCAGGCCCTGCGTGCGAGTGGGCAGCCGGTGCTGATTGGCGGCTCCATGGGCACCGGCTCTTATGTGCTGGCGGGCACCGCGGCCTCCGAGACCCTGGCTTTTTCGTCGGCGTGCCATGGCGCGGGCCGTGCCATGAGCCGGCATCAGGCGCTCAAGACATGGAACGGGCGCACGGTGGTCGATGACCTGGCACAGCGCGGCATTCTGATACGCAGCCCCTCCATGCGCGGCGTAGCCGAAGAGGCACCCGACGCCTACAAGGACGTGAGCGCGGTCGTCGATGCCGCCGATGCGGCCGGCTTGGCACGCAAGGTGGCGCGGCTGGAGCCGCTGGTCTGCATCAAGGGATAAGGTGTCTGCGTAATCATGAACACACTCACGCTCTGGCTTGCCGGCGACGTGATGACCGGGCGCGGCATCGACCAGATCCAGGCGCATGCCGTGCCGCCGGTACTGTATGAGAACTGGGTGCACGATGCGCGCGACTACGTGCAGCTGGCCGAGCGTGTGAATGGCCCGGTGCCGGCCCCGGTCACGCCAGACTACATCTGGGGCGATGCGCTGGCCGAGACGAGAAGCGCCAGCCCGCCTTGCGCCTGGTCAATCTGGAGACGAACAAGCGGGACCGGCGCATGCCCATGCAGCTACGGCGACTGCAGTTCACGCACCCCGCCGCCCGAAGCAGCCTGCAAGCATTGTTTAAAAACGAGGGCCAAAAACTCGGCAGGAGGTGCAGGCGCAAACCGATGACAGTTGGCAACTGCGCTTTGTGATGCGCATAGCCGGTGCGATCCGGCTCAGCTTCTCATCTGGCGCTCGCGTTTTCCCTCGCTGTCGATGGCCTCCACCAGCAGACTCAGCTCCTGCGACAGGATATCGAGCACATCGTCGAGAGCCACCACGCCTATCAGCTCGCCCTCCCCGCCCACCACCGGAATGCGCCGTACCCCCTTGCGGCGCATGATGCGCATCAGGTCGATCAGCGAATCTTCCCCACTGGCGGTGACCAGATCGGTGGTCATCACGTCCTCCACACGCAGGGTGGCGGGATCGAGGCCAGGCGCGACCACCGCGGTCACGATATCGCGATCAGTGAGCACACCCACCACGATGCGCTTGCCCCCCACTTCATCGACCACGACAAGGCAGCCGACATGATTGTCCCGCATCAGGCGCGCGGCCTCATCCAGGGGCGTCGCCCGGAAAGCGATGGTCACGCTGCGTGCGCAGATTTCACCTGTCGTCAAACGTTCACCCATGTTCTTCTCCCTGATTATTGTTGCGTGTCACATCCTGTTGGCCGTTCAGCCCATACCGTGCTTGCCCAAACTCACCCGCTTGGCCTGCAGTCCTTCGCCGCCCACCTCGGGGATGAACTGCACGGCGTTGCCGGTCTGCAGGTGTTCAAAGGGCGTGTCGGCCACATTGTCCCGGCTGAAGTAATACTCGTCGCCATCAGGGGTGCGGATAAAGCCAAAGCCCCCGTCGCCATCCAGACGCACAAGCTCGCCATGCAAGGGCGCCGCGTGCTGCTTCTCCTGCCCCCTGCGCTTGCGCACGACGTCTTCCAGCTGGCGCTTCATGTTGTCAAAAGCATCGCGCAAGGCCACATACACGTCTTCATCCTGGACCCTATTGACCGCGAGTTCATGGCCCGGCAGCGTGAGGTCGATGCGCACGCCATAGGGTCGCCCCTGATGCTTGTGTTTTTGTTCCAGCTCAATGGCGACACGGCAGGTCATGATGTCGGGGGCAAACGCTTCAAGCTTGTAGGCGTGTTCGCGCGTGCTGGTCTCCAGCGCATCGGAAGGCTCCATGCCGCGAAACTGAATGTGAACCGGAAGCTGCATTTTCATCTCCTTGGTGGCTGATGATTCCATTCTGGAGAGCATCCCGGCGAACGACTTGAGATTTGTCAACGCGGTCCGACAAACCACGCCGGTTTTAAGGAAAAAACATCCCCGGCAGGCCGGATCATCGCGCCGGCATGACCACGGGGCTTTCAATGCCCGCATGGGATGAACCTTCCTCCACTTAACGCATAAACTGCAGTGAGCCTGCCGCCTGCGGCAAACAAGAAAGCTTCCCTCGTGTCTACCTCATGATCAGCCTGCTGAAAACCTTCTCCTGGCGGGAACTGCGCCACCACCCCTGGCGCAATGCCGCCGCCGTGGTTGCCGTGATGCTGGGCGTGGCCCTGGCGTTTTCAGTGCATCTGATCAATGCCTCGGCGCTCAGTGAGTTTTCGCAGGCGGTGCGCTCCGTGGGCGGCCAACCCGACCTGGAGCTGCGGGCCGTGCAGAGCGGCTTTGATGAAGCGGTTTACCAGCGCGTGGCCAATCACCCCCAAGTGGCGCTGGCCAGTCCAGTGCTGGAAATTGCCACTTACGCGCTGGATGACAAGGGCCAACGACAGAGCCTGCGCATCCTGGGTGTCGATGTGTTGTCCGTGGCGGCCATCGCGCCTGCGCTGATGCCGGCGCCCTCTTCAAGCGAGGCGGCTGGCGACCGCTTTGCCCTATTTGCACCCGACGCGATCTTTCTCAATCCGGCCGCCCGCCAGGCTTTTGCTGCCAGGCAACTGCAAATGCAAAGCGGTCTGGCCTTGCGCAGCGTGAGGGTAGCGGGTAGCGTCAGCGCGAGCGGTGGCCCGCTGGGCGTGATGGACATCGGGGCCGCGCAGGATTTGTTTGGCAAGGGCGGACAGCTCTCGCGCATTGACGTGCGGCTGAAGGCCGGCGTTGACACGCGCCGCTTCATCGACTCGCTGCAACTGCCATCCAACATGACCACCACCGCGCCGGGCGATGCGGCCGAGCGCATCAACAACCTGTCGCGCGCCTACCGCGTCAACCTCACGGTGCTGGCGCTGGTGGCGCTGTTCACCGGCGCATTTTTGGTGTTTTCGGTGCTGTCGCTCAGCGTGGCCAAGCGGGCGCAGCAGTTTGCGCTGCTCGGTGTGTTGGGCCTGACCGGCCGGGAGCGGCTGCAACTGGTGCTGATTGAATCGCTGGTACTCGGTCTGGTCGGCAGCGCGCTGGGCATTGCGCTGGGCACCGGGCTG
>MERZ01000110.1:23408-23533 GCA_001770785.1 Burkholderiales bacterium RIFCSPHIGHO2_12_FULL_61_11
TGGCGCTGCGGCTGCTCGGCGGCGACCTGGGCGGCGGCTACTTTGCCGGCGTCGCGCCTGCGCTGCAATGGCGTGGCTGGGCCGCGCTGACCTATTGGGCGCTAGGAGTGGCCGCAGCGGGCGTG
>MERZ01000110.1:23559-24740 GCA_001770785.1 Burkholderiales bacterium RIFCSPHIGHO2_12_FULL_61_11
TCAAAGGCTTGGGGCTGGCAACAGGTGCCGGTTCCGCACGCTGGCTCAGTATTGTCTTGCTCGCTGCTGGCGCGCTGCTGGCCCTGCTCCCCCCCGTATTTGGCATTCCATTGGCGGCCTATGTGTCGGTGGGGCTGCTGCTGCTTGGCGGCATCACGGCGCTGCCCTGGCTGATTGCGCTGCTATACGACCAGCTCAGCCCCTGGGTTGCGCACCGCCTGCTGCCGCTGCTGGCTGTGGAACGCGCGCGCCGGGTGCGCGAAAGCGCTGCGGTCGCCGTCAGCGGCGTGGTGGCATCGCTCAGCCTGGCCGTGGCGCTCACGGTGATGGTGGCGAGTTTTCGTGATTCGGTCACGCATTGGCTCGATGTGGTGCTGCCGGCCGACCTGTATGTGCGCACCGCCCTGGGCACCTCGGCGGCTGACACGGCTTATTTTTCCCCGGAGTTTGTGCAGTCGCTGACCCGCTTGCCCGGAGTCGGCCGCGTCAGCACCTTGCACAGCATGCCGCTGCTGCTCGACCCAGCCAAGCCCGCCGTGACGCTGATTGCGCGCCCCATCGATGACCCTGCCAGCACGCTGCCGCTGGTCGGCAATGCGCTGGCCGTGCCGCCGGGGCAGATCGGCATCTACGTGAGTGAAGCCATGGTGGACCTGTACGGTGCCAGGCCGGGCCGTGTTTTTAGCCCACTTTCGCAGTCTTTCAGTGCGCTAGCCCAATCAGGACAGGCGCAAGCAGCAACTGATCCAATAGCTATCTCAGCCAGCACGGAATTCTACGTGGCCGGCGTGTGGCGTGACTACGCGCGCCAGTTCGGCACCATTGCGATGGCACAGCGCGACTTTGAACGACTCACGGGTGATGCGCGCGCCAACGACCTTGCGCTATGGCTCAGCGGCGATGCCAGCGATGCCCAGGTGCAGCAGGCGATTCGCGGCCTGGCCGAGCAACAGTCCGGCGCGGGCGCGCTGCTTGACATGGCCTCGGTCAGCCAGATTCGCGCCACCTCGCTGAGAATTTTTGACCGCAGCTTTGCCGTGACCTACTGGCTGCAGGGCGTGGCGATTGCGATCGGCCTGTTTGGCGTGGCCGCAAGTTTCAGCGCCCAGGTGCTGGCGCGCCGCAAGGAGTTCGGCCTGCTGGCGCACCTGGGACTGACACGGCGGCAAATCCTGCTGGTG
>MERZ01000110.1:24805-25740 GCA_001770785.1 Burkholderiales bacterium RIFCSPHIGHO2_12_FULL_61_11
GTGATGCTGGCCGGCACATTGACGGCCTGGCTGGCCGGGCGTGCAGCGGCGGGCAAGGATGCCGTGCTGGCGGTCAAGGAAGACTGGTAAATCCAGCTCATCCGAATGCGTCCACAAAGCGTCACTGTGTCGGAGCGAAGGCGCACTGCCATTGCAAAAACAGCATAGGCGAATCCTTGCCTGCACGTACCGGGGCTGTGAAAAACTTTTGTAATACTTTTTAGTGCGATTTGGCGGTGCGTTATCTCTTGCTTACCTTGGTCACGTTTTTGCTGCGTAATTGTCATCACAACGCCACATTGCCGGCCTACCATGAGGGCTTAAGTCAACGAGGTCATCATCATGCCATCCGCTCAATTCCGCATCGAAAGCCGATATCCGCTGGTGGGCAGACTGCTGCCGCCCAGCGCCTTCAAACAGCTCTACACTGACCCTTCACTGGCCGTCGCCGTGGCCGTGAAAAGCGTGGCTGACCCGACACGGCAGGAAGTCCGGGTCGTTCATGTGCCCAGCGGAGAGATTATTTTCCGCACCACCGACGCAGCCCATCCTGGCTGAAGGCGGGGCAAAGTTCTGCCAAAACAGACGGTGACAAATTCGTGCCCATTGGCAGCCATAATTGGAAATAAGTCACACCTATTTTTCTTAAGCAAAATTAATAATCGTTTCCCCCCACAGCATTGTGGTTCCTGGCAAAGCTGAATTATTTCGGAAAGGTCTTCATGATGGCAGTCGATCAGTACCGTATTGAAAGCGCAAACGCCCTCAAGGGCAGCTTGCTTCCTTCCAGCAACTTCCAGCATCTCTACACAAACCCTTCCTTAGCCGTCGCCGTCGCGGTGAAAAGCATGTCCGACCCGACCCATCATGAAGTCCGGGTCGTGCAGGTATCCAGCGGGGAGATTATTTTCCACACGACCGCTGAGGGCTAAGCC
>MERZ01000110.1:25757-28397 GCA_001770785.1 Burkholderiales bacterium RIFCSPHIGHO2_12_FULL_61_11
CCTTGCTGCGAGAATCGGGGCCATGACACCCAGGCAAATTTTCTTGCTGCGTCCCGCGCTGGTGCGTTGACATGGCGCTATTGCCCGCCAGCCTTCTTAGACGCCACTTGGTGCTTGCCGGGGTCGCTGGCGCCGCGGGGTGGCCAAGTGCTGCCCACGCCCTGCCCGCCAAAACACTGATCTTTCCGCGTGACCGGGGTTCGCACCCGGACTTTCGCACCGAGTGGTGGTACATCACCGGCCGGGCCACATCGAATGGATCAGGCGGCCGCGTCTTTGGTTTTCAACTCACGTTTTTCCGGGCGCGGGTCGAGGGCACCCAGGACATGACCTCGAAATTTGCCGCCAAACAGTTGCTCTTTGCGCATGCTGCCATTACCGACGTGCAGGGCAAAAAACTCTTGGTTGACCAGCGTATTGCCCGTGACGGCTTTGGCGTGGCGTCTGCCAGCGAGCAGGACATGGCCATCAAGCTGCGCGACTGGTCGCTGCAAGCCGAAGGCAGCACCTACAGCGCCGAGCTGCCCGCGTCAGACTTTGCACTGAAGCTGCAGTTTGATGAAACCCAGCCGGTGCTGCTTCAGGGCAACAAGGGCTTGTCGCGCAAGGGCCCAGACGCCGCCCAGGCGAGCTATTACTACAGCCAGCCGCAGCTGGCCACGCGCGGCAGTTTGCAAGTCACGGGGCAAAGCTTTGAGGTCATCGGCAAAGCCTGGCTGGACCATGAGTGGAGCCAGGAACTACTGCACCCCAGCGCCGTGGGCTGGGACTGGATTGGCATGAATCTAACGGATGGCAGTGCCCTCACCGCGTTCAGGCTTCGCGACAAGGACGGCAATGCCGTCTGGGACGGCGGCTCTTTCAGGTCAGCCCAAGGCGAACTCAATGTTTTCAGACGCGGTGAAGTTATTTTTAAAGCCGTGCGCCGCTGGAAAAGCCCGCCCAGCCAAACCACTTACCCGGTGGAATGGATTGTGCGCACACCCGCCGGTATTTATACCGTACGCGCCGTTATCGACAACCAGGAACTCGACAGCCGCTCGTCGACGGGCGCGATTTACTGGGAAGGCCTGAGCGAACTGGTCGACAGCAGCGGCCATCGGGTGGGCAGCGGTTATCTGGAAATGACGGGTTATGCGCAGCCGTTGCGGCTGTAAAGCGAAAAATGGCGCTCAGCCATCAGCGGGTCGGTCAACGCGACGCGCTGTAAGGTTCAACATCTGCATCCGAACGTTCCTGGGTCCAAGAGAAGGCGGCACGGCGCGCAATAAGCCGTGAGCACCGCAAAGGCCAGGTCACGAGCGCTGCTTGCTCGGCGCTTCGGCGGTTTATCATGCGTAGGCTCTGTTCTCATCTTTCAGCCGGAGTTTTCGGCGTCTGTGCGGCAGCCGCGCTTCCAACTGATCTATCTAACTAACCATGAAATTGCCGCGTCGCCACTTCGAACTTCACCGCACTGACCGCGTCGGCTGGTTGCGCGCCGCCGTGCTGGGCGCCAATGACGGCATCGTCTCCACCGCCAGTCTTGTGGTTGGGGTGGCGGCGGCCCATTCAAGTCAGGCAAGCATCTTGGTGGCTGGCGTTGCCGGGCTAGTGGCCGGGGCGATGTCGATGGCCGCCGGTGAATATGTCTCGGTCCATTCGCAGGCCGACACCGAGCAAGCTGACCTGTCGCGCGAGCGCATTGAGCTTGAGCAGCATCCTGCCGCGGAGCAACGCGAGCTGACGGCCATCTATGTCACACGGGGTCTCGAGCCGGAGTTGGCGCATCAGGTCGCCGAACAGCTGATGGCGCACGACGCCCTCGGAGCCCATGCGCGCGACGAACTCGGCATCTCCGAAAGCCTCAGCGCGCGGCCGGTCCAGGCCGCATTGGCGTCGGCCGCGAGCTTCGCGGTCGGTGCGGCGCTGCCACTGGCCGTCACAGCCCTGGCATCAGCGCAAAGCCTGATTCCCTGGGTTTCAGGCACCTCGCTTGCCTTTCTCGCCTTGCTCGGCATCGTGGCGGCCCACGTTGGTGGTGCGAGCGTTCTGGCAAGCGCGCGGCGGGTCACTTTCTGGGGCGCGCTCGCCATGGCAATTACCGCCGGCGTGGGTGCCTTGTTTGGTGCGGTGGTCTAGCGGAAAGTCGCACGCCCCACCAGCAACCGGTACCTGCCACTCAATGCGCCCCAAGGCTGGCCTTTGGCGCGGCCCATGTACAGCTTGAGCAGTGGCACCCATGGTAAAAGTGCATCATGGTTACTTCATCGTCTTCATCAGCACCCAGGGGCTCGCCCCGTTCACTGTCAGGCCTGCTGCCCTTTGTGCGTCCATACAGGGGGCGGATTGCGCTGGCGCTGTTCTTTCTGGTCATGGCAGCGATCGCCACTCTGGTGTTTCCGCTGGCCCTGCGCAGTCTGATCGATGGCGGACTGACCACGGCAGCCAAAGGCGAGCAGCTGATGGCACTGCGCATGCACTTTTTCGAGCTCTTTGCGGTCGCCGCGGCGCTGGGCCTTCTTTCGGCCGGCCGCTTCTACATGGTCAGCTGGCTTGGCGAACGGGTGACGGCCGACCTGCGCAACGCGGTGTATGTCCATGTGCTGCGGCAAAGCCCGGAATTTTTTGAGACCACGCAGACCGGCGAGGTGCTGTCAC
>MERZ01000111.1:0-7065 GCA_001770785.1 Burkholderiales bacterium RIFCSPHIGHO2_12_FULL_61_11
GCCAAGTCGGCGCAAAACGCATTGGTGCAGGAGAAAGGCCTGGGGCTGCTGACCGATCCATCGGGCCATGTCATCGGGCATGGCGACAGCCGAGCCAGCCAATTGCGTTCGCTGGCGCACCTGCTGGTGGCCGAAAGTGCGCAGTCGCTTCAAAACAAGGCCTTGCGGGATCAGCACCTGCAACTGGCGCTCAAGAGTTCGGCCCCGCGCGATGCCCAGGTTGTGCGCGAGGGTGTGCAGTTTCGCGCTGCGCGCTGGGCGCTTGAGGACCGTGACGCCGAGGCTGCGCTCGATTGGCTGACCCAGTTGCCGCAGGGTGCCGCCCGGCGCACGCTGGCACTGCGCATGAAGTTGCGTGCCGCCCGGCAGGCGCGGCAGACCTCACAGGCGCTGGAGACTGCGCGCTTGCTGGCCAAACACCGTGCGTTCTCACAGGACGCGGCGCAGAGCATCGTGCGCGGCCTGGCACTTGAGCTGCTCAATGAGGCGCACGATCCGGTGCAACTGCAGCAGGCCTGGCACTCACTCGACGAAAGTGAGCGCGCCATGCCCGAGCTGGTGGTTCACGCCGCCTCGCGACTGATGGCGCTGCATGGCGATGCCGAGCTGGCCCGTTCGTGGCTGCTGCAGGTGTGGGACCGCATCATGCAGCCAGGCTCGAGCATCGGCGACAAGCTGCGCATCAAACTGATCAGTGTGCTCGAAGCCGGTCTCGATTCGCTGGATGCCGCTTGGCTGGCCCGTATTGAAACGGCGCAACTCAGCTGTCCGCGTGATGCCAATCTCCAGTACCTGGCGGGCATGGCCTGCATGAACCGACAGCTCTGGGGCAAAGCCCGCCAGCTCCTTTCTCAGGCCGCACCCGCGTTGCAGGATGTTGCGCTGCACCGTAACGCCTGGCGAGCCCTGGCGAGACTGGCCGAGCAACGCGACGATGAAGCCGGCGCGGCGCAGGCCTACAAGCAGGCTGCGCAGGTTTAGGTTGAATGGCTGAAATGGCAACGTCGCGGACCGTTCGAGTCGGCCGCGAGGTCATCAGCGGCCTATGCAAAAAACCGTCGGCAATTCCAGCGCTACGCCAGGATTGCCCTGGCGCCAAGCGCTGACCGTCGCGCTGCGCGACCCGCCCCGGTCCATCGTCAGACCGCAGCTCAGCGCCAGCCGGGTGTTGCCCTGCAGCGTCTGCAGCAGCGCCTGCAATAGCACGGCGTTGCGGTAGGGTGTCTCAATAAAGAGCTGGGTCTGGCCGGTTTTCAGGACCAGCGACTCCAGTTCCCGGATGCGCTGGCTGCGGGCACCGGCTTCTTGCGGCAGGTAGCCCACAAACGCGAAGCTCTGCCCGTTCAGGCCGCTCGCGGCCAGCGCCAGCATCAGCGACATGGGACCCGTCAGCGGCACCACCTGCAGGCCGAGGTCATGGGCCGCGCGGACCACCGACGAGCCTGGGTCGGCGATGGCCGGCATGCCGGCCTCGCTGACCAGACCCATGTCCTGGCCGGCCATGGCGGACGCGAGAAGCGGCCGCGCGTCAAAATTGCCGGTGTGATCGCCCTTCTTGTGAACTTCGCGCGGCAGCTCCTGAATTTGCAGCAATTGAACCGCATGGGTCAATGGCTGTAGCTCGTTAACGCGCTTCAAATAGGCGCGCGTGCTTTTGGCGTTTTCGCAAATCCAGCAGCGCAGTCGGGCGGCGACCTGCAGCGTCGCCCAGGGCATCACATCCTGCAAAGGCGCTTGCGCGTCGCAGCCGAAATCAAGTGGTGCGGGCACCAGGTACAGCTTGCCTTTTGGGGTGGCGCTCATCAGCGCACCTGCTGGCCTGCAAGCAGGGCGATGCCAGCTGCCTGGAGCATTTTGCAGGTACGCATCAATGGCAGCCCGACCAGTGCTGTGGGGTCGTCGCTTTCAATCGACTCCAGCAGTGCAATACCCAAGCCTTCGCTTTTGGCGCTGCCTGCGCAGTCATAGGGTTGCTCGGCACGAAGGTAGTTCTCGATTTCGTCGTCCGTCAGAGAGCGAAACGTCACCCGGACCGAGGCCAGGCTGCTGCGCTCAAAACCGCTTTCCAGGCACACCACCGCGACAGCGGTCTGGAACACCACAGTCTGGCCCCGCATCTGGCGCAATTGCGCGACCGCCCTTTCATGAATCCCTGGTTTGCCCAGTGGCAGACCGTTCAGGTCGGCCACCTGGTCAGCGCCTATGACAACGGCGTGGGGGAAAACACGGGCAACGGCACGCGCCTTGGCCAGGGCCAGGCGCTCAGCGAGCTCGTGCAGGGGTTCGCCGGGCAGTCGGCTCTCTTCCACCTCGGGCGCGGCCACCTGGAAAGGAATTTGCAGGCGCTGCAGCAGTTCGCGGCGGTAGTGCGACGTCGATCCCAGTATCAGTGGGCGGGTTCTGGGTGGTGCGGCGACCAGTGGGGATTCAGGATTCATGCCCCGATTCTCTTACACTGGACGCATGACCAGACATCTTCAACCCAGTCGACTCGATTTGCTGGCGCTCGCCCATGAGGGGGCGCCGCTTTTCGAAACCACCTTGCTGCAAAATATGAAGCGACTTGCGCAGGAAGCGCAAGGGCTGCAGTCCGATTCGTCTGTGCAGTGGCAAGCTCGGGCCGAGCTGCGGCCGCGCGCCGATGGCGACGATGAGCTGTGGTTGCATCTGCAGGCCAAAGCGGCGATTCCGTTGACTTGCCAGCGTTGCATGGGGATTGTTATCACCCCGGTGG
This sequence comes from Burkholderiales bacterium RIFCSPHIGHO2_12_FULL_61_11, assembly GCA_001770785.1. Classification (GTDB taxonomy): domain Bacteria; phylum Pseudomonadota; class Gammaproteobacteria; order Burkholderiales; family Burkholderiaceae_C; genus Polaromonas. The sequence goes on from MERZ01000111.1 coordinate 2,735, forward strand.
AAGTCAATCAGTGGTACCGGTTTGTGGCCAATGAAGACATTGCCATGGCCGAAGATGACCAGTCCGAAGAAGACTTGCTGGTCATGGAGCCGCAGTTTGATCTGCTCGCGGTGCTGGAAGATGAGCTGTTGATGGCGCTTCCGCTGGTGCCCATGCATGACGAGTGCCCAGTTGCCCCTGTGATGCGTGCAGGTCAGGCCGACATCGCGGGCGAATTGACTGAAAAGCCGAATCCATTTGCTGTGCTGGAGCAACTGAAGAAGAATAAGTAGCTGTGTTGACTAAACTTGCGCGCCTGCAAATGGTGCGGGTGGATGGCTTCATTGACAGGTGAAGCGCCTTTGATCAAAAGGCGCCCCATATCAAGCTATAATCACAGGCTTCGCGTACCAATGCAGTGGCACGGCCCCATGGTCCAGCTACATTATTGAAAAATTTGGTGCGTAATTTAGCAACCCTACACTCCCCCAGGAGCGGATTATGGCCGTCCAGCAAAACAAAAAGTCACCTTCCAAGCGCGGTATGCACCGTGCGCACAGCGCATTGACCGTGCCAGGTCTCGCGGTGGAATCAACCACCGGGGAAATCCATTTGCGTCACCACATCAGCCCTACCGGTTTTTACCGTGGCCGCAAGGTGTTGAAAACCAAAGCTGAAGCGTAATTTACGCTTTAACGGTGGGCCCGCACTCATCCTGCGGGCCTTTCTTTTGCCGAAATTTCAAATTTTGACTGCTCCGGTCTTCTCATGATCAGGATCGCTGTCGACGCCATGGGTGGGGACGTCGGTCCTGCAGTCACTCTCCCGGCAAGTCTGGCGTTTCTGGAGACTCATCCGGAGGCTGCACTGGTGCTGGTGGGACAGTCGGAGGTTATGGCGGCGCACCCGCTGTACGCCCGCCTGCAATCACACGCCCACTGCCAAATCGTTGCCGCCAGTGAGGTCGTCACCATGGACGATCCGCTGGAAATCGCTTTGCGACGCAAGAAGGATTCGTCCATGCGGGTGACGATGAATCAAGTGAAGGACGGTATCGCCCAGGCTGCTGTCTCGGGTGGCAACACCGGCGCCCTGATGGCGATTGCGCGTTACGTTCTCAAAACCATGGACGGTATCGACCGGCCAGCCATCGCCTCGCAATTGCCGAACGCGGCGGGTGGCGCGACCACAGTACTCGACCTGGGTGCCAATGTGGATTGCACTGAAGACCACTTACTGCAGTTTGCAGTCATGGGGTCGGCGCTTGTCGCGTCCATTTCCGATAATCCTACGCCGAGCGTCGGCTTGCTTAATATCGGGGAAGAGGCGATAAAAGGCAGTGAAATAATCAAAAAAGCGGGTAAATTGTTGCAATCAGCATCTAATTCTGGCGATATCAATTTTTATGGAAATGTTGAAGGAAACGATATCTTCAAAGGCACAACGGATATTGTGGTGTGCGATGGCTTTGTGGGCAATGTGGCCCTCAAGACCAGCGAGGGCTTGGCTCACATGATTGGAAACTTCATTAAGGCAGAGTTTTCTCGCAATATCCTAACGAAAATTGCCGCTATTGCTGCTTATCCAGTGCTAACTGCGTTTAAAAATAGATTTGATCACCGCCGCTACAATGGCGCTGCGCTGCTCGGCCTGCGCGGCCTGGTCTTCAAGAGCCACGGATCGGCGGATGCCTTTGCATTTGAGCGGGCGCTTGATCGGGCTTATGATGCGGCTCGGAACAACTTGCTTGAAAGAGTTCGCGAACGCATCGCCCATGCCGCACCTCTACTGGTTACTGAGCAAGCGGCACCCATCATCGAACCCTTTGGCGATGTGGCACCTGCGGTCTCTTCAGTGGCAGTTGCCTCGCCAGTTTCAACAACGGAACACTAACCGGCACACTCATCAATGACCCGTTATTCACGCATCACTGGCACCGGCAGTTATTTGCCGCCGCGCCGACTGACCAACGCCGATCTTGCTGCCGAACTGGCCGCCAAAGGCGTTGAAACTTCTGACGAATGGATTGTGGAGCGCACCGGCATCCGGGCCCGTCACTTCGCCGCGCCCGACGTATTCAGTAGTGACCTTGCCGTGGAGGCAGCCAAAAATGCGCTGGACGCTGCGGGCTTGCTGCCCTCAGACGTTGATCTCATCATTGTTGCTACATCGACGCCAGACATGGTGTTTCCGTCAGTGGCGTGCATCGTGCAAAACAAGCTGGGGATTGGCGGCTGCCCGGCCTTTGATGTCCAGGCTGTTTGCTGCGGATTTATCTACGCGCTGACCCTGGCCGACGCCATGATCAAAACCGGTTCGGCCAGCAAAGCGCTGGTGATAGGCGCAGAAGTGTTTTCGCGCATTCTGGACTTTTCAGACCGGACCACCTGCGTGCTGTTCGGTGATGGCGCGGGCGCAGTCGTGCTCGAAGCCTCCGATACACCCGGCATCCTCGCCAGCGATTTGCACGCGGACGGCAAGAATGTGGGTATCTTGTGCGTGCCCGGTCATGTCTCGGGCGGTCAGGTGCTGGGCAGTCCCCTCCTGAAAATGGACGGGCAGGCCGTGTTCAAGCTGGCCGTGGGCATGCTCGAAAGCACGGCCCGCGCCGCACTTGACAAGGCCAAGCTGACTGAAGCGGATATCGACTGGATGGTGCCGCACCAGGCCAATATCCGCATCATGCGGAGCACTGCCAGGAAGCTGAAGATGCCGCTTGAAAAAGTGGTTGTGACGGTGGACCAGCATGGCAACACGTCTGCCGCGTCGATTCCGCTGGCGCTGGATGTGTCGGTACGCAGCGGCACGATAAAAAAAGGCGATACCCTGATGCTTGAAGCTGTGGGTGGCGGATTCACCTGGGGCGCGGTGATTCTCAAGTATTGAGATGACTGCCCTTATCCACCGACCCGCTTCTAACAGAAAGGTGAGCGCTCGAACCTCGGACCGCCGGGGCGGACGGGACTGCTTTGCGGCCCTGGCGCTGATCTCGGACTTTGCGCTAGCCGGGTGGGAAATTCTTTACCGCCTGCCCGCAGCCCCTTTGCAGCTCCGCCCCGGCTGGCTGGAGCCCGTCGTGACATGGCAGGGCCGTTTGGTATTTCCCAAGATGTATTCTGATTCTTTTTAGCGATCGAATAGTTTGAAGAACTTGAGAACCGGAGTAATGATTTGAAATCGTTTGCGTTTGTTTTTCCCGGCCAGGGCTCACAGTCAGTTGGCATGCTGGACGCTTGGGGCGACAACCCCGTCATCACGCAAACGCTGCTGGAGGCCTCCGACGCGCTGAATCAGGATGTGGGCCTGCTGATCAAGGAAGGTCCCAAGGAAGCACTGGCTTTGACGAGCAACACCCAGCCTGCGATGCTGGTGGCGGGTGTGGCCGCTTATCGGGCGTGGATGGCTGAAACCGGCGCGGCACCAGCTGTGGTCGCTGGCCATTCCCTGGGCGAATATTCCGCGCTGGTGGCTTCTGGTGTGCTGTCGCTGGCACAGGCCGCCCCTCTGGTCCGTTTTCGGGCGCAGGCCATGCAGAATGCTGTTCCCGTGGGTGTGGGTGCGATGGCAGCGATCCTGGGACTGGCGGGAGCCAAGGTCATCGAAGGGTGCGCAGAAGCCATGCGGACATTTGGACCGAATAGCTCTGAAGTGGTTGAAGCCGTCAATTTCAACGACCCGCTGCAAACTGTCATTGCGGGCAGCAAGGCTGCGGTGGACAAAGCCTGTGAAATGCTTAAAGCCAATGGCGCCAGGCGCGCCTTGCCCTTGCCGGTCTCGGCACCGTTCCATTCCAGATTGATGAGACCTGCAGCCGAAAAGCTCAAGGAAAAACTGGCAACCGTCCATTTTTCGCCCCCCCAAATTCCGGTCATCAATAATATCGACGTGGCCATCGAAGTGGACGCTGACCGCATTCGGGCGGCGCTGGTTGCGCAGGCGTTTGGTCCGGTGCGCTGGGTGGAATGTGTGCATGCCATCAAGGCGCAGGGGCTAACCCATGTTGTCGAATGCGGGCCGGGCAAGGTACTGGCCGGCATGGTAAAGAGAATTGATCCCGAATTGACCGGGTTGCCCTTGTTTGATCCAGCCTCTTTGGCTGAAGTGAAGGAGCTGCTGGCATGAGTGAAGTGAAGTTTGAAGGACAGGTTGCGCTGGTCACCGGTGCTTCGCGCGGCATAGGTGCCGCCATTGCGCTTGAACTGGCCCAAAAGGGCCTGAAGGTGATTGGCACGGCAACCAGCGATGAAGGGGCTGCGAAAATCAGCCACGTTCTCGCCGCATTTCCGGGCTGTGCCGGAAAAATTTTGAATGTGAACGATGCGGCGGCTGCCGAGGCGCTGATAGACAGCATT
>MERZ01000111.1:7074-11617 GCA_001770785.1 Burkholderiales bacterium RIFCSPHIGHO2_12_FULL_61_11
ACACCAATCTCAAAGCAGTGTTCCGCATGAGCCGCGCGGTCATGCGCACCATGATGAAGCAACGCTATGGGCGAATCATCAGCATTACCTCGGTGGTGGGCGCGTCAGGTAATGCCGGCCAGGCCAACTATGCTGCCGCCAAGGCTGGCGTGGCCGGCATGACGCGTGCGCTGGCGCGCGAACTGGGTTCGCGTAATATCACGGTCAATTGCGTCGCACCAGGCTTTATTGAGACTGACATGACCGCCCGCTTGCCTGAAGAGCAGCAACAAGCGCTCTTGGGACAAATTCCGCTGGGTCATCTTGGAAAACCCCAGGATGTGGCGCATGCCGTGGCTTTTGTTGCCAGTCCGCAGGCGGCTTACATTACGGGCCAGGAAATTCATGTCAATGGTGGCATGTATATGTAGGGCACAGGCGTGTTGCGCTTGTCGGGTTCATGAATATAGTGCGCTGACAGTGGTAAAAAACAAGAAATCGAAGCCGGTTTTTTTCCGTCCGGCCCGGTGTTTAGGACAACGTCCCTAACGCGGTAAAATCACGGATTAATTTACAACCCTCAGAGAAAACTATGAGCGATATCGAAGCACGTGTTAAGAAAATCATTGCCGAACAACTTGGCGTGGAAGAAGGTCAAGTCACCAGTGAAAAAGCCTTTGTGGCCGATCTGGGCGCTGACTCACTTGACACCGTAGAACTGGTCATGGCTCTGGAAGACGAGTTTGGCATTGAGATTCCCGACGAAGACGCCGAGAAAATAACGACGGTGCAAAACGCGATTGATTACGCGAACACCCATCAAAAAGCCTGAGGCTCAAAGCCCTCGCGGCTTTTCCCGCTTTCGCCTTTGCCCACATCAAAACTGAAAAGCCGTTCGCGGTGTTTTCAGGCTTTTTTTTCAGGATTACTGAATGAACCATCGTCGTGTCGTTGTGACAGGTCTGGGTTGTGTCAGCCCGGTAGGCAATACCGTGGCCGATTCCTGGGCCAACGTGCTCGCCGGAACGCCGGGCATTGATCTGGTTACGCATTTCGATGCAAGCAACCTCGCCTGCCAATTTGCTGGCGAGGTCAAGGGTTTCAATATCGCGGATTACATCCCCGAAAAAGAAGCTCGCCATATGGATCGCTTCATTCACCTGGGTCTGGCTGCAGCCTGCCAGGCGGTCGCTGATAGCGGCTTGCCTACGGGCGAGGCGCTCGGCGGTGAGATGGCCACGCGCATCGGCTGCAATATCGGTTCGGGCATCGGTGGCCTGCCATTGATCGAGCAGATGCATTCGGAACTGGTCAATCGTGGCCCACGCCGGATCTCCCCGTTTTTTGTGCCCGCGACCATCATCAACATGATCTCCGGTCATGTGTCGATCAAGTTTGGGTTCAAGGGCCCCAGCATCGCAGTCGTGTCGGCTTGTACCACCGGTCTTCATGCCATTGGCCTGTCAGCGCGCATGATTGAGTACGGCGACTGTGATGTGATGATTGCCGGCGGCGCTGAAGCGACGGTGTCTGCATTGGGCATTGGCGGCTTTGCAGCGGCCCGTGCGCTCTCGACCCGTAATGAAGATCCCAAGACAGCTTCGCGCCCCTGGGACAAGGACCGTGACGGCTTTGTGTTGGGCGAGGGCGGTGGCGTTGTCGTGCTGGAAGAGTACGAGCACGCAAAGACGCGTGGCGCGAAAATCTATGCCGAAGTGATCGGGTTCGGGATGAGCTCTGACGCTCATCACATGACTTCTCCCGACATCGACGGCCCCCGTCGCTCCATGGTCATGGCATTGAAAAATGCCAGGGTCAATGCCGATCAGATTCAGTATCTCAATGCGCACGGCACTTCCACGCCGCTGGGCGACCTGAGTGAAACGAATGCGATCAAGGCGGCATTTGGCAGCCATGCCAAGAACATGGTGGTCAGCTCAACCAAGTCAATGACGGGCCACCTGCTGGGCGGCGCGGGTGGCATTGAATCGGTGTTCACCGTGCTCGCATTGCATCACCAGAAAATTCCTCCGACCATCAATATCTTCAATCAGGATCCCGAGTGCGATCTGGACTACTGTGCCAACACGGCGCGTGATGCAAAAATCGACATAGCGGTCAAGAATAATTTTGGATTTGGCGGCACCAACGGCACGCTGGTTTTCAAGCGCATGTAGCATGATTTCCTGTCGTTTTCTCAATTACGCGCCAAACCACTGACTGCCTTGACCCTCCACAACGCCCCGCCGGTCGTCTATCCGCTGGGGCGTTCGCGTTTTCTGGGTTGGTTATTGCTGGCGCTTTGGCTCGCCGGTCTGCTGGCGCTGCTGCTTTGGTCCTATGCCACCCGACAACTCGATTGGCGGATGGCTTTCGCTGTTGCTGCTGTTGTAGGCACGGGCGTGCTAGCGCGTGTTGGCTGGAATAATTCCCCGACTGGCCAATTGGTCTGGGATGGTGAGGTCTGGCGCTGGGAGAGTTCGAGCTACCGGACAGGAATCGGCGAGTATAAGCTTTCGCTGATTGCAGATTTCCAGTCCATGTTGTTGCTGCGGCTCGAAAACCAGGCCGGCGCCAGGCTGTGGCTCTGGGTCGAGCAAGGGGTCTTGCCAGAGCGCTGGCTGGATTTACGTCGGGCGGTGTACTCCCCGCACAAATCCTCGACCCCATCGCGGCAGCACGATATGCTGCCTGCAGAACCGCTGCCCGCTGCGGCACCATTGCCGGCCATACACCCTGTTGAGGCGAGTGAATAGAGTCATGAGTACCGATCTGCCACCCTTGCAATCCGAGAATGCCGCCGACAGCGACGCCATGCTGGTCGAGCGCACGGTTGCGGGTGATCAGAAGGCATTTGAACTGCTGGTCATCAAATACCAGCGGCGCATTCAGCGCCTGATAGGGCGCATGGTTCGAGACGTGGATTTGGTGGAAGACATCGCCCAGGAAACGTTTATTCGGGCCTACCGGGCACTGGCACAGTTCCGGGGTGAGGCCCAGTTTTACACCTGGCTGTATCGGATTGCAGTGAATACCGCCAAAAAAGCCCTGATGGACCTCAAGCGCAATCCGACCGTTTCGGAAAATTCCTTCAAATCCGGCGACGACGATGAAACTTCCCCTCTTGAAAACGAACTAACAACTTCAGAAACGCCGGATGCCGTGCTGGCGAGCAAGGAAATCGCTCAAATCATCAATGCGGCCATGGAGGCACTGCCGGAAGAGCTTCGTCAGGCCATCACTCTGCGTGAAATAGAAGGACTGAGCTATGAAGAGATATCGGAGGCCATGAGTTGTCCCATAGGGACAGTACGGTCGCGCATCTTTAGGGCACGCGAGGCGATTTCAGAGAAGGTCAAGCCCTTGCTGGAAAACCAGTCGGGCAAGCGCTGGTGAGATGCCGGCATCCAGTAATTTACCAATGAGTCAGAGAAAATCTTTCAGCTTATAAGAAACCGGCAGCCCTGCTGCCCATGAACATCATGAAACCGTTGACGCAAACCAGCGAACTTATTTCTGCCCTGGCCGATGGCCAATTGGACAGCGAGGATTTTGCCGCTGCACTCCAGGCTTGCCAGCACGACGAGTTTGCGATAGCCCGCTGGCACGCCTACCACATGATTGGTGAGGTCCTGCGATCTCCGGAGCTTGGGGTGGGAGGGGCAGACTTGGCATTTGTGGGCCGGCTCAAACAGCGCCTTGCGCAAGAACCCCAGCTTGGCACGCAGCCCCGATCTGTTGACCTTGATTCGGCGGCACCCGCCAACGGAATCGCCCCTGGTGAGTTGAGCCACCACGGCGGCCCGGCGTCTAACGATGCAAATTTTCGCTGGAAGCTGGTGGCTGGCTTTGCCTCGCTGGCGGCTGTGTCCGCCATTGCATGGAATGCCTCGGGCCTTCTGGTGCCCGCCTCTGCACCGCAGCTTGCGCAGGCTCCCGCAGCCCAACAACTGGTGGTGTCCCCGCAAGGCCCGATGGTGCGCGATGCCAGGCTTGAGGAGTTGCTGGCCGCGCACAAGCAGTTGGGTGGTACTTCCGCCTTGCAAGAGCCCTCGGGATTTTTCCGGAATGCCACTTTTGAAACACCGCAAGGCGCGGGGCGCTGAGTGATCTTTCAACTTCTGAAAAGTCAACATCAAGCCATGAATTTTAAGATTTTTCGCTTTATAACACTTTTGGCATGGGCGCTTCTCGCTATGAATTATGTAGCGGCTCAGGTACCCTTGCCTGGCAAAGTGTCTGCCGTATCGGCTGCGGATGCGACCACGGAAGAATCCAGGAGCATCAATCAATGGTTGATGCGAATGCACGAGGCTTCGAAAAACCGTGCCTATATCGGGATCTTTGTGGTGTCCTCGGGGGGCGCTATGTCAAGCGCCAAGATATGGCATGTTTGCGAAGGCAATCAGCAGATGGAGCGGGTAGAGACGCTCACCGGTCCGCCGCGCTCCATCTTCCGGCATAACGACCAGGTAGTCACTTTCATGCGGGATCATGGGGTGGTTCGCAGCGAAAAGCGGGAGTCGCTTGGCATGTTCCCCGAGTTGCTCCAGTCGATCGACAG
>MERZ01000111.1:11636-12858 GCA_001770785.1 Burkholderiales bacterium RIFCSPHIGHO2_12_FULL_61_11
AAGAAAGGTCTGGTGGTGAAGCTGCAGACGATGGACACCGATGGCAAGGTGCTTGAGCAGGCTGCGTTTTCGGAATTGCAGATGGATGCGCCCGTCAAAATGGAAAAACTCATGAAGATGATGGGCAATGTCGAGGGTTATCGTGTTGAAAAACCTGTCTTGGTGAAGACCACAGCAACTGCCGAAGGCTGGATACTAAAGACGCCTGTGGCCGGCTTCAAGACTGTGAGTTGCTACAAGCGCCCGGCCAGCGCGGCCGATGCAGTGGCTGGCGACGAACCTCTGCAATGGATTTTTTCCGATGGGCTTGCCTCGGTTTCGCTTTTTGTGGAACCCTTCGACCGCCAGCGCCATGGCAAGGAGTCGAATTTGTCGCTGGGCGCCACCCAGTCGATCACCAAGCGACTGGACCGATACTGGTTAACCGTCATGGGCGAGGTTCCCATGACAACCTTGAGACTCTTTGCCAACGGGATCGAACGCAGGAAATAGCTACGGCTGCTTGTGCGGAACCATTGCGGCAATTTCATGGCGGACAAGGGATTGCTTTTTTCCCCGCTGGTCCCTATTTAATGCCAACAAGTTTGCTGGCCTGATTATCAATATTTACGACGAGGCTGATGATGCTTGAATTGAACTGGAAACTACTGCGCTCTTACTTGAGTGCAGGCCTGCTGGCCGTCGCGGCCACAAGCGCCGTGCTGCCTGTTACACCCGTGTGGGCTCAAAACCGTACGCTGCCAGATTTCACTGATCTGGTGGAACAGGTGGGGCCCTCGGTGGTCAATATCCGGACTCTTGAGAAAGTCAAGGCATCGGCCGCAGGCAGCGTCGACGAGCAAATGCTGGAATTTTTCCGGCGATTCGGCATTCCAGTGCCACCCAACATGCCGCGCGCGCCGGGCCCGGACCGCAACCATCCCCAGCCGGATGAGGATCAGCCGCGTGGCGTGGGGTCCGGATTCATTTTGACGGCAGACGGCTTTGTCATGACCAATGCCCATGTGGTCGACGGTGCGGATGAAGTGATCGTCACCCTGACGGACAATCGCGAATTCAAGGCCAAAATCATCGGAGCGGACAAGCGCAGCGACATTGCCGTCGTGAAGATTCAGGCGACGGGGCTGCCAGCCGTGAAAATTGGCGATATCAAGCGCCTGAAAGTTGGCGAATGGGTCATGGCCATCGGTTCGCCGTTTGGTCTTGAAAACACCGTGACGGC